>JBARZK010000185.1:0-9929 GCA_049649965.1 Erythrobacter sp.
CCTGCCCCACCCCGCATGGCGTTCGCGGATCTGGATGGGCAAGCATCCTTGGTTCGAAGATGAAATCGTGCCCATGCTTCGCCGTACCATCGAACACCGGATCGCTGCCTGACCGCTATTCGCGCGACCCGACGAAGGCCAAGCCCGAACCTCATCCGATCCGGTAGAAATCGGCTACTCGGTCGAGAGCCAGCTTCAGTACCAGCTTGCCGCTGCGGGCGGGCCAGCCGAGGCTCTTTTCAGCTTCCGGCACCCCCTCGCCCGCGCACACGACACGCCACAAGATATCCTCCAGACCGCTACCCGCAGCGGCAAGCGCTCCGTCGAAGCGGGTCTTCGCCGCGATCTGTTTCTCGCCCGCCGTCAGACCGGTGTCACCGGTCGTCTTTATCCTGACCGGGTCCCACCGCATGGTGACATTGGCGGACAATTGCGCGCGTTCGTAATCGCGGCGCATGGCTTCGCCTGCCTCGAACAGGCGATCATCGAGGTGTCCGCGCGAATGCAGCCAGGCGATAGGCGATTCGCCGGTATTGACCGTTACCGTGCGCCTCTTGCCTTTTGCCGTACCCGCGCGGCGTGGTCCTTCGCTCGTGAGTTCGCGTTCGATGAGGTAGCGCGCCATTCATGTATCTCCCGTGTGGCGGACACGGTCGTCCGCGTTGTAGCCACGGGGTTGCCAAAGACGGCAGAGTGTAGGAAAGTAAAAACCTATCTGGTTCAAACGAGATGGGGCGAATTCGCTTTCCAAGGGGGCATCGCGTGATCAATCGCATCCGGGAAATTCGCAAGGCGAAGGGGCTGACGCTCGCCGATCTCGCCGCCGCGTGCGACCCGCCGACGACGGCGCAGACCATCGGTCGGCTTGAGACCGGCACCCGTACGCTCTCGATCAACTGGATGGACCGCATCGGCGACGCGATGGGGGTCGATCCACAGGTCCTCGTCGCATCCGAACAGAAAGAGCGCGCGCGTATCGTTGCAGAACTTGGCGCGAACGAACCGCAGGCGCTCGCCACCCCGCGCGAGGCTGTGCTCCCGACCGAGATCGCGGTGCGCCATGGATCGGAGAAGGTTGCCGATGGAGCCGGAGATCAGACCGCTATGCTCGTCGTGGAGGTCACCGCACCGATGGGTGAATACCGGATCGGGGACACGGTCTGGCTGCGACGGATCGATCCCGCAGATGCTGGTGGTGCCATAAATCGCGACTGCCTCGTCCCGCGGCCGGGTGGGCGCTTTGCGTTCGGGCGCCTGATCGACCGCAAGGGCTCGCTGATCGGTATCCTTCCTCCGCAAAGTGGCCAGAAGCAGCAGGTTATCGACAATCCCCCATGGATTGCGGTCGCGGCCATGCTGGTGCGGGCGCTCTAGGAGGCGAGGTGGTTCCGATGTGTGTCGTCTCCACCGGTTCGATACCAACACGTTTGTGCAGGATCTGCTGGCCTACGTCGCGGAAAGTGGAGCCGTGAAGCACGTCGTGGCTCTAAGCACTTTTTACCCCAACCCGATCTACCCGGACCGCGGCGGTTTTGTCGCGCGCTCGCTCGAATCCCTTGCGCGGCGGAGCGAAGCCGGCTGGCGCGTCAGCGTCGTCAATCCGATCGGCATTCCGCCGATCGCGCTTGGAAAAACCCGCGAACTCGCGCATCTCGATCCCGTGGACGACAGCGGATCGATAACCGTCCATCGCCCGCACTACACTCTCGTGCCCAAACTCGGCGGACGGCGCGATACAGCCGCGATCGCGAGAGCCACTCTTGCGGTTATCAGGAAACTGCATGCCGAAGCGCCCGTCAGTTTGATTGCTGCGCAGTCCTTCTATCCCGACGGTCCCGCCGCGGCCGGTATCGCCAGACAAATCGGGGTTCCCCTATCGATCAAGGCACGTGGCAACGATATCGACGACTGGGGAAAGGTCGATTTCGCGCGCGATCAGATGGTCGAAGCCGCGCGGCGCGCGTCGGGCATGCTGGCCGTGAGCGAAGCGCTCAAGCGGCGCATGGTGGCTCTTGGCATGGATCGAAGTCGGATAGCCGTGCACCTGACCGGACTCGACCGCGACCGCTTCCGCCCACTCGACCATGACCGACTGCGTGCGCAATTGGCCAAGGCCTTGGGCTTCACGATCCCCGACAATACCCCGCTGCTCGCCTGTGTCGGCGAGCTGGCGGAGCGCAAGGGACAGGACATCGCCATCGCCGCGCTGGCGGGGATCGAAGGCGCGCAGTTGATCGTCAGCGGGGAAGGCGAGGACGAGGCGCATTTGCGATCGCTAGCCGCAGATCTCGACCTTGCGAGCCGCGTCCATTTTGTCGGTGCGCTCGATCACGACATGCTGCCGCTCGTGCTGTCGGCGTCAGACGCGATGGTTTTGCCCACAGCAAATGAAGGGCTCGCCAACCCATGGGTCGAGGCGCTTGCCTGCGGAACACCGGTGATCACCTCCGACACGGGCGGGGCGCGCGAGGTGATCGTCGACGATATCGCGGGGCGATTGGTGTCGCGCGATCCGGAAAGCGTCGCAGCAGGGGTCAATTCGGTGCTGAACGACCCCCCGCTTCGCCGCCACGTCGCAGCGCGCGCGGCACGGTTCAGCTGGGACCGGCACGCTGCGGAGCTAGCCGCACATTACGACCGGCTCACCGCGCGCGCAGGCCGGGTCAGCTAAAGCTGGCCGAGCGCTTTCTTTTCCTGGCGATCGGCCTCCGTCTCGCGAGGGACGAAGCTGTCCGACGTCACTCCCATCCAGATCAGCATCGGCGCCGCGAGATAGACGCTCGAATAGGTCCCGATGAACAGTCCCGCCGTGATGGCCGCAATCAGCCCGAACAGGCTCGCCGGGCCAAACAGCAGGAGCGGCAGCAGCGCGACCAGAAGCGTCAGCGACGTCATGACGGTACGCGCCAGCGTTTCGTTCACCGACAGATCGAGCAGTTCGGGTAGCGGCATCTTGCGAAACTTTTTCAGGTTCTCACGAATGCGATCGTAGACCACGATGGTGTCGTTTAGCGAATACCCGATTACGGCCAGGATCGCGGCGATGATCTGGAGCGAGAATTCGAGCTGGAACAGCGCGAACATTCCGAGCGTCACCGAGACATCGTGGAACAGCGCAAAAAGCGCCCCCACGCCGAACTGCCACTCGAAACGCACCCAAATGTAGAGCGCGACCCCCAGCATCGCCAACGCCAGAGCCAGCACCGCACTTTCGCGGAATTCGCTGGCGACCTTGCCAGACACCGTCTCGTTTCCATCGGTGCGCACGCCGGGATATTCTGCCT
This sequence comes from Erythrobacter sp., assembly GCA_049649965.1. Lineage (GTDB taxonomy): Bacteria > Pseudomonadota > Alphaproteobacteria > Sphingomonadales > Sphingomonadaceae > Erythrobacter. The sequence goes on from JBARZK010000185.1 coordinate 3,285, forward strand.
CGATCGCAGTGATTACCTCATTTCCGATCCGCGTCGCGGCGCCGGGCGTTGCTTCGACCTCTTCGGGCAGAGGCACGCGGATCGACACGGCGTTGGCCGCACCGAATTCCTGTACGACCGGGGAACCGTAACCCAGATCGCCGACCAGGCTGCGCAATTCACCCACCGGCGCCTGATCGCGCTGTTCGAAGGTAAGGCGCACTTCCTGTCCGCCGGCGAAATCGACGCCGTAGTTTAGCCCTTGCGTCAGCACTGCTGCCCAGCTGCCGAAGATCAGCACCAGGCTGAGAATGAAGAAGGGAATCCTCAGTTTGAGAAAATTGATGTTCGTGTCATCGGGCACGAGCTTGAGCAGTTTCATTTCCCGTTTCCCTTCGTCAGATGTTGAGGTCGCGCGGACGCTTGGCACGCAGGTAGCCCGCCACCCACATCCGGGTCAGCATCAGCGCGGTGAAGACCGAGGTGACAAGGCCGATCACGAGGACGACCGCGAACCCGCGGACCGGCCCCGTTCCGAACAGGAACAGCAGGCCGCCCGCGATGAAGTTGGTGATGTTGGCGTCGTAGATCGCCCTACTCGCCTCCTTGTACCCGTTTTCGACTGCCGTGACGACGCGCCGTCCGCGCTTGCGCTCTTCGCGGATGCGCTCATTGATGAGGACGTTGGCGTCGACTGCCGCACCCACCGTCAGCACGAAACCGGCAATACCTGGAAGGGTCAGGGTGAATGCTCCGATCGCCATGATGCCGAGCAGGATCAGCACGTTGAACACCAGCGCGATCGTCGCATAGATGCCGAAGCGCCCATAGGTCGCGATCATCAGCGCGATAACTGCCAGGCTGCCGATCAGCATCGCGATCAAGCCGCGGCGGATCGAATCCGCGCCCAGCTCAGCGCTCACTGTGCGCTCCTCGATGACGGTCAGTGGCACCGGCAGAGCGCCCGATTGCAGCTGGATCGCCAGCTGGTTGGCGCTATCGGCGGTGAAGTTGCCGGAAATCTGAGCCGCGCCGCCGAGGATCGGCTCGTTGAAGACCGGAGCGGAAATAATCTCGCCATCGAGGATTATGGCGAACCGTTCGTCGACGTTGTTCGTGCTGAGCTGTGCGAACCGTTGTCCACCCTGCTGGTCGAACTGGATCGAGACGATGTTCTCGTTGTTGCGCTGGTCCACGCCGGCCCGCGCAGCGACGAGAGAGTCACCACGAATTCCGCCCAGCCGTTCGACAGCTTCGAACCCGCCCGCGAAATTGGATTCCTCGGCATAGGGGAATATCTGACTTCCCGGAGGGGCGACGCCCGCTTGCACGTCGGTCGGCAGGGCATCGGCATCGACCAGCTTGAACTCGAGCTCCGCTGTCTGACCGAGCAAATCCTTCAGAGCCTGTGGATCTTCGAGACCCGGCACTTGCACCACGATGCGGTTCTCGCCCTGCCGGATGATGGTCGGCTCGCGTGTGCCAAGTGCGTCGATCCGGCGGCGTACAACGTCGACCGCCCCTTCCATCGCGGTGTTGAGCGCGGTCGCGACACCACTTTCGGTCGGTGTGAGGACGATGCGCTGCCCGTCGACCACCGACAAATCCCATTCGCGCCGGTTGCCTTCGCCCATCATCAGTGGCTCGAGCACGGCGCGCGCGCGGTCGATATCGGCTGAACTGTCGAGCAGGAACGACAGCTGCCCGTCTGAAAGCGATGTATCGCCCGTCTCGATCTCCGGCTCCGCTCCCTCGAGCTCGGCCTCGACCGCCTCCTCGAGGTTTTCAAGGCGCTGCTGCGCGACGTCGGCTGGGTCCGCCTCGAGCAGGAGGTGCGATCCGCCCGCCAAGTCCAGACCAAGATTGACCTGCGGCAGCGAGCTTTCGTCTTCCTCACCTTCGCCGGCTTCGGAGGGCGCCTGCGCGGAAACCGGATCTTCGCCATCCTCAGGATCGACAGGGGTTTCCACAGCGGTCGGGGCCGAACCGTCATCGATGAACGGAGCGACGAGCGAAGGGATGGCCGCCGCCGACAGTGCCAGCGTTACGAACCAGAGGGAGATCTTTTTCCAGAGAGGAACTTCAAGCATTGCCGCTCAATTCGTCAGTTCGTTTCGGTTTGTGCGAGCGAAGCGCCAAGCGCGCTCAGTCGTTTGCGGGTTTGCCGCCGGGGGGCAGAAGATCGGCAATGGTCTGCTTCACCGCCTTCACCCGAACGCCCTGCGCCAGTTCGATCTCGGCATATGTGTCGTCCACCTTGATGACCTTGCCGACAAGGCCGCCCTGAGTGACGACCTGGTCGCCTTTCTTCAGGTTCGAGACCTTTGCCTGATGTTCCTTCTGCCGCTTCATCTGGGGGCGAATGATCAGGAACCAGAATATCACCACCATCCCGAGGATGGGCAGCCATTGAATCCATGCCGGAGGCGCTTCGGCCGCGCCTGCCCCGGCGGCGGCGATGAGGTACAACATACTCGTAAAAACCCGCTATTGGTTCGATTGCGAATGCAAGGCGCCGGACGGCACCTCCTACAAAACGATGCCCGAGCCGTCCTTGCCATTCGGACAGGTGGGCGCGCCTAGCAGCAAAGCAAGCGGCCCGCAATTCACAGCTGTGCAATCGGTTCCCGCGTCTCGATCACGTCCGTTCGGCTGGGAGCCAACCAACCGGCTTGCATCCCCTGCCCGGCCTGCCTATACGGCGCGCCTCCACTGGATACGGGAAGTAGCGCAGCCTGGTAGCGCATCACACTGGGGGTGTGGGGGTCGCAGGTTCGAATCCTGTCTTCCCGACCAGTGGAAACATCCTTGAATACGAACGGGTCGGTATCGGCTCCGAGCAGGCGAATGACAGCCTATCGGATAGCCGCTCTATGCGCGCGACCCGTTAGCTGCTGTCACATGCTTATCGCGACGCGGAGCGCGCTTCGTATCGTCGTCGCGAGTTCGTTCGAAGGGGCTTCTCTTCGGTCGAAAGGGTTTCGGTTCGCGAAAAGAGGACCACCCTGTTCCTGCCTTCGTTTTTCGCTGTGTAAAGCGCCTCGTCGGCATCCTCCACAAATCGCTCGCGATCGAGATGTGCTACGCGGCCGATCCGGGCGCCAATGCTCGCCGTCATGCCGGCGCGCTCGCCGTTCGGATTTCGGATCTGAAGATTCGCAATTTTTCTACGCACCCTGTCTGCGATATTGATGGCGTTCGCGCTCCCACTTCCAGTGAGGGCCACGATGAATTCCTCCCCGCCATACCGGCCCGAAATGCCACGATTGCGGGCAATCTCTTCCTTCAGCAGGTCACCCACCTGAACCAGACACTCGTCTCCGAGCTGATGGCCATGCGTATCGTTGAACGACTTGAAGTGATCGAGGTCCATGAGCAGCACCGCCAGCGGTTCACCCGAGGTCTGCGCCATTTCGAATGCGCTGCGAAACCGTTTCTCGAAGCCTCGACGGTTGAGAAGCCCGGTCAGCGGATCCTGATCCGACAGGTTCTCCAGTTCGCGATTGGCGGCCAGCAATGCATCTTGCGCCTGCCTGCTCCGAAGGGTGAGAAGGAAGTTCGCATCCTTCAAATGGTCGCTTCTGCGTTTGATCAGCAATGGGAGCGTGCTGCAAAGAAGCGCAAATACAAGGAGGTTCGAAAGCGAGCCAATATCGTCGGCTTCAAGAACAACGGGCGCGGCTATCGCAGCTAGGCTGCCAGCGGCGAGGATCGCCGTAGCCCGGAAGCGAAGGGGAAACAGGATGATGCAGGTGCTTACCAGCATCGATGCAGCCATGACGTAATTGTCGCGGTGGCTTATTTCAGCGTGCATGCCGATATAAGCGGCGACCCCCACGAACAGCATGATCGGCAAGATCGCCGCTGCCAGGAGGACAAGCTGCTTGTCGGTTCGAAGCAACCACATTGCAAAAAGGTACGCCGGCGCGACCACCCCCAGTCGAAGTGCAAGGCCGAGCTGAAGCGCACCCGCCTGCGCGTCGAGCACGAGGCATAGCAGACAAGTCAGAAGGCCCAGGCCATGAAGAAACTGAAGATCGCGCGCGATGCGGTGGGAATGCGTGTCGCGCCATAGATCCTTCACCTTCGAAGGCCATGAGGCGAATTCGAGATTGGTCTCGAGCTGCACGATGTCCGGCAACGAATCCATGGTTTCGGTCTGGCCTGTCCGGGACATCGGATCGACTTAGTCTTCGAGCATTAAAGCAGCGCTAATAGATGTTTGCGTTGCACTCGCATCGGCTGCGCAGTCGGATAATCTCGCATGCTTCATCATGGGACCTACAGCAGAAAACCGGGTTGCTGTTGTAGGATCGCCGCCGTGAGCTTAGTCGCTCCGGCGAAAGGATCCTTCGATGAGCGACAGCCAATCTACCCCCACCATGAAACTGCGAAGCTGGCTCTTCGCGCCCGGCGACAGCGCGAAGAAATGCGGCAAGGCGATCGCGAGCGAAGCCGATATCGCGCTCCTTGATCTCGAAGATTCGGTCACGCCCGAAAACAAGCCGCAAGCGCGCGACCAGGTGGTCGAAGCCCTTGACGGAGCGGACGACAAGGCGCGTGTGTGGGTCCGCATCAATCCGCTAGTCACGCCCGATGCGGTGAAGGACCTCGCCGCGATCGTTCCGGCGCGGCCCGGCGGTGTTTTTCTGCCCAAGGCCGAAGGCGCCGCCGACATCACCCGGCTCCACCATTACCTCACCGCGCTCGAAGCAGCGAACGGCCTGGAACAAGGCGCGGTGCGGATCGCGGCGCTCGTCACCGAGACGGCGACATCAATGTACCGCACCGGTGAATACGCCGGCGAATATCCGGGACGCGAAAGGCTGCTTGCGATGAGTTGGGGGGCGGAAGACCTTTCGTCCGAACTCGGGTCGCGGGAACAGCGCGGACCTGATGGCGAATACGCCCACACCTATGAAATGGCACGCAGCTTTTGCCTCATTGGCGCTGTCGCTGCCGGGGTGGCTCCGATCGAGACGGTTCAGCCCGAGTTTCGCGATCTGGATGCGCTCGAACGTCGCGCCACCAAGGTTCGAGCCGCAGGTTTTCGCGGAATGTTGGCAATTCACCCCGCGCAAGTCGCTCCGATAAACGCCGCCTTCACCCCAAGCGCAAAGGAACTCGATCACGCACGCGCGGTGGTGAAAGCATTCGCCGACAACCCGGGCGCCGGCGCAGTAGCGCTGGACGGCAACATGCTCGACCGACCGCACCTTGCCCTGGCCCAACGGCTGCTCGCCGAAAGCGATTAGCAAGCATGACAGGTTTCTTTCCTACAATCACCACATAGGTTAATACACGCCCTCTTTTTTCGGGGAGCGCAATCATGGCCATCATCGAGTCCCTTATCGGACCCATCACCTCCATCATCGACAAGATCATACCCGACAAGGAAGCGCGGGCCCGGGCCAAGCTGGAATTGCTCGCGCTGGAGGGCACCCATGAAATGCAACTTATCGAGGCACGACTGCGGGCGATCGTCGCCGAAGCGGAATCGCGCGATCCGTGGACGAGCCGCGCCCGCCCAAGCTTTCTCTACGTCATGTATGTCCTGATACTCGCAGCCCTCCCCATGGGCATCCTGAGCGCCTTCGACCCGGCGCTTGCTCGCGATATCGCGTCGGGCATGAACGCCTATCTCGGCGGTCTGCCGGAGCCGCTCTATGCCCTCTTCGGAACCGGCTATCTCGGCTATACTGCTGCGCGCCAGTGGGGCAAGGTCAGGGGCGTCGAACGCTAGATCGCCCGGGCGGGGCGGCCCGTCGGCCGTCTCGCCCCTTTCTTATCGGACGCGCACCGGCTAATCCGGAGCGGGTGAGCAATATCGTCTACGTCCTCAACGGCCCGAACTTGAATCTGCTCGGCCTGCGCGAACCGGAAATCTACGGTTCGACCACGCTCGACGAGATCGCGGGAATACTCGAAGATCGCGCCCGCGACCTGGGGCTCGCGATAGACATGCGCCAGACCAATCACGAAGGGATGCTGGTCGACTGGCTGCACGAGGCGCAGGCCGAAGGGGCCCGCGCCGTGCTGCTCAACGCGGCGGCTTATACGCACACCTCGATCGCGTTGCTCGATGCGATCAAGGCGATAACCACACCGGTTATAGAGGTCCATCTCTCCGATCCAAAACAGCGCGAACCCTTCCGCCATCTTTCCTATGTCGGCATGGCCGCTGCCCTGACCATCGAAGGCCACGGCGCCGACAGCTATCGCATCGCCCTGGAAAAGGTGGCGGCAAGGGAAGTTTAGACGAAACGCCCCTCGAACTGCCGGTTGTGCAAGGTTTGCCACTTGCCAGCCGGTGGCAGGGTCAATACGCAACAGCGAAACCACACGAGGGATAAACATGGCTGACGAAAAGCCCAAGTCCGGCGAGAAAAGCGGGGCCGCATCCGGCATGAACGTCGACACTGCGCTGGTCCGCGAGCTCGCCGAATTGCTGAGCGAAACCGGGCTGTCGGAAATCGAGGTCGAGGATAACGACCGCAAGATCCGCGTCGCGCGCGACATGTCGCTCGGACAGGGCGGCGGTATATCGCCCGCGCAGATCGCCGCGTTCGGCAGCCTGATGGGCGGCGGTCACGGCGGCCAGCAATCCGCTCCTGCACCAGCTCCGTCCGCGCCGCAAACCCCCGCCCCGCCGCCTGCGGGTGGTCC
>JBARZK010000186.1:0-51093 GCA_049649965.1 Erythrobacter sp.
GTCGATACGAGCGTGATCGACACCGCCGTGGCCGCCGGAATGATCCCGGTCATCGCCCCGATCGCGGCGGGCGAGAACGGGGAGACCTACAACATCAACGCCGACACGATGGCGGGCGCAATCGCGGCGGCCCTGGGCGCGGCGCGGCTGTTCCTGCTGACCGACGTGGCGGGCGTTCTCGATGGTGACAAGAACCTGCTTCCCGAACTGACGCCGTCCGACATTGCTAAGCTCCGCGAGGAGGGCACGATCAGCGGCGGCATGGTGCCCAAGCTGGAAACCTGCGTGTTGACGGTCGAAGCGGGGTGCGAGGCTGCGGTCATCCTCGACGGGCGCGTCGGCCATGCCATGCTGCTCGAATTCTTCACGGCGCGCGGCGCGGGCACGCTGGTGCGCGCATGACGACGCATCGCAAGGCTGGCACGCACGGCGCGGGGCACTATATGGCAGGACTGGCCATAGGCGTGTTACTGGGCTAATACGCCTGCAATCATCAATCCCACCATTCGATCCCGCGCCGGGCAGAGGCGCATTTCGACAAAGGCAGAACCGAACCAGTCATGCAGGGTCTATACGCGCTTTACGAGATCGTCGAACTCCTCGTGTCGGTGTTCGTCATGCTCATCATAATCCAGTTCGTGATCGGGTTGTTGTTCGCGTTCAACGTGATCAGCCCGTCGAACGATTTCCTTCGGCAGGTCTATGAATCGATCAATCGGTTGCTCGATCCGGTGCTGAGACCGATCCGCAATGTCCTGCCGCAGACCGGCGCGCTCGATCTGTCGCCTCTCGTCCTCATCGTCGCCCTGCAGATCGTGCTGATCGTGCTGCGCAACATCATCACCGCCGCGGCATGAGCGCGACGCGCATCGACGGAAAGGCCTTCGCCGCGCGGCTGCGCGAGCGGGTCGGCGCGCATGCGCTCGATTTCGCCAAGGCCGCGGACCGCAAGCCCGGCCTGGCCGTGGTGCTGGTGGGCGAGGATCCGGCGAGCCAGGTCTATGTCGGAGCGAAGGGCAAGGCCTGCCTCGCCGCCAACATGGAAAGTTTCGAGCACCGTTTGCCCGCCGATACCAGTGAAGCGGCGCTGCTGGACCTCGTACATCGCCTGAACCGCGACGAGACGGTCGACGGCATCCTGGTGCAGTTGCCACTGCCAGACAGCATCGACGAGCAGGCTGTCATCGCCGCGATCGATCCGGACAAGGACGTCGACGGGTTTCACGTCATCAATGCCGGGCGCCTGAGCGTAGGGCAGTCGGGCTTCGTCCCATGCACTCCGATGGGCTGCATGATGCTGCTGACCGATCGCCTCGGCGACCTGTCGGGGATGGAAGCGGTCGTGGTCGGTCGTTCCAACATCGTCGGCAAGCCGATGGCGCAATTGCTGCTCGATGCGAACGCGACCGTCACCATCGCCCACAGCCGGACCCGCGATCTTGCCGACGTGGTGCGGCGCGCGGATATCGTCGTCGCGGCGGTCGGGCGGCCCGAGATGATCCGGAAGGACTGGCTGAAGGACGGTGCGACCGTGATCGATGTCGGCATCAACCGCCTTCCGCCAGAGCCGGGACGCGAGAAGGGGCGATTGGTGGGCGACGTAGCTTTCGACGAGGCGAGCGAGGTCGCGGGCGCCATCACTCCCGTACCGGGCGGTGTCGGACCGATGACCATCGCGGTGCTGCTGCGCAACACCGTGGTCGCTGCCTACCGCCATGCCGGGCTCGAAGTGCCGGAGGGCCTGTGACCTTCGCTCGCTCACGCAGTATCCGCCTTGCCACCGCGATTGCGCTAGCGACCGCGCTGTCGGCCTGTTCCACCGGTCCCCGAGGGCCGTCCGACACGGTCATCGCCCGCGCGCTGCAGGGCGCGCCGGGTGAAGCACAACCCAGCAATGTCGTCGCGACAGAAATTGCCTATGCGCGCACCGCACGCGAGGACGGGTGGGTTGCCGCTGCAAATGCTTTCGCCACACCGGCCGCCGTCATTCACGGTCGCAACGGCCCCGTGCCCTTCGCCGTGATCGCGCGCGATCCGGGCGACGCGACTGCGACCAGCGAATGGGGGCCGCGCGTTGTGGTGATCAGCTGCGATGGCGCGCTCGCGATCAGCCAGGGGCGTTTCCGCGACCCGGAGGGGCTCGTCGGCGACTACGTCACCGTGTGGGAGCGCCAGCGCGACAATTCCTACCGCTGGAGTTACGACGTCGCCGGGCTCGACAATCCGCAGCCTGCGCCGCGTCCGGAGCCAGCGGAAGGCGACATCGTCGTCACCGCGCTCGATGCGGTAAGCGGATTGGTCGCCAGATGCCCGGACGATGGCGCCGCCGTTCCACCGCCTCCTGCGCTTGAATCGCCCTCCCTGACCGCGGAAATCTCCCGCGACGGAACCTTGCGCTGGGCGTGGGAGCATCTGGCTGACAACAGGAAGCGCGTGCTGGCGGATTACTATCACGAGGGCGAATGGGTCCGCGCGATTGCAGAGACGCTGGCTTCGCCGGACGAAGCGGAATGAGCGGGCCGTCCGGTCCGGCGCCGAAGGACGCGCATTGATGCTTCCCGAACTTTTTATCTCGGCCTTCATCACCCTGTTCGTGGTGATCGATCCGCCCGGATGCGCACCGATCTACGCCGGGCTGACCAAGGAGGCGAGCCCGGTCCAGGCGCGCAGCATGGCCCTGCGCGCCGTTGCGATCGCGGCCGCGATATTGCTGCTGTTCGCGTTTTTCGGCGAAGCGCTCCTGGGCGCGCTTCATATCGAACTCGACAGCTTTCGTATTGCGGGCGGGCTGATGCTGTTCTTCATCGCCTTCGAGATGGTGTTCGAGAAACGCACCCAGCGCCGCACCGAAAGGGCCGACAGGATCAACGCCGATCCCGAGATCGAGGACGTTTCCGTGTTCCCGATGGCCATGCCGATGCTTGCCGGGCCGGGCGCGATCGCGGCGATCATGCTGCTGATGAACGAAGCGGACACGACGGGAGAAACGATCGAGGTGTTCGCAGCGCTCGTCACCGTGCTCCTCATCACCGCAGCGGCGTTGATGTCCGCAGGACCGCTGATCCGCCTTTTGGGCGACAAGGTCGAGGCGGTGATCACGCGCCTTCTGGGTGTTTTGCTGGCGGCTCTCGCGGCGCAATATGTCATCGACGGCCTGCGCGGCGCGTTCGCCGTGGCGGATGGAGGCACAGGCTCGATCGCGCTGCTGTAGCGGCGATCCGGACCGGCTATTGCAGGGTGGTGATTTCCTCGCCGCCGTCGCCGCGGGAGAAGAACTGCATAAGCTGCACCAGAAGCTCGCACCGCGCCGAAAGGTTGGGCGCTTCCAGCAGGGCCTGCTTGGACGCCGGATCGAACGGGGCGATCTGGGATACGCCGTTGATCAGCGATTGATCGTCGAGCCGTTCGACTGAATCCCAGTCGACACTGTAGCCCTGCGCATCGGCGAATTCGCGCGCCTCTTGCTCGAACCCGCCGCGTTGGGCGTGGCTGAGCGTCTCGTTCTCGTCGTCCTCGATCAGTTCGCCTTCGACCTGGCGAAAGGCGGTTGCGACATCGAGCTCGCGGATCATGCGGAAGCGCGATTCTCCTTCGAGGATGAGGTTGTAGCGGCCATCGTCCATCGCCTCGATCTCGCCGATCCGACCGATGCAGCCGACCTGGTAGAGCGGCGCGCCTTCGACCGGGCGCTGGGGCTGGATCATCGCGATCTGGCGGCTGCGCACCAGCGTATCGCCGATCAGCGCGCGGTATCGCGGTTCGAAGATGTGGAGCGGCAATTGCAGGCCCGGAAACAGGATCGCGCCGGGCAGGGGAAAGATCGACAGGCGTATGGGCATTGCCTCTCCGATCACCCGAACAGCAGGCGTGATAGACGGCGACGTGTGGCGACCACCCATTCGTCCTCAAGGCCGACTGCCTCGAAGATCTGGAGCAGCTTGGCGCGCGCCGCGCCCTCGTTCCACTCGCGATCCTTCTCGATCATGGTGAGCAGCGTATCGGCTGCCTCGTCCCGCTTTCCGGCGGCGAAGGCGGCTTCGGCATAGGCCATCTGCGCCTCCATGTTGTCCGGTTCCGCCTCGGCCGTGCTGCGAAGCGATGCGAGCTCGCCTTCGTCGACCTGCGTGCCGGCAAGCTCGATTGCGCTCTTCGCCGCCGCGATGGAGGGGGCGCTTGCAAGGCGCGGATCGGCTTCGACGGCCTGCATCACCTTCTTCGCCTCTTCGACCTGGTCGAGCGCGACCAATGCGCGCACGAGCCCGGCATGGGCGGGTGCGTTTTCGGGGGCGAACTCGGTAACCTGCGCAAAGATGCCGGCGGCGCGCTGCGGATCGCCTTCGGAAAGCGCGGTTTCGCCCATCGCGACGAACTGTTCGATCTCTTCAGCGCTAGGCCCCTGCTGAGCCGGGCCGTTTCCGCCCGCGCCCGCATTGTCGCCGCCTTCGATGGGAAGCTGGGAGAGCAGCTGGTCGATCGCCTGCTTGAGCTGCGTTTCGCTGCGGGCGCTGGTCAGATCGGCGACCGGCTGGCCTTGGAACATGGCGTAGACCGTGGGGATCGATCGGACCTGGAACTGGCTGGCGATGAATTGTTCCTCATCAACATTGACCTTGGCCAGCATCACGCCCTTGTCGGCGTATTCGGCTGCGATCTTTTCAAGCGTCGGGGTCAACGCCTTGCACGGCCCGCACCATTCGGCCCAGAAATCGAGAATGACGAGCTTGGTCTGGGAAGGGTCGACCACGTCCTTGCGGAACCGCTCCACGGCCTTTTGTTCTTCGATGTTGAGACCCATGCTGGCCAATTGAAGCTCCTGTCGTATGTCCGCTGTCGATGCGCCGCGTGGTGCGACGTTTGCACACCATGTGGGATGCACCGGCATGTTGTGAAGAGTGCGCGGCGCGAAGGCGTCCGAGGCTATCGGGCCGAACATTGCGCTGCCGGTCCTAGCCTGCCGCGCGCGCAGAGGGAAGCGCCGCCATTTTCCTCTTGCAGCCATTTGGCGCCGCTGCTAATCGCGCCGCCTCCCCGGCAGGAACGCGGCGCGGCCGCATCCTGCGAGGCGTCAGTGAGCGGGCGTAGCTCAGGGGTAGAGCACAACCTTGCCAAGGTTGGGGTCGGGCGTTCGAATCGCCTCGCCCGCTCCATTCGCCGATCCGGGTTGCCCCTCGGCAGCGTGGCATACGAATGCGCACCCGGCGTGCGCAATTTGTCGCATATTCGCATCAGGTCGATGCGCGATCCGGCCTTCATCCGAAACATTTTCCGGTTTGGCCTTGCGCCGCGAGTGGCTCTGCGTATGTGCGTGATACAAAGTTACATGCGTTACGTTGTCACATTAACTCGCTGTCGGAAAATACCATGAAATCATTCGCCTCCTCACTCGCCCTCGCGACCGCGCTGTCCTTCTCGTTCAGCGCCCCGGCCTACGCCCAGCAAAATTCCGACGCCAACGATGCCGAACCCTCGTCGCAGGAGCGGGCCGCGACCCGGATCGAGGCTGAGCGCGAGCGCAACCGTCCCGACGATCCGCACTCGCGCGGCAACATCCTCATCACGACGGAGGGTTTGCGGGATCTCGATTTCATCGCCGGGCAGGACGTGCTCGAGCCCGAGGAGATCCAGCGCAACCTCTCCGGTCAGGTCGGCGAAGTGCTGTCGAAGGTGCCGGGCGTTTCCGCGACAAGTTTCGCACCCGGCGCTTCCCGCCCGATCCTGCGCGGCCTTGACGGGGAGCGCGTACGGGTGCTGATCGACGGGGTAGGAACCGCCGATGCCGGAAACACCTCGGCCGACCATGCGACCGCCATCGAGCCCCTGATCGTCGAACGGATCGAGGTTCTACGCGGACCCGCAGCGCTCCTCTTCGGGAGCCAGGCCATCGGCGGCGTGGTCAACGTGATCGACCGTCGCATCCCGGCCTCCGTTCCCGAAGGTGGATTCCACGTCGATGCGCTGGTCGCTGCGGACAGCGTCAGCGATCTCCTGAGCGGCGGCTTGTCGGTCGATGCCGCTATCAGCGACACGGTGGTCGCGCATTTCGACGGATCGTACCGCGACACCGACGATGTCGAGATCCCCGGTTTCCAGGTCGCGCCGGAACTGCGCGCGGACCTGCTCGCCGATGCCGAAGAAGAGGAAGCCGAAGGCGCGCTCGACGAAGCCGAAGAGCTGCGCGAGGCGGCCAACCGGCGCGGGTTCCTGCCCAACAGCTCGACCGAAACCTATACGGTGAACGGCGGACTGGGCGTCATCATCGGCGAAAGCGATTTCGGCTTCTCGGTCGGATATTACGACACCTTCTACGGGCTGATCGGACGCCCGGGTGCCGGCCACCACCATCATGGCGAGGAAGGCGAGGATCACGACGAGGATCACGGCGGCGAGGAAGAAGAGGAAACGGTTTCGATCGGCCTCGAACAGTTCCGCGCCGACTTTCGCGGCAACATCGCGCTGGGCGGTGGCTTCTTCGACCGGCTGAAATTGCGTGGCGGGTATTCCGACTACACCCACACCGAGTTCGAAGGCACCGAGGTCGGGACGGTGTTCGACACCCAGACGATCGAGACGCGCGCCGAGCTGATCCAGCGATCGGGCGGGGTGGTCGGCCTGCAATACCGCTTCCGCGATTTCCAGGCGGTGGGCGAGGAAGCTTTCGTCGCGCCCAACGACACGACCCAGCTCGCGGTGCTCACCGTGCAGGAGCTCGATTTCGGCGCGGTCCAGCTGGAAGGCGCGGGGCGTTACGAGATGGTCGACGTCGAATCGCGCGTGCTCGATATCGAGCGCGACTTCGACCTGTTCTCCGGTGCCGCCTCGCTCGTATTCGAACCGTTCGAGGACGACGTGCGTATCGGCGTCACGGGTTCGCGCTCCGAACGCGCGCCGGCAGGCGAAGAGCTGTTCGCCAACGGGCCGCACATCGCCACGCAGGTTTTCGAGATCGGCGATCCCGACCTTGCCGTCGAGAGCGCATGGGGCCTCGAAGCCTTTGCTCGCGGTGCGATCGGCGGGGCGGAGTTCGGCGTGTCGGTCTACAAGCAATGGTTCGACGATTTCATCTTTTTGCAGGAAACCGGCGAGGAAGAAGACGAGCTACCGGTCTTCGTATTCCTCCAGCAGGATGCCGAGTTCTTCGGGGTCGAGGGCGAAGTCCGCTTTCCGCTGGTCGATACCGACGGCTTCGGCCTCATCGGCGATGTGCGTGCCTCCTACGTCGAGGCCGAGTTCGACGATGGCACCAATGTCCCGCGCATCCCTCCGCTCAGTCTGTTCGGCGCGCTCGAAGCGCAGACCGGCGCGTTCGACCTGCGGGGCGAGGTGCAGTACTTCGCCGAGCAGGACGAGGTCGCCGCGTTCGAGACCCCGACCGACGACTTCACCTTCGTGAACGCCTACCTCACCTGGCGCCCGCTGCAGGACAACTCGGCCGTCGCGCTCCAGCTGGCGGGCGAGAACCTGTTCGACGTCACCGGCCGGCGCCATGCCAGCTTCGCCAAGGATTTCGCCCCGCTGCCCGGTCGCAATATCCGGGCGAGCGTTAGGTTGAGCTTCTAGGACCCTCGCGAACCCCGCTCAGAACTCTCTTTGGTACTGTTCAGGACCCCCTCTGTCCCGTTCAAGTCCCCGTCGGCTCGACTTCGAACGTCAGTTCGGCGTGGTCGCGCAGCCGTTCGACGAGCGCCTTGCCGAGGAACGCGCCGGGGGTCCCGACGCCGCCCTCGGCCTTGCAGGAAAGCAGCGCGATCCCGGTTTCGGCCAGCATGCGGCTGGTCGAGCCGTAGCCGGGATCGTAGCGGCCCTTCACTGCGTAATGCAGGCTGGCATCCCCCGGACCTTCGGCCACGAACACGATGTCGTAGAAACCGTTCTCGCGCTCGTCCTCCGTCGGTCCCTCGCCGGGCTTGGGCGGCTTCGAGCCGAACGGGTTTTTCATCATTTCGAGCGCCGCATTGGCCGCGGCCTTGCCCGCTTCGCCCGGACTGGTCAGCACCATCTCGTCATAGCGGAAGTCCTCGCCATAGGGGTGGCCGAGCAGGAAGTTGGTGCGATGCACGTTCTTCGTGTTGATCGGCGCCATGACGAAAGGCGCGGCCCATTTGCCGAGATCCTTTTCGTTCTGCGGGACCATGCCCGATGGCTGGTCCGGCCCCTCGAAGCCGGGGGTGAGCGCGAACGGATCGCGCAGGACGCCGAACACCTTGGGGTTCTTCGCCGCCGCCTTCATCGTGGCGCCGAGGCTCGCCGCCGTGCCGCCCGAGAACGTCCCCTGCATCGCCCGCACACGGCCGCGGATACGGGGCGCGGGCTGGCCGAAGCGTTCCTTCGCCGCCTCCTGCGCCATCATCACGCCAAGGTCGAAGGGAATGGAATCGAAGCCGCTGGAAAAGCAGATGCGCGCGCCCGTTTCCTTTGCGGTGTCGTGATGCTGCGCGATCTTTTCCGCCATCCAGGCCGGTTCACCGCACAGGTCGGCATAGTCGGTGCCGGTGCGCGCACAGGCCGTGACCAGTTCGTCGCCATATAGCTGGTAGGGGCCGACCGTGCTGATGACGACTTTCGCGCGCTTCGCCATCGCTTCCATCGCCTCGCGGCTGTCGGCATCGGCGACCACCAGCGGCGTATCGTCGGGCGCGCCGATCAGCGTGCGCACGTCCTCCAGCTTCGCCTTGTTGCGGCCTGCCATCGCCCATTTGGGACCATCGTTGGCGCCGCCGTATTCACGCACGAAGTGCTCCGCGACGAGGCGACCGGTATAGCCGGTTGCGCCATAGACGATGATGTCGAATTCGCTGGTTGCCATGAGTTCGCTCTCCTTCACGCGCAGCCATGAAACCGCGCGGACCACCTGTCAAAACGACGCCGGGTGACGGCAAGGACAGCCTGACACTTTGGACAGGGTGTCAGGCTGAAAAAAGACATGTGTTCGCCTGGAATTACAGCGCCTTGAGTGGCGAATTGACAGCCTGACACTTTTCCAAACGGTTTTTGCGGCTGACACCGGCTCCGGATCGGTCATAGGCGCGTTTCCATGCTGCCCGGACTCGCGCGCCGGACGGAAGTAGGAAAATTTGGGGAAGGGGTGTCGAGTGTGGGGCGGGGGTCGTGTCAGCTATTGGGGTGGAAATCGGACCTCGGTCCTACGCGGCAATTGCTGGAGCCAATTTTGCGTCCTCTCCTCCTGCCGGGTCCTTCAGCCACCACCGCCAGTTCGATGCGATGATGGCGATGGCCACCAGGCCATAGATCGAAACTACGATGCTGAACGCTCGTACTGCATCCGCATCGGGGAACTGATCCGCCATGAAGTAAATGGGAGCGTTGAAACTGCCATGTGCGATTGCGGACAGAGCCGTCCGTCCTGAGAACCTGCTCCACAGAGCTGTGAGAATTGTGGAATTCACTATCGCTCCGAGCGCGAAGACAGCGGCGAAAGTGCCATCCGAGAGCAGCTTTGGCAGATGCCAGGCGAACCAGACGGGAGCGATAATGAGCGTTGCGACCAGAGGGGTTCGAACAAGGAGCAGGCGCCGCAGAAGCCAGCCGCGCCAGCCCAGTTCTTCCAGAAGACCAACCACGAGAACGTGAAAAGCAAAAAGGCCAAGCAGAGCGGGTAGTTGACCCAGCAGAGCGGGAAAGGCGGACCCACCTGCACCTGCAAGGTTGAACGCCAGCAACGTGATTGTCATCGCGAAGACGGGAATGCCGAGCCACCACAAGGCGAAACGGGTTTCGCGCAGGTCGTCCATTATCCAGCGCCAAGCAGATCGGCGAGATATCCAGACGAGGGTCAGTCCCGCGAGCGCCGGACCGGAAACCGCCAACCCCTTTGCGACCAGGTCGGCAGCGGCGCCCTCGATCGGCAAACGGTGAACTGCCACGGCCCATTGGAAACCAAAGGATAGGCCATAGGAAAGCAGGAAGGCGAGGACTGCAAAAACGATTATGTTGCTGTGCTTGGGCTTTGTCATCGGCGGCGCTTTAAACACCAAAGGTCAGCAGCCGCAACGGGAGCGCAAGCCGCCATTTCCGCGCGGCGTCTTTGGAAACACCATTTCGCCGAACGCCACAGGCTGGGCCCTACAACCGGGGCAAAGTCACCCCGCGCTGGCCCATGTATTTGCCCGCGCGGTCCTTGTAGCTGGTTTCGCAGCGTTCGTTGCCCTTGAGGAACAGGAACTGGCACGCGCCCTCATTCGCGTAGATCTTGGCGGGCAGCGGCGTGGTGTTGGAGAATTCGAGCGTCACGTGACCTTCCCATCCCGGCTCCAGCGGGGTGACGTTCACGATGATCCCGCAGCGCGCATAGGTGCTCTTGCCGAGGCAGATGACCAGCACGTCCTCGGGCACGCGGAAGTATTCGACGGTGCGGGCGAGCGCGAAGGAATTGGGCGGGATGATGCACACGTCGGTCTGCCGGTCGACCAGGCTTTCGCTGTCGAAGCGCTTGGGGTCGACGGTGGCGGAATTGACGTTGGTGAAGATCTTGAACTCGTCCGCTACCCGCGCGTCGTAGCCGTAGGACGACAGGCCGTAGGAGATCACGCCTTCGCGCCGCTGCGCCTCCACGAACGGTTCGATCATCCCGTCGTTTTGCGCCCGTTCGCGAATCCACTTGTCGGATAGAATGGCCATGCGCACCGGGATTGCCGATGGCGCGGACAAGGGCAAGCGCGCGGGCGCAATTATCCCGAGCGCGGTGGGCGGACGCGCCGGGGAGCGGACGGCCGGACGCCGCCATCGCCCCCGGCGGTTTCGCTCCTAGCCGCTTGCGAGGAGACTCGCGTTTCCGCCGGCCGCCGTGGTGTCGACGCAGGTGACACGCTCGACCGCGAAGCGGGTGAGGTAATGCGGACCACCCGCCTTGGGGCCGGTGCCCGACAGGCCCTCGCCGCCGAACGGCTGGCTACCCACGATCGCACCGATCTGGTTGCGGTTGACGTAGAAGTTGCCGACCTTGGCGCGCGACTGGACGAAGCGGCGGGTCTCGTCGATGCGGCTGTGCAGGCCGAGCGTGAGGCCGTATCCGGTCGCGTTGATGTCCGCCATCACCTGCTCGAGCTCACCGCCCTTGAACCGCGCGATGTGCAGGACAGGCCCGAAATTCTCGCGCTTCAGGTCGAGGATGCCGTCGAGTTCGATGATGGTCGGCGCGACGAAACAGCCCGAGGCGAGTTCGGGGTCGAGCTCGCGCCGCCACACGATGCGGTCGTTCTGCTTGCGCCGCGCGACGTGACGTTCGAGCGCGGCCTGCGCGTCGGGATCGATCACCGGGCCGACATCGGTCGACAGATAGCGCGGATCGCCGACATTGAGCGCCCGGAACCCACCGCGGATCATCTCGATCATCTCATCGGCGATATCGTCCTGCAGATAGAGCATCCGCAAGGCCGAGCAGCGCTGGCCCGCGCTCTGGAAAGCGGAGGCGAGGACATCGCGCACCACCTGTTCGGGCAGCGCCGAGGAATCGACGATCATCGCGTTTTGGCCGCCGGTTTCGGCGATCAGCGTGGCGATCGGGCCGTCGCGCCCGGCGAGCGCGCGATTGATCGCCTGCGCGGTCTCGGTCGAGCCGGTGAAGGCGATGCCCGCAAGGCGCGGATCGGCAACGATCATCTGGCCGACATCGCCCGCCCCCGGCAGTAATTGCAGCGCTTCGGGCGGAACGCCAGCCTCGTGCAGCAGGTCGACCGCGTAGGCGGCGACGAGCGGGGTTTGCTCGGCCGGTTTCGCGATCACCGTGTTGCCGGCGGCAAGCGCGGCGGCCACCTGGCCGGTGAAGATCGCCAGCGGGAAGTTCCATGGCGAGATCGTCGCGAACACGCCGCGTCCGTGGAGGGCGAGGGTGTTCTCCTCCCCGGTCGGGCCGGGCAGGGGCATCGGGTCTTCGAACCGTTCGCGCGCTTCGAGCGCGTAATAGCGCAGGAAATCCACCGCTTCGCGCAGTTCGGCAACCCCATCGAGCAGCGTCTTGCCCGCTTCGCGTTCGCACAGGCTCAGGAATTCGTCCGAATGCTCTTCGAACAGGTCGGCGGCCTCTTCGAGCAGCACTGCACGGCGCGCTCCGCCAAGGGCATCCCAGCCGGGCTGGATCCGGTCGGCGCGTTCGAACGCTTCGGTCACTTCCGCCTGCGTCGCATCGCGGCGGGTGCCGACTTCGACGTTGAGGTCCTGTGGCTTCGTGATCGGGGCGGTTTCCCCCGCCAGCGCATCGGTAAAGGTCGGCTCGGCCCGCCATTGCCGTTCGCGCAGGCCATCGAGCCGTGACAGGAGTGGCGACAGGACGAGCGGATCGGCCAGGTCGATCCCGGCGCTGTTGAGCCGCCCGCCTTCATCGGCGCCATAAATGTCCCTGGGCAAGGGGATCGTCGGATTGCGGCGCGGGGCCATCTGCGCAAGCTCGGCGACCGGATCGCCGACCAGTTCCTCGGCCGGGATATCGGCATCGCCCATGCGATTGACGAAACTCGTGTTCGCTCCGTTTTCGAGCAAGCGGCGCACCAGATAGGCGAGCAGGTCCTTGTGCCCGCCGGTCGGCGCGTAGATGCGCACCGGCGTCTTGTCGTTGCCTTCACGCTGCCACAGCGCTTCGAACACTTCCTCGCCCATGCCGTGCAGGCGCTGGTATTCGAACGGCTTGCCCGCCGACATCTTCTTCACCGCCGCGACGGTGTAGGCGTTGTGCGTGGCGAAGGCGGAGAACAGCACGTCGTCGTGCTCGAACAGGCGCGCGGCGCAGGCGAGGAAGGAGACATCGGTCGCGATCTTGCGCGTGAAGACCGGGAAGTCCTTGAACCCGCCGACCTGGCTCCACTTGATCTCGCTGTCCCAGTACGCGCCCTTTACGAGCCGGACGTAGAGCCGCCGATCGTGGCGACGGGCAAGCGCGGCGATCCAGTCGCACAGGGGCGCCCCGCGCTTCTGGTAGGCCTGGATGGCAAGGCCGAAGCCTTCCCAGCGCGAACCGTCGGGGCGGGTGAAGAGATCATCGTCGGCCATCAGCGTCTCGATGATGTCGAGGCTGACCTCGAGCCGCTCGGCCTCTTCCGCGTCGATAGTGAAGTGGATGTTCGCGTCGCGCGCCTTCGCCGCGAGGTCGCGGACGATCGGGACGATCGCATCGTGCGCTTCGCGGGCGTGGAGATAGCCGTATTTGGGATGCAGGGCCGACAGCTTGACGGAGATGCCCGGCGACATGCCAAGATCGCCCGTCGCCTCTCGCGCCAGCCGGTCGAGAGCGCCCGCATAGGCGACGCGGTAGCGCTCCGCATCCTCGAACGTCATCGCCGCCTCGCCCAGCATGTCGAACGAATGGGTCAGGCCTTTCGCGCGTTCGGACCGGGCGCGTTTCAGCGCTTCCTCGATATCGCGGCCATAAACGAACTGGCCGCCAAGGATGCGCATCGCCTGCAGCGTGGCCCGGCGGATCACCGGCTCGCCCAGGCGATTAACGGTCCGCTTCAGCGTCGTGCCCATGCCGCGCTGCTTGTTCTGCGGGCGTTCGAGAACCTCGCCCGTCAGCATCAGCGAGAAGGTCGCCGCGTTGACGAAGGTCGAGGAGCTTTCACCCAGGTGCTCGTTCCAGTCGATGTCGCCGATCTTGTCGCGGATCAGCGCGTCGGCGGTGCGCCCGTCGGGCACGCGCAATAGCGCTTCGGCAAGGCACATCAGCGCGATGCCTTCTTCGGTGTCGAGCCCGTATTGCTGCAGGAACGCGTCGATCCCGCTCGCCTTTTGCCGACGCGCACGCTTGATCAGGTCGACGGCGTAGGATGCCGCTTCCTCGCTGACCTGGCGCGCATCCTCCGCCTGTTCGAGCCGCTGCGCGATGCACTCCTCCTCGTCCTGCCGGTATGCGAGGCGAAGGTCGCCGCGATCGACGAAGCGTGCGGAAGTGGCGGGGACGTCTGGCGTGGTCACGTGGACTGTTCTCTTTCGCCGGCTTCAAGGGCCGGATTGGGGTGCGTCGTATGGAGTCTGGCCCTATCGGCCTGCGCTTTCAAGGAAAGTCGCAGAAAGGCTGCGGTTCCGATGGATCGCAAAACCGCTCTTGCGCGTTGACGATGAAGCCGGTTCGGACGAAGTTGTCCGGACAAATTAGACCGATCGACTATTGTCTTCCGACGAAAGGTGCCGCGATGGCTTCCGACCTGCCCCCGCCCTATACCGCGATGACCCGGCACGAGATGATGCCGCGCGCGTCGCACGACGAAGTGGCGCGGTTCAATTTCCTTACCCACTTCAACCGCTACCTGTCGGGCCCGATCGGTGCGGGCAACAAGCTCGCCTACGAAAAGCGCGTGTTGCCCGAATTTCGCGAGCGGCACGGGCGCGATCCCGAACACCGCTACGAGATCCGCGACGCGATGAATGCCGATAGCTGGCACCGGACGTGGTCGGCGCTCAAGCGCAATTCGATGGAGATGCGCCAGCAATTCGGGCGACAGGTGGTGCTGCGCCAGCTCGACGAGCTCGACGCGATGGCGCGCCAGTACAACGAGCATTCCGGGATGCTCGAACTCGATCCTGACGTAGAGCAGCCGCATTACCAGACCGCGGTCGACATCCATTGCCAGCCGGGCGGCTATCACACTGAGGAACGGCCGGGCGACGTCACAGTGGGCGCGAACTACGATGTCGGCCTTTTCGCCACGACCGGCGGCGCGCTTGGCGGGCTCAACGATGGCGGGGGGCAGGCGGTGGTCGAATGGCTGCGCAAGGAGCACCCCGGCTTCGCCCCGGAGCGGATCCTGGATATCGGCGCGACCGTGGGGCACAACGCCGTACCGATCGCGCAGGCCTTTCCCGATGCGGAGGTCATCGCGATCGACACCGCCGCGGCATCGCTGCGTTATGGCGCAGCGCGCGCGGCGGCGCTGGGCGTCGACAACATCCGCTTTGTCCAGGCATCGGGTGAGGATCTCTCGCGCTGGGCGGACGAACAGTTCGACTGGGTGCAGACCACCATGTTCCTGCACGAGCTGTCGTCCAGGGCGATGCCGCGCCTGCTGGCCGAGGCGCACCGGGTGCTGAAGCCGGGCGGGCTGACCCTTCACATCGAACAGCCGCAATATTCGGACGATATGCAACTGTTCGAACAGTTCATGCGCGACTGGGACGCCTTCAACAACAACGAGCCGTTCTGGTCCGCCATGCACGGACAGGACTTGAAGCAGGTCATGGCCGATGCCGGTTTCACGCAGGACGACCAGTTCGTCGCGAGCGTTCGCGCGGTGGTCGATCCGGAAATCTTTCCGCCGTCTCCCGACGAAGGCGAAGAGGATTTCGGCCGCGCCGCGATCTGGAACGCCTACGGCGCGTGGAAGGATGGCGTCGCCGCTCGGGCGCAGGCCGCATGAGCGACAAGGACGGACAGGAGCTCGACTGGGTCGCCCTGTCGGGAAAGCGCGCCAAGGGTCGCCGCCCGCAATATTTCGACGAACCCGCGCTTGATCGCCTCTATTCGACCGTCTTCGCGCTCGCCGCCGAGGTGTCCGCCCTGCGCGAGCGGCAGGACACGGTAGAGCGCCTGCTCGATGCCAAGGGCACCCTGACCCGCGCAGATATCGAAAGCTACAAGCCCGATCGCGACGCCGCCGACGAGCGCGGGCTTGCGACGCGCGCCTACATCGCCCGCATCATGCGCGGGTTCCAGCAGGAGGTCGAGGCTATGGAAGCCGACGACCCGCCGATCATGGACGTGGTCGACCGGCTTAGGAAGGAATAGGAGCCTATGGCCGCCTACATGATCGTGACCGCCGTCATCAGGGATCGCGAGGCCTTCGTTTCCGGCTACGCCCCGGCGGCCGCACAATTGATCAAGCAGTTCGGCGGCGAATACCTGCTGCGCGGGCCGGGCGGCGAGTGGCTTGAAGGCGGGTTCGGCGAAGGGCCTTCGGTGGTGGTCTCCAAATGGCCCGACCGCGAGGCGGCCAAACGGTTCTGGGACAGTCCCGAATACGCCGAGGTCAAGGAGCTGCGCGAAGGGCTGGCCGATGTCCAGGTGATGGTGGTCGACGGGCCCGACCTCATTCCAGGATCTGGTTGAGCTCGATCAGGATGCCGTCCGGGTCGAAGAAATTGCAACCCACCACGCGGATGTCCTCCGCGCCGTCGCGCCCGGGATAGACCTGCAGGCGCGGCTCTGCGGTGAAGGTTACGCCCGGCACCGATTTCGCCGCTTCGCAGCGAGTCTCGACATCGTCGGTGTTGAGGATGATAACCACATCGCCCGGACCCATGCGGGTGGGATAGTCGTCGGCCGGGATCGCCGGATCGACCCACTCCATCAAGCCGATCCACCCGACCCAGGGGTCGTTGGCGTTGAGCAGGACCAGCCGTGCCCTTGCGCCCGGTTCCCCTGCAGGAAGCGCTACCCCCGATGTCGTCACCTCGGTATCGTAATTGATCTCCAGCCCGATGACATCGCGGTACAGGGCCAGTGATTTCTCGATATCGCGCACGATGATGGTGGTCCGACGCACGTCGGTGGGGAGCCGCTGTTCGGGGCTGGTCACCCCGGCGGCGACGGGCCGGGAAGTAGCGGTTTGTGGGCGCTCGTCGGCTGCATCGTCGATATTGACGGAACACCCGGCAAGCAGCACGGCCAGGCCGGCGATACCCTGATACTTCATTCGCTTTCTCCCACCGCACCGCTGCCGACCAGCGTATCGATCCTGTCGCTATCGTAACCAAGCCCTTCCAGCACGGCCCGCGCGTCGCGTCCCGGGTGGGGCAGGTGCTGCGGCGATCCGATCCGCGCGCCGCCCAGTTCCAGAGGTATGGTCGGCAGGCGCACCGGCGTCCCGTCCGCCAGCGTCACGTCCTCCAGCCCGCCTTCGTTGAGGTGCGGATCGTCGAACATGTCCTGCGGCCGTCCGATCGGCGCGAAGGGCAGGCCGCTGCCGTCGAGCCGTTCGATCACTTCGGCAGCGCTCATCGAGCCGATCATTTCGCGAATGGTCGGCAGGATGCGATCGCGCGCTTCGACCCGGGCGTTGTTCTCGCGCAGGCTTTCGTCCGCCCACAGATCGTCGAGTTCGAACAGGCGGCAGAATTTTTCCCACAGCGGATCGGTGACGACCCCTATGAAGACGGGGTCGGTCTTCGTCTCGAACACGTCGTAGATCGCCCATGCCGAAACCCGCGCGGGCATCGGCGCGGCCGGGGTTCCGGTCACGGCGTATTGCGCCATGTGCTGGCCGACGAGGTAGATCGTGGTTTCGAACAGGCTGGCAATGACCTTCTGCCCGCGACCGGTGCGGTGGCGCTGTTCGAGCGCGGCGAGGATGCCGATCACGCCGAACAGCCCGCCGGTCACGTCGATAACGCTCGCGCCCGCGCGCAGGGGCTGCCCCGGCGGCCCGGTCATGTAGGCGAGCCCGCCCATCATCTGCGCCACCTCGTCGAGCGCGGTGCGCCGTTCGTAGGGGCCGGGAAGAAACCCCTTCTCACTGCAATAGACCAGGCGCTCGTTCGTTTTGACGCATTCCTCGTAGGAAAGCCCCAGCCGGTCGAGCGCGCCGGGACGGAAATTCTCCACCAGCACGTCGCTTTTCGCGATCAGGTCCCTGGCGACGCCGAGCCCGGCGCCCGACTTGAGATCGAGGCAGATCGACTGCTTGCCGCGATTGTACATCGGGAAATAGCCCGCTCCCGATCCGATCAGGCGGCGGGTCCGGTCCCCGCCGATCGGTTCGACCCGCACCACCTCTGCGCCGAGGCCGGCAAGCACGTGGCCGACCGTCGGCCCCATCACCATGTGGGTGAACTCGACCACACTTGTCCCCGCCAGCGGTGCGGGCGGGGCATTCATGCCGCGCTCCTCTCGGCATAATCGAGCATCGGGCCGGCATCGGGCGTGAACCCGTAAAGCGGCTCACCCGGCAAAGCCTCTTCTATGATGGCGCGCACTTCGAGCAGCTTTTCGAGGTCGATTCCGGTTTTCAGACCCATCGAATTGAGCATCAGCACCAGGTCCTCGGTGACGAGGTTGCCGCTCGCTCCCGGTGCGAACGGACAGCCGCCGAGCCCACCGAGCGAAGCATCGAACGTGGTGATCCCTTCCTCCAGCCCGGCGACGACATTGGCGAGGCCGAGTCCGCGCGTGTTGTGGAGATGGAGGGTGGTGAGCAGGTCTTCCCCCACCGCAGCCCTGACGCGGCGGACGAGGCTGCGGACCTGCGCGGGATCGGCATAGCCGGTCGTATCCGACAGGCTCAGCTCCTGTGCGCCCGCCTCGACGGCCTTTTCGGCGAGGCGCACCACCTGGTCCTCGCCAACGGCGCCTTCCATCGTGCAGCCGAACGCCGTCGAAAGGCCGACGGAGAAGTGAATGCCCGCTTCGCGCGCTATCAAGGAAGCTGCGGCTATCTCTTCCAGCATGGCCGGATGATCCTTGCGCACGTTCTTGATCGAGTGGGTTTCGCTCATCGAGAACGGAATGCTCATCGCATCCACGCCCGCCTCGGCGGCAAACTGCGCGCCCTTCGCGTTGGGCACCAGCGTGACGGTGGCAAGCCCCCCTATTTCCTTGGCGAAGGCGACCAGTTCGGCGGTATCAGCCATCTGCGGGAGGAGCGCTGCGGGGACGAAGCTGCCGACCTCGATCTCGCGCACGCCTGCCGCCGCCTCGGCCGCGATCCAGCGCTTCTTGGCCTCCAGAGGCATGACCCGGTCGATGGATTGCAGGCCGTCGCGGGGACCGACTTCGGAAACGAGGATTTCGGTCATGCTCTTTCCTTCAGGTACACCCATGGCCGCGCCGCCCGGTCGGATGCGATCCAGCTTTCGATATCCTCGCGCATCGCCAGTGTCAGGTCGATCGGGTCGAGCCCCTCGGCGAGCATCCGCTTGGCCTCGGCGTCGATGTCGAAGGAATGGGTTTCTCCTCCCCCCGAAACTGTCTCGGCAGCAAGGTCGATCGTCACTTCGCCGCCCGCGAGGTGATCGAGCGCGAGTCGGGGTAGAACGGCGGGCAGTACGAAGTTGCGTACGCAATTGCCGCGGAAAATCGGTGCGAAGCTTTCCGCCAGAACCGCGCGAATGCCCCACTCGGCCAAGGCCCATACGGCGTGCTCGCGGCTCGACCCACAGCCGAAATTCGCGCCCGCGACGAGGATCGACGTATTGCAATATTCCGGGCGATTGAGGACGAAATCGGGGTCGGGAACGCGCTTCGCCACATCGGTGTAGCGCCACGGCGCGAACAGTCCGTCCGCCAGCCCTTCGCGCCCGGTCGAGCGCATCTCGCGGCTGGGAATGATCGCATCGGTATCGACGTTGTCGCGCAGCGCCTCTGGATCGAGCGGGGCGGCTATGCCCGTCAGTGGTTGCGGAAACGCTGTCATGCCGCCACCCTGTCGTTGTCGAGGTAATCGCGCGGATCGGCGATCGCCCCGGCGATCGCGCTTGCCGCCACGGTTTCCGGCGAAGCGATATGGGTACGTATGCCGGGGCCCTGCCGCCCCTCGAAATTGCGGTTGGTGCTGGAAATGACGCGGCTGCCTTCGGGGAAGCCTTCGCCGCCCGCGTAGAAGCACAGCGAGCATCCGCTCATCCGCCATTCGAACCCCGCCGCTTCGAAGACGCGGTCCAGTCCCTCGTGCTCGGCCGCGCGCTTGACCGAGAGCGACCCGGGCACGGCGAGGGCGGTTCGGATCGAAGGGGCGATGCGTCGGCCTTTCAGGATGTTTGCCGCGCGCCTCAGATCGGACAGGCGCGCATTGGTGCAAGAGCCGATGAAGGCGGCGTCGACCGGAACGCCCGCAATGGGAGTTTCGGGTGCCAGTCCGATATAGTCGTGCGCACCCCTGGTCCCTTTCGGTACCCTT
The DNA here is from genome assembly GCA_049649965.1 of Erythrobacter sp. Classification (GTDB taxonomy): domain Bacteria; phylum Pseudomonadota; class Alphaproteobacteria; order Sphingomonadales; family Sphingomonadaceae; genus Erythrobacter. Next base: position 19,833 of record JBARZK010000186.1, read on the forward strand.
TGTGTCACCTTTATCGTGTGTTCCGGGCTCGTCCCCCAGCTCACCATCGGCGCTATCGAAGAGGCGTCGATCACGATCTCCTTGTCGAACGCGGCGCCCGGATCGCTGGCGAGATCGCGCCAGTAGGGTGCTTCGAAATCGACCGGAGCGAACGGTCGTCCGACAAGGTAGTCGAAGGTTTTATCGTCCGGTGCGACAAGCCCGGTCATTGCGCTGAACTCGGTCGCCATGTTGCACACCGTCATGCGCCCTTCCATGTCGAGCGCGGTGATGGCTTCTCCCGCAAATTCAACCACATGACCTGCCCCGCCGCCGGCGCCATGCGTCGCGATCAGCGTGAGGATCATGTCCTTGGGCGTAGCGCCCGGAGCGAGCGCACCCTCGAACGTCACCCGCATTGAACGCGGGCGCTTCAGCCGAAGGGTGCCGGTCACCATCGCATGTTCGGCTTCCGACGATCCGATCCCCCACGTCAATGCACCGAATGCCCCTTGTGTGCAGGTATGGCTGTCCGGCGCGACGAGCGTCACGCCGGGCAGGACGATGCCCTGTTCCGGGCTGATAACGTGCACAATCCCCTGCTCGCGGTCGTTGACGTCGAACAGGCTGATGCCCGCCGCTTCGCACGCCGCGCGGGTTTCAGTGATGAAGGCCTCGCCGCCGGGCATCAGGGTGCCGTCTCCACGGCCGATACGCGTGTCGACGATATGGTCCATGACCGCGAAGACGCGCGCCGGATCGCGCACCGTACGCCCCATCTGCGCCATTCGACCGAGCGCGGAGGCGCCGGTGCGTTCGTGCAGGAATACGCGGTCGATTGCGATCAGCGAAGCACCGCCGGAGGTCATGGCGACCTCGTGCGCGTTCCAGATCTTGTCGAAAAGCGTGCTTGCCATCGAGTCTATTATCCTCCGAACCCGGTCCCGCCACCGAATTCGACGGCCCGGCCTTGATCGCCGGCGGCTTTCATCTCCGCATCGACGCTACGCCAGTCCTTCGTCACGAAATGCTCCTGGATCGCGGTACGCGTCTCGAGCTTGCCATCGCGGATCCAGTGCCATGTGCGGCAGCGGTTCTTGCCGTCGTCGGAGATCTGGATCTGCTCGTAGAGATAGAGCGAGGGATCCCCGGTTCGCTGCCAGTACAGCATCATCGTGCGGTTGTGCTCGTCGAGCGGAACTTCGGCGGCCCAGCCCTGGATAAGGTCGTTGTCCCACCAGATTCGCCCATCGCGATAGGTAGCGGGAAAGTCGCGCATTTCGGTCTTTCCATCGGGCCAGGTGTAGTGATTGGTCTGATGATACGGGACGTCCTCGTCCCCGGTAATCCGGCACAGGAGGCGACTGGCGTGCTGGTCGACCTGCCGGTCGCTTGCATCGAAATAGGTGTAGGTTCCGTCCCAGACCCCTTCATGGCGGGCGAGCAGCGGCATCTTCTTGGCAAAGTCGGTCATCGTTTCTCCTCCATCTGGAACAGGGTTTCGTGCCAGCGGCGTGCCGCTTCGCCCGAGCGAATGCGGGCACGCGCGCGGGCATTGAGAGCTGCGGGTTCGAGGCGTACCGGATCGAGTGGGACGGCCGCCACCGCGCTCGCATCGTACCATGGTTCGAAAAAGGCCTCGGCCCTTGCAATTTGCCACGCGCGCTGGAGATAGGCGCCGAACCGGTCGGGCGTCATGTCCGGATAGAGGCGTACGGGGTCCCCATCGGGAAGGGTGGGCAAAGCCATTTCGACGGCATCGAGATGCGCCATCACCATCGCAAGCACCGACTGGATGTCAGGAGCATCGTCGGACTGACCGTGGCCGGGCAGGTCGATCGCCACCTCGTCCTCGCCCGGCGCGCGCAGCTCGCCCGCCGGTTCGTGCAGAACCAGCCTCTTCGCTCCTGGTTCGCCGCGCCAGTGGATCAGCACGCCGTCGCAATCGATCCAGCCTTCGAACGCGTCTTCGGCCAGGGGAGGGCACGTCGCAGCGGCGCCGTGCTCCTTCAGAAAGGCAAGGCTTGCGTCTTGGTGCGCTTCGGGAGTCGCTACCTTTTCCGCCCGCCAGCTCGCCGGCAATTCGCCGAGCCGATCGATATGCGCCTGTAACGGGTCGCCATCATAGGCGGTGATGAGGCAGGGCGGCACATCGGCGCCGACCTCGGGAATATCACGCGGGGCGCGGAGAACTGCGCCGTAGCCTGCGCGGTAGGCGTTACCGGCATCGAGCATTTCCGACACCGCCTGCGCGACGCGCGGCACGTCGGCGTGGGCGACCGAAAGCCGCGCTTCCTCGCGGGTGTCGAACCATGGGAAGATCCAGCTTTGTTCGAGCATCCGGTTCCACAGCCACGCCAGATGCTCGCCATAGGCGCTCGGATGGAATTCGGGCAGGTAGGCCTCGCCGAAGACCCGCATCTCCTCGGCGGTCCAGATCGCATAGCCCCCTATCGCAAGGCAGGAGAAACGCTGCGGCTGGCGCTTCACGGCGTTGACGAGGATGATGCCGCCCGAATGAAAGCCATAGGCGGCGCATCGCCCGACCCCGAGGGCATCGAGAAAGGCGCACAGCGCGTCGGCGAAACCGTCGATATCCGGATCGCCCCCGTCGGATTCGGCCAACCGGTCCGACTGGCCGAAGCCGGGCGTATCGGGCGCAATGCAGGTGAAATGTTTCCCCCAGCGCCGCATCAGGTCTTCGTATTCAGCCGAGGACCGCGGGCTCTGGTGCACCATCAGCAGGATCGGCCCGCGTCCGCACCGCCGGTACTGGACCTTGCGGCCCGTTTCCGGAAGCGACAGCACATGCCGGGTGATAAGCGTGGCCAATCCCACCTCTAAAGTTGTCCGGACAAATTCTACTCGACAAGCCACTACGCAAGTTTATTGTCGGCGTCAAAGCGTTAGACGAAAGGAAGCGATGCATGGCGGAGATGGTCGGCACGAAAATGGTCTGCGACGGGCGCACGGCGCGCGAGATCTTCGAGGCGGTGATGGCCAATCCTGCCCGCAGGAAGTTCGGCTTCGGCGAGAACCTCGCGATCGTGAATGTCGACGTGCAGCAGGCTTATACCCGGATGGACCTGTTCAAGACCGCCTATGAAACCGATCCACGCCAGATCGAATACATCAATGCAATCAGCGCCTTGGCTCGCAAACTCGGAATGCCTGTGGTATGGAGCCGCGTCGCCTACAAGGATGATGCGGGCGACGCGGGCGTCTGGGGCACCCGTACCGATACCGAGGACAGCCTCCAGAACATCAAGTACGACAGCGAGCGCCACCGGTTCGACCCGCGCTGCGAGGTGGCTGAAAGTGACCTAAGCTATACCAAGCGCATGCCGAGCGCGTTCTTCGAGACGCCGCTGGCGAGCTATCTCACCTTTCATCGGGTTGACACGGTGGTGGTCACCGGCGGCAGCACGTCGGGCTGCGTTCGCGCGACCGCGGTCGATGCCCTGAGCCACGGCTACCGCACGATTGTCCCGATCGAGACGTGCGCGGACAAGCACGAAAGCTATCACTTTGCCAACCTCACCGACCTGCAGCTGAAGTATGCCGACGTCGAACCGGTCGAGGTCGTGATCGACTGGCTGGAGGCGCGCACGTGAAGGAAGGCGCCCCCGACCCCGAACTCTACGACTACCACCCCTATCGCGGCGGAAGCGCGGGTCGTGAGCAATTCGCCTGGCCGGGTGGCAAGCCGGTCGCGGTGTGGGTCGCGCCCAACCTCGAATATTACGAGATCGATCCGCCGGCGAACCCGCAGCGCACGCCGTGGCCTCATCCCGCGCCCAGCGTGGTGAACTATTCCCACCGCGACCATTCCAATCGCGTTAGCCACTGGCGCATGGCCGATGTCATGACGAAGCACGGCTTTCCCGGAAGCGTGAGCCTGTCGGTCGCCCTGTGCCAGCATCATCCCGAGGTCGTCGCCGATGCGAACGAGCGCGGCTGGGAGTTCTTCAGCCACGGCATCTACAACACCCGCTATTCCTACGGCATGAGCGAGCGCCAGGAGCGCGCGATCATTGAGGACTCTATCCGCGCGGTCGAGGACGCGACCGGACAGCGCATCCGCGGCTGGCTCGCACCCGCGCTGACGCACACGCCGCGCACGCTCGACCTGATCGCGGAATACGGGCTCGATTACACCTGCGACCTCTATCACGACGACCGGGTGCAGGAAGTGAAGGTGGCAAAGGGTCGGCTCGCCTCGATCCCCTACAGCCTCGAGGTCAACGACCATTACGGCTTCTTCGTCTACAACATGAGTCCGCGCGAATATGCCGATACGCTGGTGCGCCAGTTCGAGCGTCTGGCAGAGGAGGGCGCGCGCAAGGACGGACCGGGCGCCACGGTGATGTGCATTCCACTGCACGCCTATCTCATCGGTCAGCCGCACCGGATCGGCCCGTTCGAGGAAGCGCTGGAACACATCGCCAGCGATGGGCGCGCATGGATCTCGAAAGCAGGCGAGATCGTCGATGCATGGCGCCAGCGGGCCGGGAGCGTGAGCGCATGAGTTTGCCCGACGACTATCTCGACTATCCGCGCCGCCGCGAAGGCTACGATCACGACCTCTATGCATGGTCGAACATGCACGAACGCGCTCCGGTCCGCTGGCCGAAGGGATCGGTAGCGGTGTGGCTCGTCGTCAGCCTCGAATGGTTTCCGATCCAGCCCGGCGGCCCGTTCAAGGCGCCCGGCCACATGGTCACCCCCTATCCCGATTATCGCCATTACACCGCCCGCGATTACGGTAACCGGGTAGGCGCGTGGCGGTTGCTCGATGCGTTCGCGCAAGCGGGGGTCTCCGCGAGCTTCGCGGTCAATGCCGCCGTTGCCGAACGCTATCCCGAACTGGTCGAGGCGGTGCAGGCGGGCGGGCACGAGATCATCGCCCATTCGACCGACATGAATGGCACGATCGACGCGAGTTTGGGCGAAAAAGCGGAGCGGGAACTGATCGCTGACGCCATGGCCCGGCTGGAGCGCGCGACCGGCACGCGCCCCGAAGGCTGGCTGTCGATCGCGCGACAGCAGAGCTTTTCGACGCTCGATATTCTCAAGGACGAAGGACTGACTTATTGCTGCGACTGGGTGAACGACGAGCTCCCGTATCGCTTCGCGAACGGGCTGATCGACCTTCCGCTTAACCACGAACTGAGCGATCGCCAGATTATCGCCGTGCAGCAGCAAAGCGCGGATAGCTGGGCGCAATCGATGCGCGATGCGTTCGACTGGCTGGCGCAGGAGGCGCGGCAACAGGAGGGCGGGCGCATGTTGCCGATCCACCTAACCCCGTACATCATGGGGCTGCCCTACAGGATCGCCGCGCTCGAAGGCCTGCTCTCGGACTTTGCGGGGCGCGAGGCGGCGTGGTTCGCGCGGGGGTGCGATATCGTTTCCGAATGGGCGGCCCAACAGTGAAGGCGCGCAACCCGCGCACCGGCGAGGAGGACTACGCGTTCGAACCGAGCACGGGGGCGCAGGTCGGCCGGGATGCCGAGTACCTGCGCGCCATGCAGGGCGAATGGGAGGCGCGCGGGCCTGCCTGCCGGGCGAGCGTGTTGCGCGACTTCGCGGACGCGGTCGAGGAAGCATCGAACGATATCGTCGCGGCGCTCGGCATCGATACCGGACGCGGTACGATAGCGAAGATCGAAGTGCAGGGCCTCGTCGCCAATCTCCGTCGCTGGGCAACGCGCGGACCGGAGCTTTTCGACCGGCTCGATCGTGGCCCAACCGCCTCCAGCGTCCCGGCCATCGAAATCGAAAGCGCCTATTCCCCGTACCCGTTGCTCGGCGTCATCGCCCCTTGGAACTTTCCGGTCATCCTGTCGCATATCGATGCCGTGCCCGCCCTGATGGCGGGCTCGGCCGCGCTGGTGAAACCGTCCGAGGTCACTCCCCGCTTCGTCGGACCGATGCGCGACGTGCTGGCGCAAGTCCCCGAACTGCCGATGCGCTACGTGATGGGCGGTCCGGACGTGGGCGAGGCGCTGATCGAAAATGTGGACTACGTCTGCTTCACCGGATCGACGGACACCGGGCGAAAGGTGGCGGGGGCCGCGGCGCGGCGGTTGATCCCGGCAAACCTCGAACTGGGGGGCAAGGATCCGATGATCGTTGCCGCCAGCGCCGATCCGCGATGGGCCGCAAAGATCGCGTTGCGCGCCAGCATCGTCGCGACCGGGCAGGCATGCCAGTCGATCGAGCGGGTCTACGTGGCGAGGTCCATTGCCGAACCTTTTATCGACGCCCTGGTCGCGGAGGCCGAGCGCGTGGCGCTCACCCATCCCGATCCGGCCAGCGGGCATCTCGGTCCTTTCATTTTCGCTCCGCAGGCTGCGAAGGTTCAGGCGCAGATCGACGATGCCCGCTCGCTCGGCGCGAAGGTACTGACCGGCGGGCAGGTCGAGCGGCTTGACGGGGGGACGTATCTCAAGCCGACGGTGCTCGTCGACGTGACGCCGCAAATGGCCGTCATGCGCGAGGAGACGTTCGGGCCGGTCGTCCCCGTCACGATATTCGACGATATCGAGGAGGCGCTCTCGCTTACCAACGATACCCGATACGGGCTGTCGGCCGCGGTCCTCGCCGGTTCGAACGAGGAAGCCGCAGCGATCGGCGCGCGCCTGGAGGCGGGGGCGATCTCGCTTCAGGACGGGGCGCTCACGAGCATGGTCGGCGACGCCGCCAACACCTCGCGCGGCGCCTCGGGCCTTGGACCGAGCCGCATGGGTGATAGCGGCATGCTCAGGTTCCTGCGCCGGCAGGCTCTGATCCGCCAGACCGGGGAGCCGATGCCGATCGACGCTTATGCGGAACGGGGATCGGCGTGATGGGCAATCGCGCGCAACTCGATGCAGTCATGCCGGCCATGCTCGACCACGAGGGGTGGTGGGACGGCTGGTATCGCCATTTCGACTGCAACGGCAGTCCCATCGATGCGCACCGAGTGAAGACCCATTGCGAGTTTCCGGACAGCGGCGAATGGCATTACGTCCAGCACAACTGGCTCAAGTGGGATGACGGTCGGGAAGCGACATACGAATTCGGCGGTTCTCTCGACGGGGACCACCTCGTCTGGGAGACAGACCGCTTCTCCGGATATGGCTGGCAAACGGCCGAGGACACGCTGATGCTGAAGCTCGACCGGCTCGATGAACCGGGCGCTTATTACATCGAGATGATCAACATCGCCCCCGACGGACACTCCCGAGCGCGGACCTGGCAATGGTTCAGGAATGGCGCCCCATGGAAACGCACCTTGTGCGACGAGACGAGGATCGAAGACCCCCGATGATCATTCCCATCACCCTGCTGCTGCAAGGCCTGCCCGCATCGGACGCTCCTCCGCCACCGGCTTCGACCTGCGATGCGCCCGTCTACATGGTCGTGAGCGGCCGCACGCTCGATCGCGACCGGATGATCGCCTATGGCCGTGCCATCGCAGAAAGTCGCATCTACGAGCAGCTGGGCGGCTACTACGTCACGATCCCGCAACCGCTCGAGACATTCGAGGGCGATGTGGAGCCCGGCCACGTCAATCTCACCGTGCGCTTCCCGTGCATCGAGAACGCCCGCGCCTTCTGGAACAGCCGCATCTATCGCGAGGAAATCCTTCCCCTGCGACAGGACCCCAGCGCGGGCGATTACACCGTTATCGTCTACGCCGAAGCGCCTTTGCGCGAGGACATGGTCGGACGGGTCGGAGGCAATCGCTATAACGGCGCGTTTTCGGTCGACGGGATCGAGCAGGTCGATCCGCCTGTCGTTGGACCCGATGCACCGGAGGGTGTGCGATGAAGGCCTGGCAGATCGGAAAGCGGCAGGGAATCGATGGCCTGCGGCAGGTCGAACGCGATCACCCGGTACCCGGACCGGGGGAGATCGCCCTGGACGTGATCGCCGCCGCGTTGAACCACCGCGATCTCATGGTGCTGCGCGGCAAATATGGCTCCGATCTGCCCGGCACGCGCATTCCCCTGAGCGACGGGGTCGGCTGGGTCGCGGCGCTCGGCGAGGGTGTCGACGGGCTCGAAGAGGGTCACCGCGTAATCGCGCCGAACTTCACCGGCTGGCTGGATAATGGTGGCTATGGTTTCCATGTGTTCGAGCACGATCTCGGAGTGACGGCAGATGGCTGGCTGGCCGAGCGCATCGTGATCCCCGCCGCCGCCGCGATCAAGGTTCCCGACAGCGTCTCGGACGACAGCGCGGCCTCACTTGCGGTCGTCGGGGCGACGGTCTGGCATGCGATGGTCGCGTTCGGGCAAGCGGGCAAAGGGGACCTCGTATTGGCGCAAGGGACCGGCGGGGTATCCCTGTTCGCGCTGCAACTGGCGAAGGCGCTGGGCGCAACCTTCGCGATTACGTCCTCGAGCGATGAAAAACTCGAACGCGCGCGCGAACTGGGCGCCGATCACACGGTGAACTATCGCGACAATCCCGACTGGGCCGAGACGATGCTGCGTTCGACCGGCGGACGCGGCGCCGACGTCGTGGTCGATACGCTGGGTTTCGACTCCTTCGGCCAGACCATCGCGGCGACGGCGGTCGAAGGGCGGATCGGCACGATTGGCGCGCTTTCCGGCAGTCCTCGCGATCGGCCGGATTTCGACCAGGGATCGCTAATCGCAAAGAACATCGCGGTAAAAGGCATCGCCAGCGGCCATCGCGGGATGCTGGCAAGCGCGCTCGACCTGGTGGCGCAGCATGGCATCGAACTGGTCGTCGACCGCACGTTCGCCTTCGACGATGCGCCCGCGGCGCTCGAATACCTCGATCGCGGCGCGCACATGGGCAAGGTGCTGATCGACGTCGCGCGCTAGATCAACGCTCCAGCTCGACCAGTTCGTAGCGGTTCATCATGTAACCGTCGATCGACCCGTAGACCAGCACGCTATGTTCGTCGGCGGTGACCCACATGTCGTAATCGGGATGGGTTTTTCCGCCCATGCCCGCATCGCTGTCGTCGACGAAGCGGAAATGGTTGCACGCGAAAGTGCCGGCTCGCACCGTCTTCTCCTCCGACCCGACATATTCGAGCGCGATGAAGACCTCCGAAACCTGCGGCGGGGTCGCGCCGCGATGATCCGGCGAGGGGAGGAACACCCGAAGTTGTCGCCGGTGCGGGCCCTTCGCGGTATCCATGATCCGCGTCAGGAAACCGTCACCGACGACCGGATGGGTGCCGAACCCGTCGAATGACCCGACATTCTCCCGGCTTTCCGAGTTGCGCCCGATCGAGGGACCGTAGCTCTCGCAGGTGATCCGCCCGGCCTCGGCGTCGTGGCGCATCCAGCCAGAGCCCAGAAATTCGTCGTCCAGCGTCAGGTGAACCAGCAAACTGTGCGGGACCATGCCGGGGCCGATATGATAGACGATATCGCGCAGGACTGCCGGGTCCGGCTCCTCGATCTCGCATTGCGCGCGCATGATGACCGAGCCGTCCGAATGATGCGAGAAATTGAACCACTCGCGACCGCGCTCGCGGCTCGACCATTCGGGTTTGGTCGAGGTGTAGCTGATGCGACCGCGGACGTTTGCGTGCTTCACGAAATCACTCCCGCCTTGATCATGCGTTCGATCACCAGTTCCTGCGCGCGGTTGAAATAGTCGCGCTCGGGCACTTTCGGCGCTCGGTCGTCGATCATGCCGTTAGCGCCCTGGAACGGTTCCGCTGCAGCGGCATAGGCGGCAGCGAACAAGGCAGGGCGCTGGCGGGCGAGATAATTCGTCATGGCCGGCGTGCGCCGCGCTTCGCGAGAGGCGGACAGGTCGATCGGCGCGAAGGCGGTGAACGTCTCTCCGTCGCCCGATTGCGCAAGCACCTGGCCCTTCCAGTCTATCACCTGGCTGTTCCCCTCCGCGCTCGACAGCGGCATGGCCGTGCCGGAAATCCCGGCGGTGTTGGCGGAGACGACGAAGGCAAGGTTCTCGAACGCGCGGGCCTGCTTGGCGATGTCCTTGTTGGTCGCAAGCGGCGAACCGACTTCGGACGAGCAGTGGCAGAACACCTCCGCTCCGCGCATGGCGAGGGCGCGCGCGATCTCGGGATAGAGGATTTCCTCCGAAGCAATCGCGGCAAGCTTGCCGATCTCGGTCGGCGCGACCGGAAACACCCCATCGAGCCCGTATTCGTCGAGATAGGCTTCCCAAACATCGTGGGGCGAGGGGGCGAACATAGACAGCAGGCGGCGATAGCGCAGCACGACTTCCCCCGAAGGCGCGACGATGAAGCTGGTCTGGAAATAGAAATCCGGGAACGCTCCGTCCGTTTCGTAGGCGTTCCCTGCAAGGAACACGCCCAGGCGTTCGGCCATCGCGCCAAGCGCCTCGTATTCCGGGCCATCCTTCGCGAAGCCGACGCGCGCGGCGAAATCCGGAATAGAGATCCGCGTCGGATAGGAGGTGAAGAGGTATTCGGGCAGCACGACGAGCTTCACCGGCTTTCCAGAATACTGCGCGACGAAGATGGCGCTGGTCCGGATTTGCGCTTCGACTTCGGCAATATGCGCCAGGATGGCGGCGCGCGCCGCGGTCTCATCGGGCAGCCGGTCGAGCGAGCGGGCCGTCAGTTGCATCGCCATGGCGGAATAGGTTGCGGTCTGGGTCACGTCGTCGTCCTCTTGCGCTCGCAGGGGGCCATGGGCGGCGATGGCAGCGATGGCGCCTGCGGCCAGGACGCGCCTTCGGTCAAGCTCCAGCACCTACAGTTCCAGTGACCCGGGGTTCATCAGGCCATGCGGGTCGACCTGTCGCTTGAGCGCGCGCAGGATGTCCCACGCCGCGGGATCGTGGCTGTCCTTCAGCGGATAGGCGCGCCCGATCTGCATGTGCACGGCGCCAAGCTCGCGGAAGATCGCAATCACCGCGCGGCGCAGTTCTTCCACGAGCGCATTCGCCTCGGGATCGTCTGCTTGCGATTTCAGCTTGGCCATGTGGCTTGGCTCGATTGCACTACGGTGAAGAGGATTGTGTTCGCCCGGCCAGAAGAACACCGGCTCGATCAGGCAACCCGTTCGCCCGGTCGCCGCCAGCAGCGCACCCGTCTCGACCTTCAACCGCGCCATCTCGTCACGGTGCCCGGCCCACAGATCCTGCAAGCGCTCCCACCCCTCGACCAATCTGGAATGCGGAAGGAAGCCGTGGACCGGGACCCACCGCTCGCCTCCCGGTCCAAGCATCGAATTCGGCGGCGGGAAGGGGTTGGCTCTCAGGATCTTGGGGATCGAGTTTTCGACCTCCTTGCCCCCATGCTCGCGTACGATCGCCGCAATTGCCATCATGTCGGCATCGACACCTGAGCGATGCCGCCCCTCGGCAATGCAGTGAAGGCTGAAAGGCACGTCCTTCAGGAACCCGCGCCCCGCAACGGCGACCTTGGCGCCTTCCTTCATGGCCTTTAGCACGCCGCCGGACTTCGCTTCCGCCTTCAGCATGTTGCCGAGTTGCCTAGCATCGCCCGACAGGCTGTCGCGCTTCATCCTTTGTGATTGCAGGAAGGGATCGAAGGCGAAGCTTTCGGCTGCCAGTTCGGCGCGGGCGATCGCGCTCATCGCCCCTAGCAGCGCGTCGTGCCGATCGAAGCTGAAGGAGCCGTAGGCGAAGGCGGCGGCCTCGCGAACCAGCTTGAGCGTGACGCGCGCCTTCACGCCGAACGCCCCGCAATCGGCTGCGAACAATCCGGTAAGATCAGGCCCGAACGGACGGAAGAAATCGGATCCGGTCGAGATCAGCGTGCCATCGGCCAGCACTACGTCCATGCTGATTGCGCTGTCGACCGCGCTGCCTCGTCGTGCGCCCCAGAACAGACCGTTCTGGCTCATGCCGCCACCCACGCTTGCGCGCAGGCCCGACAGGGTGCCCCATGCGAGCACGCGCAAACCATGTGGCTGGAGCGTCCGGTATAGCTTGTCCCACGAGATGCCCGCTTCCACGGTCACCGTCATGTTGGTTGCATCGATGTCGACCACGCGGTCGAGCGCGCCGGTGTCGACCAGCAGGAACGGTCCGCCGTCATAGAGATAGCCCGACGTGTAACTCATCCCCCCGCCGCGCGGAACGATGGCGATCCCGGCCTTCGTCGCCGCACCGACACCGCGAGCCAGTTCCTCGACCGTGGAGGGGCGGAAGACAGCCAGCGGTTCGGACCCGCGCGACAGGACGTCGTGGCTGTGAAGCGCGAGACTGGCCGCGTCGGTCAGCAGCGGTTCGGCACCGACGGCTTCCTCGACCGGGGCGAGCTGGTTCTGCGCGAGTGTCGCCATCACGCAGCCCCCGCAGAGGCGCGAGCGGGTTCGGGCTCGTCGATCTCGGGAAATGCCTGCGGATACTTGCCGAGAAGCAACAGCAGGGCGCCTCCCAGGATGAACATGATTATGGCCGCCTCCAGGATCGGGTCGTAGCTCCCCGTCCTGTCGTAGACCTGCGCATAAATGACGGGCGAAGCTGCGCTGAACAGGCCGAATGGCATGTAGAGCATGCCGTAGATCTTGCCGTAATTCGCCATGCCGAAATAGCGGCCCGTCAGGTAGGCGATGAGATCGCTTTCCGCCCCGGCGGCAAAGCCCAGCAGGAAGCCGGCTAGCGCCGCGAGCGGGAACGTCAGGCTGTCGCCGAGCAGGAGCCATGCGGAAATCGCGGGCAGGCAGAGCAGGGGGAAGGCGACGATGCCTTGCCAGAACCGGTCGAGCAGCGCGCCGGTTATCAGTCGTCCCGCGAATATGCCGATGCCGAGAATGCCCATCACCGTTGCCGCGACATCCACGTCGAGACCGCGTAGGCGGAGCATTGTCGGCATGTTGATGAACGCGCCGCCGAATGCCATCGCGATCAGTGCGATGGAGAGCCAGATCAACCAGAAGCGATAATCGGCCAGCGCCAACCCGAGCGTTACGCCCGTCAGCCTGCCGCTTTCGCTTTCGATCGCCTTCGGCCGCTCTTCGGGGCGCGGCTCGCGAAACAGGAGGAAAGCCACTATCAACGCAGCGGCCGGAAACAGCGCCACGATTGCGAACATTGCTCGCCAACCATAGGTCTGGATCGCCCAGACGGCGACTTGCGGCACAATTACGGCGGCAAAGCTCGTGCCCAGCAGCAGAATGCCGAGGGCAAGGCCGCGGTGATTATAGAACCAAAGGTTGACGGCACGGCTCCAGGTTACAGGCGTCGATCCGATGCCGACCAGTCCGACGACCACCCAGAAGCCATAGTAGATATAGAGCGTCCGAGCCTCGTTCGCGGTCGGCGTCAGCGATATCGCCGCGAAAGCGAGGCCGAATGCGAACAGCGACCAGAGCGCCACGGGGCGCACGCCGTAGCGATCCGCCATCCAGCCGAACACCGGCGCGAGCAGGCTGGCGATCACGCCGAACAGGGTGATCGGCAGCAGGATCTGCGTCTGCGTCCATCCGAACTCGGCCGCCAGTGGCTCCGCAGTGAAGCCGATGACGTTGTACGGAATGGGAGATGCTCCGCACATGACGCCCAGTAGCCCTGCGAGCAGGACCGTCCAGCCCTTGGAGAACTCACCTGTGCGAGCCTTTGGCGCGGACGTCGGCTGGACCGGGGGTGCACTCACTCGGATTCTCCGTGTTCGGTGGCTCCGCGCCATATCACATTGGGAAGGACGGCGTCGTCCCACGCGTCGGGCCAGTCGCGCGCCGCGCGCACGATGACCAGTTGCTTGTCGGGCATGATATAAGTGCGCTGCCCGCCGTGGCCGTGGAGGATGACGACCTGCGGCGCTGCGAACGGTTCACTCTGCCATGGCATCAGGGGCACCTTGGGAGGCCGATCTCCGCCCACCCGCTGGTCGCCGACCCAGACCTGATAGCCGTAACCGGGGAACGCGGGTGACGGTTCGAGCATCGCAGCGATCCAGCGTTCCGGGACGATCTGTTTGCCGGCATGGCGCCCGCCTGTGACGAACAACGCCCCAATGCGCAGCCAGTCGATCGGCCGCGACAGGATGCAGCAGCTGCTGAGCACCATTCCGCCCTCACGATCCAGCGGCAGAGCGGCGTCCGCAAGGCCGAGTGGCAGCCAAAGCCATTCGGACAGCAAATCTTCGTATTCCCGGCCGCTCGCCCGTTCCAGCACGAGGCTGAGTAACTGGTTGACCTGGTTGTTGTAGTCGAACGTGCCACCCGGCTCACCCACTGGCTGGAGGGAGAGCAGCAATTTCGTAAAGTCGCTGCCGAGGCTATGGCGAACGATCGGATTGTCCGGCGTCACCATATAGCCATGGCTGGCATCGCCCTGTTCAAGCCCGGACGACATCCACAGCATGTGCTGGAGCGTAATCTGGCCACGTTCATCGCCGCGCCATTCTTCGAGATACCGTTCGATCGGATCGTTCACCGACGCGATCACGCCACGTTCGATGGCAATGCCGACGAGCATGGCAAGCACCGTCTTCGACATGCTTTGCGGGTTGAAACGCGTATCCCGACCCGTGCTTTGCCAGTAGCGCTCAAAAGCGATGTCGCCATTGCGAGCGACCAGCAGCGCGGTGGAATTCTGGGCTTCGGCCCAGGCCGACGCGGCGGCGATCGCGGCGGGGGACAAGCCCGCTTGGGTCGCGCCAATCGTTCGAGGAAGCGTAGGATTACCCTCGACCCGGGCTACTGGATCGTACCAGTCGACCGGGATCGTGAGGGGTTCGTATCCTCCCGCCCGCAGGCTCTCCCAACGAGCGTCGAAAATCGGATCGTCCTGTGCCGATAAAGGGAAGGCAGCGGTGGCGGCCAGCACCGCTGCCGCCACCGCTTGCCAGCGCATCAGAAATCGAACCTCGCGCGAACCATCACCCGGCGCGGCGGGTTGAGGTAGGAGAAGTTCGCCAATGTGGATTCGATCGCTTCCTCGTCGAGGCAGTTGGTGCATTCGGCGAGCAAGGACCAGCCGTCATCGTGCGCCAGCCTCAAGGTCGCGTTGACGATCCAGCGAGCCTCGCTGAACGAACCGGTGACGAACTCGCCGTCCTGGAACGGGTTCGATGGGAACACGGCACCCGTCGAACTGGTGATGGGAACGTCATAAAGCGTCAGGTTGCTGGTGCCGGTCTCGCTTTCGTCGCGCCAGCTGGCGTTGAGCGAAGGGGTCAGCGAGAGGCCACCGCCAAGTTCGGCGCGATAGCTGCCTCCGACCGCGAGAGTGAAATCGGGCGTTCGCACGGGCGTCGAAATACTGCCGTCGGGCGCCACGATCCCCACGCCGCAAGCCGTCGCCTCCGCTGCTCCTCCGCCCGGCACGAGCCCGGCAGCGAGCTGGTCAAGGCACCGCGCCTGCTGTGAGAGCACGGATTCGACACCGAACTCGTCGAATTCGGGACCGTCCTCTTCAAACTGGTATTCATCGTCCTGGTAGCCGAAGGCGGCGAACAGGTTCAGCCCGTCGGTGGGCACGGCGTTCAGTTCCAGCTCGATCCCGCGGTTCTGGTAATTCGCGAAATTGCGCGTGATGAAGGCGATCGATCCGTTCTCGCGTGTGAACGCGGATGGGGTCTGCAAGCTTTCCACGTCGAGCCAGAAAGCGGTCAGGTTGACGCGAAGGCGACGGTCCAGCAGCTCTGTCTTGAACCCTGCTTCGTAGCTCCACGCCGTTTCCGGACCGAACGGCAGGAGTTCAGCCGGATTGGTTCCACGTGCGTTCCAGCCACCGGACTTGAAGCCCCGGGTGGCGCTGGCGAAGAACAGGAGGTTGTCGTCGGGCTCGTAGGCCACGGCAAAGCGCGGGGTCCAGATGTCGACCGTCTGTTCCTGCGGGATCGGAACGCCGTTGGCCGCGGTCAGGTTCGCATCGGACAGGCAATTCGCCGGGAGCGGCGTGACCCTGCACGATGCCCGGTTGTCTCTCACCGAGAAATTCTTGGTCTCGTCGGTGTAGCGGATCCCGGCGGTCAGGGTGAGGGCGTCGGTGAGGTTGAGGTCGCCCTGCAGATAACCGGCATAGGCCTCCGTCTCGTTCCTCAAGGTCCGATCTGCGAGGACGATCGGCAATCCGGTGGGTGGTGGGGCGAGCGGCAGGGTGAAGACGTCGCCGAAATCGCTGAAGTTGTCTTCCTCGAAATAGAACAGGCCGCCGACCAGGTCGAGGAAGCCGTCCCCGAGGCTGGCATTGAACTTGATCTCTTGGCTGAACTGCGAGAACTCGCCCTCGTTGACGATCGTGAACCCGCCGAAAGTGTAACCCTGGATCGACGGCACCGGCACGGAGATCGACGGGAGCCCGCGACCGTCGGCAAAATCGAGGGCGTAGTCCTGCGTGGTGTAGACGTAGCCGGTGATGATGTTCACCGACAGGTTTTCGGCCAGTTCGAGTTCGAGGTTGGACGAGATGAAGTCCATCGTCGTATCGTTGCCGAGGCCGTAATCCGCCTTTTCGCCGGTAAGCAGGTTTCCGAAATTGGTGTCGGCGGTCAGTCCAGTGGTCACGAACCTGCCGTCGCAGTCGTCGGGGTTGGCAGGATCGCAATCGAAATTGAGGATGTTTCCGGCCTGGCTCTCGGTGTGCATGTAGCTTCCGGTCCACCGAGCGGTATCCGAAAGTTCGCCCAGCAGGCCAAGCCGGACGCCCCACCCATCGTTCTCGTTCACCCGCTCGCCTGTCGTCGAATTTAAGGCGTAGCCCTCGTCGTCCTGGAAATATCCGGAGACCTTAACCGCGAAGGTGTCGGCCAGCGGCAGGTCCACCGATGCGCGTCCGAGAATGGTATCGTAACTGCCGTAGCCGACTTCGGCGTAGCCACCTACATCGAGGTCCGGATCGGCGAGGAACACGTTGACCGCGCCGCCGGTGGTATTGCGCCCGAACAACGTACCTTGCGGACCGCGCAGGATTTCTACGCGCTCGACATCGAAGAAGCTCAAATTGTTCGCATTCTGCCGGCTGAGATAGATGTCGTCGACATAGGTCCCGATCGGCGGGTCGAAGGTCGGGATCGTCTCGGTATTGCCCAGCCCACGGAGAAAGTAGGCATTGGCGGAGCCGAGCCCGGTGTTGTTCAGGCCTACAAGGTTGGGAACGAACTGCGCGATTTGCAGCGCCTCGCTGACCCCGCGCCGCTCCAGCTCGCGGTCGTCGAAAGCGCTAATGGCGATCGGTACGTTCTGGACGCTTTCCTCGCGACGCTGCGCCGTGACGATGATCGTGTCGAGTTGCGCGCCGTCGTCCTCCGCTTGAATGTCGTCCGCATCTTCGGCCTGCTGCGCGTATGCTACGCCCGGGAAAGCGACCATTGCGATGGCGGATACCGTGCCGGCTGCTGCAAGCTTTGCGGATAGCGGAATCATCGGCTGCTCCTTGTTCTTCCGGACGGTTTGCCGGGTTTCGCGTTCGTTCGCCGCGCGGCGAACCTCGACCCTTCCACAGAATTTGTCCGGACAACCTCTTGCCTGTCAAGCGCGAAAGTGCAAATTGTCCGGACAAATTGTCAGAAACTGTCGCGCAACGTGCCATTCGGGCAACAGTTTTTCACGAGGGGATCCGATGGACCTTTCCGCCCTTGCCTATCCGACGCTCGTCTACGCCCACCTGCTGCTGTTCGTGCTGTGGCTGGGCGCCGATGTCGGGGTGTTCGTGCTCGGCCAGCACTTTCGCAAACGAGAGAAATGGTCGCTGGATCAGCGCATCGCGCTGCTGACGCTGCTGGTCGCGATCGACATGGTGCCCCGCAACGCCTGGGCGCTGATGGTGCCGTTGTCGCTGAGCGTCGTGAATCTTGGCGGATGGTGGGACGTGCCCGCGTGGCTCTCGATCGGGGCGTGGGCGGTTGGGCTGGTATGGCTCTACCTAGTCTGGGATTCCCATTTCCACGACCAGACGCCCCGGGCGGCCCGTAATCGCCGGATCGAGGGTTGGCTACGCTGGATCATCGGGGGGTTCTACCTCTGGCTCGGCGGACAGAGCCTGCTCATCGATGCACCGCTGGTGCAGGATTGGCTCGCGTGGAAAGCGCTGCTGTTCGGCTTCATATTCGTCGCCGCGATCATGATCGACGTGTCGTTCAAACCGGTCGGCGCCCAGCTCGGCGCGGTGCTCGAACACGGGTCGAGCGACGAGACAGAGATCCCTCTCAGGCGAACGATGGACCGCACCCGGATCTGGGTATGGACGGTCTACGCCTTGCTGCTCGTCACAGCGTTCCTCGGCAACGTCAAACCCATCCAATGAGGACGGTTTTTAAGGGTCGCAGCGTGCTCGCAGAATTTGTCTGGACAAATTGTAATGTTGCGCCACAATAAGAGTTGGGGACTGAATACTGCGTCATCCTGTGTGGGACTGGCGCTTGTGAGGGAGGTAACATGACCAACGCGACCATTCGCTCTGCCTTGATGGCGGCCACCGTGTTAACGCCCGCTTTCGCGTTGCCGCACGCGGCGCTCGCGCAATCCGAAGATACAGAGGAACCGGCGGTCGAGGATGCCGCCACCGCCGAAATCGTGATTACCGCCCGAAAAACCGCGGAATCGATCAACGATGCGCCCATTGCCGTCACCGCATTCGACGCCGAGGGCCTCGAGGATCGCGAAATTCGCGATGCTTCCGGCTTGGCCAACTTCGTGCCGGGTTTGAGTTTCAGCCAGTCGTTCGGTCGATCCGGCGATCGCCCGATCATCCGCGGGCTTTCAAACGTTCTTGCGGGTGTTCAGTTCGGCGTGGAATCTGGCGTTTCCGTCTTCCTCGACGGAGCGTTGTTCCGAGGGGACATCCAGACAATCAACTTCGACGCGATCGAGCGCATAGAGGTGGTCAAGGGACCTCAAAGCGCGCTCTACGGTCGCAACACCTATGCAGGTGCGATCAACATCGTCACCCAGACGCCTGGCAACGATTTCGGCGGCTTCGCCAAGGGGCGTATCGCCGAGGACGACGAGTACGAGGTCACTGCCGGGATCGACGTGCCGGTCGTGCCCGACCTCCTCGCGCTGCGCTTCGACGGGAGGTACTATACCTATGGCGGACAATACGAAAACCAGCTGACCGGCGAGACCATCGGCGACGAGGAAAGCTATGGCGGCGCCGTCACCGCGTTCTTCACTCCCACGCCCGACATCGACTGGCGCGTGCGGGCGCAATATACCGAGGACCGGGACGGACCGGTTCCCTTTTTCCTTCAGCCGGCGATCGACAACAATTGCCAGCCGGGCTTCCGCTCGCCCCGGTACCGGACGGGCGGGTCCCGGGTTTCCGATAATCCCAACCAGTATTTTTGCGGTGTCATTCGCCCACGCCCCGAACTGGTTGCGCTAAACACCGACCCCCTGGCCGACGGCACGCCAGATGGAACGGCGTTCGACGGGATTGCCGTCGACCGCCTGTTCATCTCCACCAATATCGACTGGGACATCGGCGGTTCGGGCTGGGTGCTGACCGCGATCGGCGCCTATCGCGACGAAATCCAGAAATTCGGGAGCGACAGCGACTTTTCGGATGCCTACGTCGTATTCGGCCCGCCGGGTTCCGTCGAACCCTTGTTTGCGAACACGGATATCGAGGAATTCGAGGATTATTCCATCGAAGTCCGTCTCGCGTCGCCCGAGGATCTGCCTGTCCGCGGGCTGATCGGCGGCTATTACTACGACTTCGAGGAGAAGGGCCGCGATATTACATTCGCCTCTGGTACGGACGGGGTCGATTTCGGCACGGTCGGAGCGGGTAACGACCGTTCGACCATCGAAAACATCGCCGTGTTCGGCCGGGTCGAAGGCGATATCGGCCCGACGCTGACCGTCGGTCTCGAAGGACGGTATTTCGAAGAGACGAAAACGCTGCTCGAATTCAACGTCGAAGGCGGGACGCTCTACCCTGAATACAAGATCAGCGAATTCAATCCGCGCGTCACGGTCGACTGGCAACCCAGTTTCGACACGCTGGTCTACGGTATCTACGCCGAAGGCACCAAGCCGGGCGGGATCAACGGGGCGAACGGCATCGTCGCCAACTCCCCGACGTTCCTGGACGAAAAGCTGAAAGGCGGTGAGCTCGGGGTCAAGCAGACCTTCCTCGAAGGTGCGTTGCAGGTCAATGCGGCCGCCTATTACAACGAACTGACGGACGTGCAGCTGACCACCTCGATCCCCGATACGACGGGCACGACGGCAGTAACCTCGATCGCGACCAACCAGGGCAATGCCGAGGTGCTGGGTTTCGAACTCGAGCTGCAGATCCGTCCCAGCGAATATCTGAGCTTTTCGGCAAGCTACGCGTATGTCGACGCGGCGTTCACCAGCGGTTGCGACGATTTCGAATACACGCTCAACACCGGCGGGCTGCTTGCGAACTTTGATACCCGCAATCCGACGCCGGAACAGCTCGAACTCTGCTCGATCGAAGGCAACCGGCTCCCGCTTGGCTCGCCGCACCAGATTTCGACCAGCGCGTTCCTCGATTACCCGATCACCACCGATCTGGACCTCGTTGGCAGCCTTGCCTTCTCGTTCGAGGACAGCAAGTTCGTGCAGGTGCACAACCTTGCAAAGACGGGAACGACCGAACTGCTCAACGCCCGGCTAGGCGTACAGGGGGATAACTGGGAAGTCTCGCTGTTCGGCCGCAATCTTACCGACGAGGACACCATCCCACTTGCGACGCGCTGGTTCGACCTGCGGCACGGTTTTGCGCCGCGCGACATCCCCTTCGGCCAGCTGGCCGCGCAAGGTCGGGCAGCCGATACCGGCCTGCCGCGCGCGTTCTTCGCTGCGTTGCGTCGCGGTCGGCAATTGGGCGTCGAGGTGAGCTTCAACTTCTAGGGGTTCGAAGGCTGGTCGGGCCTTTCGGAGGGCGCGTAGAACTCGGTTAGCGCACCGTCCGGACTGCGCACCGCGAACATGGCCAGAATGCCCATCCCGCCGGTTTCCACTGCGTCGGAAGCGTGCGGCACGGGAACGCCCTTCGCAGCCAGATCCGCGCGATATTTATCGAGGTTCTTTGCCGGATAGCGAACCGACAGGATCCCCAGGTTAGGCGCGATGGCACGGGCTGAATGGTCGTGCCCTTCGAAACCGACGATCTGCATAACTTCGACCCTGCCCCATGGCGCGATCTTCGGCATCAGCGCGGCAGCCTTGCGCCGGATGATCGGAGTAAAGTTTCTTGGGATCGAGAAGTTCGACCATTGCGGTTCGAGCGGTTCGAAATCGGCATCGAAATATTCCTCGAAGCCCAGCCCTTCGTAGAAAGCCTTTGCCGCAGGCTGGTTCTTGACCATCCGCATGGAATTGAACGCCTGGCTGATGCGACCGACCGGAAAGTCGGTGAATTCGGGGCTGATGCGCTCGTAGGCGGCGAACTGGATGCCGTGCGGCCCGCGGATCACCACGTTCTTCAGGTCGGACGTGCCGAACTGGAAGCGGATCGGCGGGCTTTCGGCCCACCAGCCCGGTTCGGCAAGAGCGGCCTCATAGAGTGCATCGACATCGTCAGTGCGCACCATGAGCGAGAATATGCCGCCTGTGTCCCATGCCCGCGCGGCAGGCCGGATCGGTTCCTGCTCGACGCCATCGAAGCGAACGAAGCGGATGCATCCGATGTCCACCGCCGGCGCGCACAGTCTGCGCCATTCGCCGCTTCCCTTCACCTGCCAATAGGCGAGTTCGGACGCAGTAAGTTCGCCGGACCCGGTTTCTCGCCAGTCGCCGATGCGTTCGAGGAAGCCGGGTACCGCTTCGAGGTCGGCGACCGAGACCACAGCCTCGGTCCAGCCGCCAGTCGCCTGCGCGCTGGCAGTAGAAGGAAGTGCCGCTGCCAAGGATAGCGCCGCAGCGGCAAGAGCCCTCATTCCTCCCGGCCCATCGGGGCGGCTGCGCTCCCGGTTTCCCTCGCCTGGTCGGTCAGTTTCTTGAACTTGGTCCATGTGGTTTCGTTGGGGCGCGCATCGTCCTTTGGCGGAGCCTGCTCGTAGATCGGATAGTTTTCGCGGATCTCGTTCTTGAGCACATCGGGCAGTTCCTCGAAACCGCCCGGCAGCTTGCGGCCCATGGCGTTGAAGACCATCTGGCCGGGTCGCCCGCCCATCTCCATCCATGGCGCCCAGGGTGACAGTCGAACCCAGCTCACCATCGGGTAAGCGGTCGGCTTCGACGCGTCGTAGAGTTCGTCCTTCATCGCGGCGAAGTCGAATATCTCCATCGCATGATACATGTTGCCGACATATTGCTGGTAATCGCCGGCCAGCGGATTGGGATAGAAGAGCGGAACCTCGAACGGCATGAAGGCGTAAGGCCCGCTTTCGCGCAACGTGGGCAGTTCGAACGGCGATCCGTCCGTGCCAACCGCGAAGCTCGGGCGTCCGTTGACCGGGTCGTTGTGGATATGCATCACATCGACCGCCTCGCCCGTATAGGGATTCTCCCAGCTATCGAGGACTTCGCCGGTTTCGGGGTCGAGCATCAGCATGATTTCGCGACTGATGAGGCTCCACCCCTTACCGCGCTGCGGATCCATCACCTCTACGCAGCGACGGATATTCATGCCTTCGCCCTTGAACAGCAGCTTGTCGGGTTCGCCGTCGACGCGACCGTAGATGTTGCCCGACCAGTGATAGACGGCCGGCTCGTCCTCGGACACGCCGCATTGCAGCCGCTTGGAAATTTCTAGTGCGTCCTGAGGATCGGAAGGGTCGAGAGTCTGCGCCGATGCCGGCAGGCCGGGCACCGCCGCAGCTGTGAAAAGACCAAGAGCCACCATTAGCGAATTTGCGAATTTCATCCATACCCTCCCAATTCCACGGCCGGTTGCCCGGACGCCAATGCAATTCGTCCTTGACTTTAGATTTGTCCGGACAAATTGTGAAGCCTGTAATTCGCCCGCACCAGCGGGGTCGCTATCGGGATGCCTTCCAGACCATGTTCGCCGCCGCCACCCTCCTTTTCGTACCCGGCTCTCGCCCGGACCGGTTCGACAAGGCGAAGGATGCAGGCGCCGATCTTACGATCATCGATCTCGAGGACGCGGTGGCCGATGGCGACAAGGAAACCGCCCGCGAGGCCGCCCTGAACCGGATCGGCGACACCACGGACGGCTGGGCGATCCGGATCAATGCTCCCGTGACGAAAGCCGGCATTCGCGATCTCGCCGCCTTGATCGAGGCCGACACACTACCTTCGACGATCCTCGTCCCGATGGTCGAAGCCCGAGCGCATATCGAGATCGTCGCCGGCGTGCTCGGCGAGGATTGTCCTGACCTCGTCGCTCTTGTCGAAACTCCTCGGGGTCTGCGCCACGCGGTCGAAATCGCGAACCACCCCAGAATCGTCGCGATGATGTTCGGTGGTGCGGATTTCGCCGGTGAACTCGGCATCGAACTGGCCTGGGAGCCGCTTTTCGCCGCGCGAGCGCAATTCGTTCTGGCTTGCGCCGAGACCGGGAAGGCCGCGATCGACGTCCCGTTCGTCTCGCTGGACGACGAGGCCGGGCTGAAGGAAGAATGCGAACGCGCGCGGGCAATCGGTTTCGGGGGGAAGGCGGCAATCCATCCGCGTCAATTGCCTGCCATCCGCAACACATTCATGCCGAGCGACGGCGAAGTGGCGGAAGCGCGCGAGGCGCTGGCGGCCTATGAAGACGCGGGCCGCAAGGCGATCCGGCACAAGGGCCGGATGCTCGAGGCGCCGTTCATTAGGAAATACCGAGCGGTCGTCGAACGGGCTGAGCGGACAGATCAGGAGCAGAGAAATGCGTGAGGGGGTAATCGAGGTATCGCCGGGGCGATTTCGTGAAGTGCAGGGGCGCTATTTCGACGATTTCGTCGTCGGCCACGTCTACGAGCACCGGCCCGGACGCACCATAACCGATGCCGACAATGTTTGGTTCACGCTGCTGACCATGAACACGCATCCTGCGCATTTCGACTACGAAATGTCGAAGGACACCGAGTTCGGAAAACCGCTGGTCGTCAGCCCATTCACGATAGCGCTTATGACGGGAATGAGCGTCTCCGACACGAGTGGCAAGGCGATCGCCAATCTCGGCTGGGACGAGGTTCGCATGACCAAGCCGCTTTTCGTCGGCGATACGCTCTATTGCGAAAGCGAAGTTCTCGATAAGCGAGAGAGCAAGAGCCGGCCCGAACAGGGTATCGTGACCTTCAAGACCATCGCCAAGAACCAGCATGGCGAGACCGTCGCCCACTACAAGCGCACCGTCCTCGTATGGAAGCGCGGCCATGGCTCGCTTGACGCTTAGAAACCCCGCCCCCTTTCGAGGAACCCCAAATGGCTACCGCCCCAAAGCTCGACGAAGCACGAATCGAACAGCAGGCCCGAACAATCGACGCGGACGAAGAACGCGCCTTCATGGACTCGATCGACCGCTGGCTCGAGCGCGAGGTGATTCCGGTCATCAAGCACCACGATCACGGCGATATCTGGCCGGAGAAGCTGGTCGAACAGATGGCCGAGATGGGCCTGTTCGGGGCCACCATCGGGCAGGAATATGGCGGACTGGGCCTGCCTGCCACCACCTATGCCAGGATCGTCATGCGGATTTCCAGCCACTGGATGGCGATCACGGGGATCTTCAACTCGCACCTGATCATGGCAGCGGCGGTCGAGCGCTTTGGCACCGAGGACCAGAAGCTCGAATGGCTTCCGAAATTCGCGACCGGAGAGATTCGCGGAGGACTTGCCCTTACCGAGCCGAATGCCGGGACCGACCTGCAGGCGATCCGCACCGTCGCCCGGCGCGAGGGCGACGAATACGTGCTTAACGGTACCAAGACGTGGATATCCAACGCATTGAACGGGCAGTGTTTCGCGATGCTGGCCAAGACCGACCCCGATGCCGATCCGCGCTACAAGGGCATGAGCCTGTTCATTGCCGACAAGCGGGAGGGCCTTTCGACCGGAAAGAAGTTCGACAAGCTCGGTTACAAGGCGATCGACAGCGCCGAACTGATCATGGACGATTACCGCATCCCCGCTGACCAGCTGATCGGCGGGATCGAAGGGCAAGGATTCTTCCAGGCGACCGGCGGGCTGGAACTGGGGCGCATCAATGTCGCCGCGCGCGGCGTCGGCCTGGCCGAAGGCAGCCTGCGTCTTGCCACCGAATACGCCCAGCAGCGCGAAAGCATGGGCAAGCCGATTGCCCAGCATCAGGCGATCCAGCTCAAGCTAGGTGAAATGGTGACCCGTGCCCGCGCCGCGCGCCTGCTGACGCTCGATGCGTCGGAAGCCTACGACAGGGGCGAGCGCTGCGACAAGGAGGCGGGCATCGCGAAATATTACGCGTCCGAAGCGGCGGTCGAGAACAGCCAGGAGGCGATGCGGATCTATGGCGGGTATTCGTATTCGAAGGAATACGACATCGAGCGGTATTACCGCGACAGCCTGCTGATGTGCATCGGGGAAGGGACCAACGAGATGCAGCGCATGATAATCGCCAAGCAGCACCTCAAGGAAAACCAGGTCTGATCGGGCGGCACGCGTCATGCACCTTCCGCTAAAAGGGTTTCGCGTCATCAGTGCCGAGCAATACGGCGCCGGGCCATATGGCACGCAATTCCTCGCGCAGATGGGCGCGGAGGTCATCAAGATCGAACCTCCGGCCAAGGATAGCGCCGAAGGCACGCGGGTTGCAGGGGGCGATACCGCTCGCGCCGTAGGTCCCCATTTCCTGCGCGAAGGCGAAAGCACCTATTTCAACGCCTTCAACCTAAACAAGCGTTCGCTTACGCTCGATCTCAGGACCGACGCGGGCCAGTCGATCCTGAGGAAACTTGCGGCCAATAGCGATGCGGCGGCGAACAACATGCGCGGCGATCTGCCGGGAAAACTCGGCCTCGACTACGCGGCTCTGGGCGAAGTCAATCCGGCCATCGTCTGCGCGCACCTGTCGGCGTATGGCCGCAACAATGCGCGCTCGAAATGGCCAGGCTACGATTACCTGATGCAGGCCGAAGCGGGTTTCTGCCAGATGACTGGCGATCCCGACGGCGAACCGCAGCGTATGGGTCTGTCGATGGTCGATTTCATGACCGGGACCATAATGTGCATCGGCCTGCTCGGAGCGCTCGTCGATGCGCAACGAACAGGGAGGGGATGCGACGTTGATACCGATCTGCTCTCCGCCGCGATCCACCAGACCAGCTACCCGGCGTTGTGGTATCTCAATCACGCTGACGAGACTGCGCGCACGCCGCGCAGTGCCCATCCGAGCGCGACGCCAAGCCAGATGTTCAAAGCCTCGGACGGCTGGATGTTCGTCATGTGCCAGCTGCCAAAGTTCTGGGACATACTGACGGCCCGGATCGGGCGCGAAGACCTGAAGGGCGATGCGCGCTTCGCAACGAACGCCGATCGGCTGGCGAACCGCGAGGCGCTGACCCGCATCCTCGATGCCGAGTTCTGCCAGCAACCTATGGCGCATTGGCAGGACCTGCTGGCTGGAAGCGTGCCCGTGGCACCTGTCTACACGCTCGCTGACGCGCTCGATAATCCGTGGCTGCACGAGATCGGGATGCGCGAAACCGTCGACCATCCCGACCGCGACGAAATGCAGGTTCTTGCCAGTCCGCTGAAATTCGATGGCGAACGCCCGCGCAATCGTGCCGCGCCGCTGCTGGGGGCCGATACCGATGCGCTCCTGACCGAACTGGGCTACGACGAAACCGAAATTGGCGATCTCCGTAGGAACGGCGTGGTCTGAGGGGCGATGACGGTGGGCAAGCTTTCGGGAATCAAGGTCGTCGATCTCACGCAGTTCCTGCCAGGGCCGATGATGACCGTCATGATGGCCGACCAGGGGGCGGAGGTAGTCAAGGTCGAACCGGAGGCGGGCGATCCGGCGCGCGAACAGGCGCCGTTCGACACCTATGGCGACACCCGGCATTCGGTCTGGTTCGCCAATCTCAATCGCGGCAAGAAAAGCGTAGTGCTCGACCTCAAGAGCGAGGGGGGCAAGGCGACGCTGCGCGATCTTATCGTGGATGCCGACGTATTCGTAGAGGGCTTCCGGCCAGGCGTAATGGCGCGGCTCGGCTTCGACTACGAGAGCGTGAGAGCGATCAAGCCCGATATCGTATATTGCTCCATCTCAGCGTTCGGACAGGACGGTGCGCTGGCGCACCATCCCGCGCACGACATGGCGGTGCAGGCGCTCGCCGGGTTTCTATCCGCCAATGACGGCGCGGACGGAACTCCGGTCGTGCCCGGCGCTCCGAGCGCGGATCTTGCTGCGGGACTTACTGCGCTTTCGGCGGTGCTGATGGCGCTGGTCGGACGCGAGCGGACGGGAGAAGGCGCCTATATCGATGCCGCCATGTTCGACAGCTTGCTGCCGTGGTGCGCGCATACGGCGGGAAGCGCCATTGCGGGCGGGCCCAGTCCGGTATCGGCCGAGCAGCGCTCGCTCGGAGGGGCGGCGTTCTACCAGGTCTACAAGACGAAGGACGCGCGCCATGTCGTACTGGGCGGGCGGGAGATCAAGTTCGCGCGGAACCTGCTCTCGGCGCTCGGCCGCGAGGATCTGCTACCACTGGCCGAAGCGCCCGCAGGGGAGCAGGAAGACCTGATCGAATTCCTTCGCGAGACCTTCGCCGCGAAAACACGGGCTGAGTGGGTCGAATGGTTCGCTGACAGGGATGTCGCCTTCTCCCCCGTGCTCGACTTTCGCGAGGCGCTGGATGAGCCGCACGTCACCGAACGCAGCCTTTGGGTCGAGGATGAGGGCGGTGGCCGCCACATCGCACCCGCCATCCGCTTCGAAGGTGAGGATTGGGAGCCGCGGGCAATCCCGAAAAAGGGCGCGGATACGCCTTGAGTGCTCGGCTATCCCTCGACGTCGATATGCATGGCGTAGGCGAACCGCTCGCCGGGGTGATGGCTCACCGAAATTTCGAAAATCCGGCCTTCGGGATCGAAATAGCAGCGCAGAATGCGCAGCACCGGACTTCCTTCGTCGATTTCGAGAGCGGCGGCATTGTCTTGCGCGGCGGCAATGGCCTGGATGTCCTGCGTGACCTTGCCAATCCGCACGCCAGCGAATTGCTCGACCTGGCTGAAGAGCGTGCCAGCCGACAGATCGAGGCGTTCGACCGCATCGCCAAGCCTCTCGTGAAAATAGGCGTGGGTAACCGCGATCGGCAGCGCGTCGTCCGCATGCTGTCGAACGCCGCGAAAGCAGTTCCACTGACCGCTTGGCGGTTCGGCGATCTGTTCGGCGATACTTTCGGGAAGCTCGCACGCGCCAAGCGGTTCGTAGGTAACTTCGCTGTTGCGCGCATATTGCAGCAGCTCTCCGACATTGGAGAGGGGTTGGTGAAGCGCGCCGCCCCGCGCCGCCGCCGGTTGGACCGTGGTGCCCGAGCCACGCTTGCGCTGGATCAGGCCCTCCGCCTCGAGCCGGCGCAGCGCCTCGCGCAC
The DNA here is from genome assembly GCA_049649965.1 of Erythrobacter sp. Classification (GTDB taxonomy): domain Bacteria; phylum Pseudomonadota; class Alphaproteobacteria; order Sphingomonadales; family Sphingomonadaceae; genus Erythrobacter. The sequence continues at coordinate 48,194 of JBARZK010000186.1, forward strand.
AGTGAAACGGCTGACGTCGTAGCGCTTGCACAGCACCGTTTCGGTCGGGAACTGCTTTCCCCTGGCGAACTGCCCGTCGAGGATCGCTTCACGCAATTCGGCGGCAAGCTGCAGGTAGCGCGGAATGCGCGCATGCTTGCCTTTCGTTCCGGGCGCCTTTGCCGCCAATCGCTGCTCCCTCGGCTCGTTTCCATTCGCGGGCTACGCCTATGAGCGACCCGCTGCTTGCCGTTCTGGCCCGCTCCCTAGCGCGCACGCCCACGAAAAGCGAGCGCGCACGCGCCCGTCTTCACCTGCTCGATTGGCTTGCCTGCATCGCGGGGGCGAGGCGCAGCGATGCGGCGCGTGTGGCGAGGGCGATTTCGTCGCGCGGGTGGGAGCGGGCGAGCTATCTCGGCAATGTTCTGGAAATGGACGATGTCCACCGTACCGCGCTGCTGCATCCAGGACCGGTCGTATGGCCTGCGGCACTGAGCTTCGAAGCCGCGGACTTGGACGCGCGTCTCGACGCCGCCCTACGCGGGTACGAGGCGATGATCACGATAGGCGCAGCATTCGACAGCCATCACTACGCGCAATGGCATCCGACCGCGACGATGGGAGGCTTCGGCGCTTGCGGGGCGTTCGCTTCGCTACTCGAGCTGGAACCGCGCGAAATGGTCGATGCGCTGGGAAACGCGGGATCGGTCGCTGGCGGAGTCTGGCACATGCGCCACGACGCGCAGGCCCTGACCAAGCAGTGGCATGTTCACCATGCCGTGCGCACGGGCCGCGAGGCAGCCTTCCATGCCCGGCATGGCGCGAAGGGGCCGGCGGCGATACTCGAGGGGCCACAGGGACTGTTTGCGGCCATGACGAAGGCGCCCGGAACGCTCACGGACGCAAACGATGGCTGGCTGATCGAACAGGTCAGTTTCAAGCCATTCGCCGCTTGCCGCCATGCCCACCCCGCAATCGACGCTGCCATGGAACTGCGCAGGCGCGGCGAACTCGAAGCGCCGTTCCGGGTCATGACCTTCGCTGACGCCATCACCTTCTGCGACCGGCCCGACCCGCAAACGGAACTCGAAGCGAAATTTTCGCTCCAGCATTCGGTCGCAGTGGTGGCGGCGGGCCGCAGAGCCGAGCCGCAGGATTTCACCCCGGAAGCCATTGCCGAGCTGGCCGACCTTCGTGCGCAGGTCACAGTTGTGGAAGATGCGGACATCACGGCACGTTATCCGCAGCATTTCGGCGCACGCGTAAATGATCTGGAATTGGTCGATACGCTGGGCGACCCCGAACGTCCGATCGACGAGATTGCTATCGTCGCGAAGGTCCGCAGCCTCGTTGCATGGGGTGGCCTTCCTCCCGAAGAGGCTGAGCGCGCCGTGTCGATCGCTCTTGCCGGCGACGACGCGCGGGCGCTCGACCTTATGCTGGAGGAATGGACGCGGTGAGCGCGACGTCCGACATCCTCGATTTCGTCGCGGACGCAAACGACGTGCCGGCCCACGTACTGGCGGATGCCGAGAGGCTGCTGGCTGATACTCTGGCCGTTGGCGCGGCAGGGTCGTGCTCGCGTGAAGCGCGCAAAATGCGCGAGGCCATCGGACAAGGCCGGGTGGAAGGCATCGCCCGGCGCCTCGATGGTTCGCGCGGTACGCGAGAGGACGCAGCGTTCCACAACGGCTTCGCGATCCATTGCCTCGAATGGGACGCCGTCCACGAAGGGGCGGTGGTGCACGCGCTGTCGGTCGTGACCGCCGCCCTTCTCGCACAATCCGATGCGCGTGGCGGTTCCGATCCGGACGCCTTTCTTGCCGCGCTCGCGATCGGTGTGGATGTGGCGAGCGGATTGGGCATTGCCGCGACCGGGCCCATGCGGTTCTTTCGTCCCGCGACGGCGGGCGTGATCGGCGCAGCGCTCGCCAGTGCGCGCCTGTCGGGGATGGACCGGGCGAAACTGCCCGACGTGCTGGGACTAGCCTATTCCTTCGCGAGCGGGACGATGCAGGCGCATGTCGAGGCGTCGATCGCCCTGCCTTTGCAAATCGCCAATGCGGCGCGCAGCGCGGTCACCGCAGTCGCGCTGGTGTCGACCGGAATGGATGGACCCCGCGACGCGCTCGACGGGACATTCGGCTACGGCGCGCTCATCGAACCGCTCGACCTCTCGAGATATGTCGAAGAGCTGGGCCGGTCGTGGCGAATCGCGGAGGTGGCGGTGAAGCCGTTTCCGTCCGGTCGCGCCAGCCACGGCGCGCTGGGCGAGCTCGAGGCGCTCTTTCGCGACGGCATGCGGATCGGCGATGTCGACTGCATCGAACTGTTGGCCCCGCCCCTGATAGAACGCCTCGTCGGCAGGAAATACGATCCCGGTATGAGCCCCGCCTATGCGCGGCTGTGCCTTGCAATACTCGCTCCCCTCATGCTGCGCGACGGCCAGATCGATCCGGCGTTGTTCGAAGACGACGCCCTGCATGCCCCCGAACTCGTGACGCTCGCGCACAACGTTACGGTTGAGGTTGATGACAACCCCGACGGCAATGCCATGACGCCGCAGCGCCTGCTCGTCACAATGAAGGACGGTCGGAGGATCGAACGTATTGTCGCAGCCACTGTGGGCAGCGTGGAGAACCCCATGGATGCGGCCCAGCGGCGAGCGAAGTACGATCTTTGTCGGAAACTCGGTCGGTCCCGCATCGATCCGCGATTGTTCGACAACCCCCTTTCCTATGCGGCGGAGCCGACATGACCTATCCGACCTATTTCGAGACTCTCGACCATCGTGAACTGCTGGCCGATTATCCGATCGGAAAGGCCTTTACCGATCGCTACGCGGCGATGAGCCGCGACGAGCTGTTCGCGATCCAGAACGAGCAATTCCAGCGCCTGATGCTGCGCGGCTGGCAGGTTCC
>JBARZK010000187.1:0-3639 GCA_049649965.1 Erythrobacter sp.
AAAAGCAGCTGGAGGCGTGCGGCGAAGCGCCGTTCTACACGCTCGGTCCGCTCGTCACCGATATCGCGCCGGGATACGACCACATCACCAGCGGCATCGGGGCTGCACAGATCGGCTGGTACGGCACGGCAATGCTCTGCTACGTCACGCCCAAGGAGCACCTCGGCCTGCCCGACCGCGACGACGTGAAGGTCGGCGTCGTCACCTACAAGCTGGCCGCCCACGCCGCCGACCTCGCCAAGGGCCACCCCGCCGCCCAGGTCCGCGACGACGCGCTCTCCAAGGCCCGCTTCGAATTCCGCTGGCGCGACCAGTTCAACCTGTCGCTCGACCCCGACACGGCGGAGGAATTCCACGACCAGACCCTGCCCGCAGAGGGGGCGAAAACCGCCCATTTCTGTTCCATGTGCGGACCGAAGTTCTGCTCGATGAAGATCAGCCAGGAGGTTCGCGAATTCGCCGCGAAGCAGAACTCCGACAGCTACCTCGCCAGCGAGGACCTGAAGGGCGAGAACTCGCCGGCCGAACGCGAGGAAAACCGCAAGGGTATGGAAGAGATGAGCCGCGTCTACCGCGAGAAGGGGGAGAAGCTTTATGTCGAGGCGGGGGACGACGCCGACTAGCCGGGCACCCGATGCAATAGCGCGCGGCCCCGCCTGGCCGTTTGCGCTGGCGGGTATCGCCGCACTTGCGGTCGCGGCGATCCGCACCGTGCTTGGCGAGGGAACCGATCTCGCGCCGATCCTCGCGGCGCTGGACGGTACGCCCATGGGCGCGCTGGTGCAGATCAACTGGTACGCGCTGTCCGCCATCATGGCGGGGCTCGGCATCGCGCTGCTGTGGGCAATTGCTCTGAGTCGACCGGCCCGCCGGGCCATCGCGCTGATCGCGGGCTTTGCATTTGGCGTGGTCACGCTGCTGTTCATGGGCTTCACGTGGGCGACGACCGGATCGCCGTTTACCTACATGCCATGGCTCCCGCTGACGTTCACGACCGTGCTATGCTTCAATGCCGCGCGTTCGGCGTGACGAGACAGGATGGACCCGCGATGACCGACAGCTCCGCGAATTCGGCAGAGGCCGTGCTGGACGACCGGCGCGAGCGCCGCCGCCTGCCGGTAATCGGCCTGTGGCTCACCGCGATCTATATCGGCGGCGTGGCGCTGTATCTTTGGTTGCAGGGGCAGAACCCGGCGGACTTGCGACTGAACGAGTTGGGCGACTTCCTCGGCGGCGTGTCGAGCCCGCTCGCCTTCCTGTGGCTGGTGCTCGGCTTCTTCCAGCAAAGCCGCGAGATTCGCCTGTCGAACAAGGCGCTGCACCTGCAAGCGCGAGAGATGCGGCGGAGTGTAGACGAGCATCGGCGGATTGCTGGCGAACCCAGGGATGGGGGAGAGGCGTGATCGCACCGCGCAAAAGGAGTGGGTTGGTCGCAGGCCTTGCGCTGGCGCTCGCTGCACTGCCGGCCTGCGCGAGCCTGCCGGACGACGGTTTCGCGATGATCCCACGGGCCGATGCGCCCGACTTCGACCCGCTCCATTTCTTCGAAGGGCGGCTGGAAGGGCGCGGGATCCTCGACAAGGGGGTGCTCGGCACCGTCCCCGTGCGAGTCGAGAGCGTGGGCGAACGTTCGCCGCTCGGCGTGCTGGTGCTGACCCAGACCATATACGAAGGCGACGAGCCCCCGCGCACCCGCATCTGGGAGTTCGCCGAAGTCGGCGGGCGCACTTACGAAGGTCGCATGACCGATGCGCTCGGCCCCGTGGCGGGCTGGTCGTCCGGCAACATGCTGACTCTGAACTACATCATGGACGGCAATTACGAAGTCATCCAGCGCATGACGTTGGCCCCGGACGGGACGCGGGCGACCAATGCGACGCGGGTGGAACTGCTAGGCGCGACCATCGCGGTGCTGTCTGAGGAGATCGTGCGGGTGGAGTGAGGGGATCGAGAACTAGCCCGCGCGAGAGGCGCGTCCGAATTGGCGCGGGTGCAACTGGGTCACCTGTTCGCCGTCGGACTTGGATGAAGCGCTTTCGAGTGAGGGCACCAGTTTCTCGACCAGTGCCCGCAACTCTCCCGCCGTCGTGTGCCCCGCGACGATCTCGTGATAGCCGATCCCCGCCTTGCGCAGCGCCTCCTTCTTCACCGCGTCGCGGGCGGCAGTGTTGTCGCTAAGATGGTGGCCCGTACCTTGGTACTCCAAAGCGTGAATGACCTCGCAATTTTCGTCCATCAAGGCGAAATCGACCCGCTTGGAGTTTACTGAGAAGAATGCCTTCCGGCTCTTGCTGGAAAGAAACTCGCCCAGCGAAACCTGCGCCATGACTTGCCATTGCGGGTTTCGCTCAACTACAGCTTCATCTAGTGCCTTGAATACTTTGGCTTCCGGCTGATTGAGTAAGGGGCGAGATTTAAAATCGGCATTCATTACAGTCCTGAGTTGGTCTGCAGCATCGTTATAGCGCTTCAAACCCTTGCCTGTTCCGGCTGACTGACTGGAGTCGACTTTTGAACGCGATTTACCCTTCGATCGACCAGAGTTCGTCTTGCGGGTTAATTCCTTCAAAACAACAACCAAAATCGCCAGCAATCCGACTAAAAGCAGCTGGGGACTCAAAATTCCTTCAAACATATCGCTCTCCAATATTACGAGCGAATGTAGCCCAAAGCCGTAAAGTTTTTCTTCATGACCTTGCAACGCGAAGCGAGGACTTTTGCTTCGCGAGGGAAACCCAGTTCACCCCATCCCCACCAGCACCCGGTCCAGCGCCTGCAGGAACCGCGACCTGTCTGCCTTCGAAAACGGCGCGGGGCCTCCGCCAATCCCGTCCATTCCGGCGCGCAGGTCTTCCATGATCGCGCGGGTGGCGATGGCGCTGCCTATGCTGGCGGCGTCGAATTCCTCGCCGTTGTGTTTGAGGACGCGCGAACCCTCTTTCAGGCAGCGCTCGGCCAGCAGGATGTCTCCGGTGATCACCACGCAGCGCGCGCCCAGGCGGGCGGCCTCCTCGGCGATCCAGTCGTCGGCGGCGTCGAAGCTGTCGTCGACCACGACGCGCTTCACCCGCTCGCTCACCGGCACGCGGAAGGGGGAATTGCTGACCACGCGGACTTGCGCGCCATAGCGCTCGGCGACGCGATAGACCTCGTCCTTTACCGGGCAGGCGTCGGCGTCGATGAGTATCGTCATGGGCGAGGGAGGGCGCGCGTCGGTCGGCATTTCACGACATTGCCCGATCGGTGCGCCCTACGCCAGTCGGACGCGGGCCAGAGGGCGGGCGACGCGCCCGCGCCGCCCTTCGCAAGGTGTCAGTCGTTCTTCATGTTCTCCAGCCCCTTGATCGCGCCCGGCTTCAGGCTGGGATTGGAGGCGTTCTGTTTCGGACCCTTGTCGGCTTTCGGCTTGCGTGCTTCGCGGCTCTTCTTGCGTTGACCCTTGGCCATGACCTGTTCCTATGGGGCGGAAGGCCCCGCCGCTATCCATACACCCGAACGCGGACAGCCACCTCATGAATTCGTTGCGGCGCGACGGGGCGGGGCGGGCCTAAACCTTTCCTACATCGCGCAAATCTGCCTTATCCTCTTGGATGGCAGACACATCTCTCACCCCCTCGACCGATCTCTCCACCACCACGA
>JBARZK010000188.1:0-7339 GCA_049649965.1 Erythrobacter sp.
CGGCGCGCCTATCGCCGCTGGAACCGTAGCGCCTGGCGCAACGACCGCCGGTATCGCTGGCGCAATTATCGCCGTGCGAACCGCGCTCATTTCACGCTCGGTCGGTATTATGCGCCGTTTCGTTCGCACCGCTATGACCGCCTGAGCATCGGGTTCTACCTCGACAGTCTGTTCTTCCAGCCGCGTTATTTCATCAGCGATCCGTGGGCCTATCGCCTTCCCGAGGTGTACGGACCTTATCGCTGGGTGCGCTATTACGACGACGTCGTGCTGGTCGACATCTACACTGGCGAAGTGGTCGACGTGATCCACGATTTCTTCTGGTAAAGCGGGCCCTTTCGAGGGTCGGGATCGCCAGCAGTCCCCCGTCGGAGCGATCCGGCGGGGGATTTCCTTTGATCGGCTCCGCGAGGCAATGCCCCCCTTTGCCTCGCCACAACCGCTTGGTAAGCAGCGAAGCATGTCCAGCGTCGCTCCCCAACCCAAGCCGCAACCCATTCCTGATCAGGCCGCGCTCCGCCGGGTGGGTAAGAAAGTCCGCGAACGGCTAAAGGCCGATCCGGGCGTCTACGAAGTTCCGAACGACAAGGTCGAACTGTTCGCCATCGGTGATTTCCTTACCACCGCCGAATGCGAGCGGCTGTGCCTGATGATCGATCATGTCGCGCGGCCCTCCTCGCTCCATGAACTCGGCTACGATGCAGGGTTTCGAACCTCGTATTCGGGCGATCTCGATCCGCATGAAAGCTTCGTGAAGGGGATCGGCCGGCGGATCGACGACCTGCTCGGCGTCGATCCCAGTATCGGGGAAGCCATCCAGGGCCAGCGTTACCTGCCCGGCCAGCAATTCAAGCCGCACAACGACTGGTTCTATACGTCCGAGAAGTACTGGCAGCTGGAAAGAAAGCGCGGCGGTCAGCGCAGTTGGACGGCAATGGCTTTCCTGAACGAGGTCGATGGGGGCGGAGAAACCCATTTTACCGAAATCGGTATCAAGATCGTACCCAAACCCGGCGTGCTGCTCGTCTGGAACAACGCCCTGCCCAATGGCAGCCCGAACGAGGGCACGATGCACGCCGGCACCCCGGTCGAGGAAGGGGCGAAATACGTGATAACCAAATGGTATCGCACGCGGCCCTGGAAGTAGGAGAGCGCCCCGATAAGTCTGTATGGTGCCCGATTAACTCTCCACGACCTTCGCGCCGCGCAAATTACGCGCGTGCCAGTGCTTCGCCGATCAGCGTTCGCGTTGGCTCGATGCCATAGAGCTTGATGAAGCTGCCCATGCGCGGCCCCTGCTCCGATCCCAGCAGCGTTTCGTAAAGAGCCCGAAACCAGTCGCGAAGATTGCCGAACCCGAACTCCTCGCGCTTTCCTATCTCGTAGACGAGAGTCTGCAGCGCTTCAGCGCTTGCATCGTCCGGTGCGGCGGCGAGCTGGGTGTCCAGTTCGGTCAGCGCAGCAACCTCGCCGCCGGTTGGCGCGCGCTTTTGAAGCGTCGGCGCCACGAAATCGCGGTTGTAGTTCACCGCCCCTTCGATCAGCTGCCGCAACGAGGGATCGCTGACCGGCTCGCCAATATAGCTCGCGACGTAATCGGCCAGCCGATCCGGCGTCGCCTCGAGCCCAAGCACGCTCACGAGGTTCAACAGCAAACTGTAAGGAACCGCCAGCTTGTCGCCCGCACCTGGCGCCTTGTCTTCGCCCGTGGTCTGGTTCGCGCGCAGCAGATGCCAGACTGGATTGCCGAGCTGCTTGTCCAAAGGCTGATCGAGAAGGCGTTCGCGGAACTGCCAGTAATCGTCCACCGCCTTCGGGATCACGCCGGCGTGCAGCTGCTTGGCACTCTTGGGATTGGCGAAGATGTAATAGCCAAGACTTTCCTCGCTCCCATAGCACAGCCATTCCTCAATCGAGAGGCCGTTGCCCTTCGACTTCGAGATCTTCTCGCCCTTCGCGTCGAGGAACAGCTCGTAGATCAGCCCCTCGGGCTTGTTGCCCCCCAGCAGGCGCGCGATCTTGCCCGACTGGACCCCGCTATCGGTCAGGTCCTTGCCGTACATCTCATAGTCGACGCCCAGCGCCACCCAGCGCATGGCCCAGTCGACCTTCCATTGACATTTCGCCTGTCCGCCTAGTGCGCTCTGCTCGACCTTGCTGCCGTCGTCGTCGACGAAGGTGATGATACCCTCCTGGGCATCCAGCACCATGATCGGGACCTGCAGCACACGGCCGGTCGAGGGACTGACGGGCATGACGGGGGAATAGGTCTTGCGCCGTTCCTCGCCCAGCGTCGGCAGCATGATGTCCATGATACCATCGAAGTTCGCGAGAACGCCGCGCAAAGCATCGTCGAATGCCCCCGAATTGTAGCATTCGGACGAACTGACGAACTCGTAGTCGAAGCCGAACCGATCAAGAAACGCGCGCAGCATCGCGTTGTTGTGCGCGGCGAAGCTGTCGTGTTCGGTGCCGAACGGATTGGGAATGCGGCTGAGCGGTTTGCCGAGGTGTTCCGCCAGCATCGCTGCGTTCGGCACGTTGTCGGGCACCTTGCGAAGCCCGTCCATGTCATCGCTGAACGCGACCAGGCGGGTCGGCTGCCCCGTCAGCGTCTCGTAGGCTCGGCGCACGAGCGTCGTGCGTAGCACTTCCTGAAAAGTACCGATATGCGGCAGGCCCGACGGGCCGTACCCCGTTTCAAACAGGACAGGCCTGCCATCAGGCTTGCCGCCTTTAAGCCGCTTTGCGAGCCGCTGCGCTTCCTGGAACGGCCAGGCTTTCGAATTGCGGGCGGCTTCGGCAAGTTCGGTGTCGGTCATGCCGGAAGTCTTTATTGTCCAGCGGCCGTGTTGCAAGCGCGAAGACATGCCGGCGCATTCGTCGTCGTCGGCCCATGTCTTTTCAGACAGCATTCAGGCTTGAAGCCTATTGGTTTTCAAGCGCGCCGATCCGGCAAATCTCCGGAGCGACGCGGAGGGCAAATCCTAAATTCGAGAGCGGCGACACCTGGACGGGTCGCACATCGTCGGTCGATGATACGCTGAATAGCAGGTCCCAGACGAGTTCATTCCAGTTCCCCTGAGGCGCACCCATTCGTGACGAAGGGCTCAGGGTCGCAAGGGAGGGGCGGCCCGGTGTTCGACCGGGTCGTCCCTCTTTCGAAAGGTGCTGGTTCAATCGAAGGTCGCAGCGTGATCGTGCTTTGCCTTGAATTCGCGCAACATGCCGGGGATCCTGAACAGGTCGATGAAAATCCAAATTAGCCAGACGGCGAAGCCGACAAGACCGATGGGAGGAAATATGAAAAGAGTCACGAGACTGCCGATCCACAGGCTCATCTGGATAATCGCGCTGTCCTTTTGCCCGCAATAGAAGCGGTGGACCGAGAATTGCCCGCACACGAACCACAGGAGATAGGCCAGCCCGACATTTCGGCTTGCAGGATTGCCGAAAACGTATCCGCGCGCTGCGCTCGAGCGCTTGGTTGCCGGCACTTCGGTTCTCCGGACTGCGGCGAAGCCAGACTGGCCGACCCGCTCACCGGGCAGCGGTTTCGCCGGACGCGGGGCGTTGCGCAGATCGGCAGGCGAAGCACAGTCAGCAGGAGCAGGCCCATCAGGGGCGATCGCTGCGCTGCGCGAGCGCTCTGCAGCGATAAAGGCTTCCCGTTTCCTGGCCAGATCGTCGCTGTCATCCGATATCGCGCTGCGCGCGTCCCTCGCAAGCGACGCGCCCCGTGCCGCTCCTTCGCGCACCGAAGGCACATTCTGCCCCGGCGCCAGTCCCTTCCTGCCGAAACTCATCGCAATACCCCTCCAGATCCGGGCAAGAATGAGGCACGTGCGTTTACATAGCGTGTAAGCCTGCCCATCTTCGGAAACCAGCCGTGACGTCCCCTTCCCTCCCCCCAGCGAGCGCCGCATCGCCCGTGCCTCTTCCCGCGCTTCATGCAAGCCACGGGGGCAATTGGCTGAAGCCCGCGAATGGCGAAACGGCCAGCGTGTCGAAGGGCGAGGCAGTGATGGCCGCATCCGACACGCCGGTCCTGTTGCTGAACGCACCGCTGGTCGCGAACCGGCTGGGGTATCCCGACCTTTCGGGTCTGGACCTTCTCGAACTGTTCGCTTTCGTCCATCCGGCGCGGTTCTGCGTACCGACCCCGAGGGGTCTTGCTCAGGCGCTCGACCTGCCGGAGCCCTCGGACGATGCGGAGGTGGCCGCCCTGCTGCAACGCGCGGCGGGCGCCCTTGTCGCCGCGTGCGAGGACCCGGAATGGTTCGAGCGGGCCGGCGCCTGGAGCGCACTGCAATCGTTCGAGCGGCTGCGCTGGCCGTGGGCGCAGGTCCTCAAACCGCATATCGCGAAGCCGGAGCGCGCCGAGCGCTGGCTGTTCGCCACCTTGCCCGATTGGGAAGAGGCGGGCGAGCGCCCCCCTCCCCGGCAAGTCGATCTCCCTCATACCGACATCCTGTCGCAACTCGACCATCTCACCGGAGAGGGGTCCGAACGCCGCGACGGTCAGCGCGAATACGCAGGCAATGTCGCGCGTATCTTCGCGCCCCGCCCCGCACGAGAGACACCGCACGTGGCCCTGGCGCAGGCGGGCACGGGCATCGGCAAGACGCTCGGCTATCTCGCCCCCGCCTCGCTCTGGTCGAAGGCGGCGGGAGGTACCGTCTGGGTCTCGACCTTCACGAAGAACCTGCAACGCCAGCTGCGCGCCGAGAGCCGCCGCGCCTGGCCGCTCAAACGCCCGGACGGAACGCCGCCCGTGGTCGTGCGCAAGGGTCGCGAGAACTACCTCTGCCTTCTCAACCTCGAGGATGCGTTGCAAGGCGGATTTGCCGGTCGCCCCGCAATCCTCGCCCATCTCGTAGCGCGCTGGGCAGCCTACACGCGCGATGGCGACATGATAGGCGGCGACCTGCCGGGCTGGCTTGGCACGCTCTTTCGCAAACGCGGCATCACCGCACTGACCGACCGGCGGGGCGAGTGCATCTATGCCGGCTGCCCGCATTACCGCAAATGCTTCATCGAACGCGCCGCCCGCGATAGCGCGCAGGCAGACCTGGTCATCGCCAACCATGCGCTGGTCATGGTGAACGCGGCGCGATCGGGCGCGGGTCATACGCGAGAAGGCCCGCGCCCGACCCGCATCGTCTTCGATGAAGGGCATCACGTGTTCGAAGCGGCGGACTCCACGTTCGCCGCCACGCTGTCGGGTTCCGAGGCGATCGAGCTGCGACGATGGGTGCTGGGACCGGAGCGCAAGAACCGGGGGCGCCGGCGCGGCCTGTCCGCCCGGCTCGCCGATGTCGCGAGCTATGACGAAGCCGGCGGCGAAGCGATCGAGGCGGCGAGCGAAGCGGCGAATGCCTTGGCGGGAGACGGATGGCTCGCGCGCGTGGTCGAAGGGCAGCCTATCGGTCCGGTCGAGGCGCTCTTGTCTGCTGTGCGGTCCGTTACCTATGCTCGTGACGAGACGGGTCAGGATGCGGGCTACGGCATTGAAACGGAGGCGTCCGGCCTTCCCGGCGAGGTGATCGAGGCGGCAGGCGTCGCGGCGCAGGCCCTTGCCGCGATCCGTGTACCGCTTATCCGGCTGGGCGGTCGTCTGGAAGCGGTTATCGCCGACCCGCCGGACTGGCTCGACGCGCAAGGTCGCGCCCGGATCGATGGCGCCCGCTTCGCACTCAACTGGCGGATCGAGCTGCTCGCCGCATGGGAAGCCTTGCTGGAGCGATTGGGGGGGGCCAGCGGACCCCGAATTCGTCGACTGGCTCGCCGTCGATCGCTCCGATGCGCGCGAGTTCGACGTTGCGATCCACCGCCGCTGGCTCGACCCGATGAAGCCGTTCGCCAAGGTCGTTCTCGAACCGGCGCACGGCGTCATGCTGACGAGCGCGACGTTGACGGACCGGGTCGGATCCGATGGAGGCGACGTTTCGGACGCAGCGTGGGAGACCGCGATCGAGCGATCCGGGGTCCGACATATCGCCAGCGCGCCCATGCTCTCGGCCACGCACAGCCCGTTCGACTACGCCACGCGGGCCGAGGTCTTGATCGTCACCGACATCAAGCGCGGCGACCTCCCCGGTCTTGCCGGGGCCTACGCCCGCCTGATCGAGGCAAGCGGCGGCGGCGTGCTGGGCCTTTTCACCGCCATCCGCCGCTTGCGCGCCGTTCATGGACGGATAGCGGATCGCCTCGCACGAGAGGGCCTGCCGCTCTACGCCCAGCACGTCGACCCGATCGATACCGGCACGCTGGTCGACATCTTCCGCGACGATCCGCGCGCCAGCCTGCTCGGCACGGATGCCTTGCGCGACGGGGTGGACGTGCCGGGCCGCTCGCTGCGCTGCGTGGTGATGGAGGCGGTGCCCTGGCCGCGCCCCGACATCCTGCACAAGGCCCGCCGCGCCGCCGCCGCTCAGGACGGGGGTGGCAGCGCCTACGACGACCGGTTGATCCGCGCCAGGCTTGCCCAGGCGTTCGGTCGGCTGATCCGCGGCCGCACGGATTCGGGCCATTTCATCGTCCTGTCCGCCGCCTTCCCCTCCCGCCTCCTGAGCGCTTTCCCCGAAGGGATCGCCGTTCGCCGCGTGACGCTTGACGAAGCGCTCCTGCGAGTGAAGGAGGGCGCGATCGGTCATATGCATGACCCCGCGATCGAACCGGGACCCATCGAATGAAGTCGCCTGCCATGACGATGCCGCCTGTCCTCACACGTCCCCGTCGTGGCGCCCCCGCCCCTGCCCGCAAGAGCGCATCGTGAAGATCCTCGGCCTTCTGCGTCATGCGAAGTCGGATTGGGACGACATGTCGACCCGCGATTTCGACCGCGGGGTGAACGAGCGGGGCAAGCGCGGGGCGGCGCTGATGGGCGATCACATCCGCGCGCACGGCGTTCGCTGGGATCGGCTGGTCGCCAGTCCCGCGGTCCGGGTGAAGGCCACGCTCGCCGCCGCCCTCCCGGACATGGAGGCGGTGTTCGACGATCGCCTCTATCTCGCCAGCACCGACACGATCCGCGAGACGCTGGCCGATCAGGACGGCGATCCGCAAGCGATCCTGATCTCGGGTCACAATCCGGGTCTTCAGGAGATGGTGCTCGACCTCGTCAGCCCGTCGAAGGAGAACGACCTGTTCCGGCAGGCCACCCTCAAGTTCCCGACCGCGAGCTTCGCCGTGCTGGAATGCGCCGTCGACAGCTGGGCCGACCTCAGGAACCACTGCGCCGAGCTGGCCCACTTCGCGCGGCCACGCGATCTCGATCCGGAGCTTGGCCCGCAGCGCTAGCGCGTTCGCGGTCCGCTTCCGGTCGACGCTCCTGCGC
>JBARZK010000189.1:0-11570 GCA_049649965.1 Erythrobacter sp.
GCCCAGGCGCGCGCCCGGGCCTGCTCGCCGGCCGCAAACACGCGCCCTTCGAGCGGCAGTATCTTTTCGAAAGTTTCGATGGCGGCCTTCGCAGGGGCGGGGGCATCGACAACGGCGTAGCGGGTAACGGGGCCGATCGACCGGGCGCTGGTAATCGCGCCTTCGAGCGACGTGAAAGCCGACGGTTCGTACTCTTCGGTCGCGCCGAGATCGAGGAGCAGCCGCACATCGTCGCTCGTGCCGATTGCTTCCTCGACGATACGGGCCATCTCCTGCACCTGTTCGCGGGTAAGCCGGCGCTCGAAACGGATCGCAACGCAGGCGGTCCCGGCCATCCTTTCAACCGATGTGTCCATGGTGGCTTCTTGCTTGGTTGCCGCGAGCCTTCGTCGGTCAGGCAGCGGCCGGCGAGGCGTACCTTTCGTATTCCTCGGCGTAGCGGCGGCTCATCATCTCGCGTTCCGCAGCCGATGCCTTTTCGACGACGTCTGGCAGCCAGCTGCCCTCCTCCTGGTAGATGTGTTGCTGGACCGCGCTCTGCACGTGTTCGAGCTTTTCCATCCAGTCCTCGGTCGCCGGATCCATCCGCTCGAGCTTGGACAGATTGACCTTCGTCATGGCATGTTGCTGGTAGGCGATCGCTGCTTCGGTCTTGCCGGCATCTTCCGACACGATCGGGTAGACGATCACTTCTTCGGCGTTCGAATGGCCGGTCAGTTCCGTCATCAAGTCCTTAAGAGCATCCCTGCGAACCTGCGCATCCGGACCCGTTCGTGCCTTCTCCAACAAGGCCTCGATCCGTTCGTGCTGTTCGACGATCATGCGCAACCAGGTCTCGTTCGCGGCCAGTCCCTTGATCTTGCGACGCGCCTCGGCGCGGTCTTCCGCGCTTGCGGCGGGGGCGAGGCTGGATGCTATCGTATCGAGGAATGACATTGTTCGGGTTCCTTTGTCATGGGCTGGAGGCGAGGCGAAAAAAATCGATTGCCTTCAGCGTTCTGCGTGTCCCCCGAGACGTTCGCCTGTCTTGCGGGAATGACCTGCACCCGCACCGGTTCCCGGCGAACGCCGATCTTCCCCTTGTAACTTGGCCGATTTCGCGTCTTTAAGGCCCGCGTGCGCCGCTTCTCCGTTATCTGGTCATTCGTCCTGCTGGGATTCCTGCTCGCCTCGCCGATGCAGGTCGCGGCGCAATTGCCTTTGGGCGGACCGCAGGACGAAGCGACGGCAGAGCCGACGGATCCTTTCGAGCGTGACACGCCGCGATCCAGCGTTTCAGCGCTGATCCGCGCGCTGGCGCAACGCGAATACGTGCGCGCGGGCAATTACTTCGCGGTCGAAGGCGAAGATCCCGAACGCGGGGCTGCCTTGGCAAGGGCGTTGCAGGCCGCGCTCGACCAGGGTGGTACGCTTGTTCCGTTTTCCGAACTGTCGCGCGATCCGCTGGGTTCGTTGCAGGACGAGCTTGCGCCCAATCTCGAACGGATAGGCCATTTGGGCGGGCCGGGCGACGTCCCGATCCTGCTTTCGCGCAGCGAGCCGCCAGCCGCAGACGGGGACGCGGCTTCGCCGGAGGCGACGCAGGACGTGGGCGAGGCCCCGATCTGGCAAATCGCGCCCGAGACCATCGAGCAGCTCGAGCAGCGGGCGGATGGTCTCGGGGCCCCCGATCCGGTGAGCGGTTTCCTGATCGCGGGCGCACCGATCGGCGACTGGGCCTTCCTGATCGGCCTGTTCGTCGCGACCTTCCTTGGTTTCTGGCTTATATCGTGGATCCTGCAATGGCTGGTGCAAAGGGCCATCCGCAATCACGAGGAAAGCGGTTTCTATCGTTTTCTCCACGCCGCCATACCGCCCTTCAGCCTCCTGCTGGCGGTCATCGCCTTTCGTGTTTGGGGGAGCGAGGCGCCGGTCGCGATCGTCGCGCGGCAATTGCTGCTGCGCTATCTCGGCATCGTCGCGTGGATCGCGCTCGCCTGGCTCGCCATCCGGCTGGTCGATGCGATCGCGGGCAAGCTGACCAACAAGCTCGACGCGCGCGAGCGCCGGCAGGCGGCATCGGGCGTCACGCTGGCGCGCCGGGCGGTCAAGCTGCTGCTGGTCATCATCGCTGTGGTCGCCATTCTCGATACGCTGGGGATCGACATCACCACCGGCGTCGCCGCGCTGGGCATCGGCGGGCTGGCGCTGGCGCTGGGCGCGCAGAAGACGATCGAGAACCTGGTTGGCAGCGTAACCGTGGTCGCGGACCGGCCGATCGAGGTTGGCGATTTCTGCAAGGTCGGCGATGTCCTGGGAACGGTGGAGGATATCGGCATGCGATCGACACGTATCCGCACGCTCGAACGCACGCTCGTCACCATACCCAACGGCGATTTCTCCTCGCGCCAGATCGAGAACTACGCCCAGCGCGACCGTTTCCTGTTTCGCGTCGTCGTCGGCCTCGAATACGCGGTTTCGGCTGCGCAATTGCAGCAAGGCGTCGACCTGATAGAGGCGGTGCTGATCGAGCACGAACAGGTTCTGGAAGATCCGCGGCGCGTTAAACTGAAGGATTTCGGGGCCAGCTCGCTCGATATCGAGGCGTTCGCCTATCTCGACGTTACCGATCTCGCCGAAAGCCTCGAAATACGCCACGACCTGCTCATGACCATATATGCGCGGCTGGAGGAAGCGGGCCTGTCGATCGCCTTCCCCACGCAGACGGTCTATTTGCGGCCCGAGGACGAGGCTGCGGCTTCCTAGGCCGACGCTCCTCTCGCAAACCTGTGAAATCAGTCAGGTCGGTGCGGCAGCAGTTGCGCGGCGGTCCGGGATCGGGAATGCCTGTACGCGAAACGAACGGCGTACAGGAGAGAGCATGACACGACCCACGCAGATCACCGTCGAAAAGACCGATGGCATCGCCACCATCACGCTGAATCGTCCCGACAAGATGAACGCCTACACCCGGACCATGGGTGAGGAGATCATTGCGGCGATGGACGATACCGATGCCGACGACGCGGTTCGCGCGGTGATCTTTACCGGCAGCGGCGACAGGGCCTTTTGCGCCGGCGCCGACCTGACGCCGGAGGGCGGCGGGCAGGTGTTCTCGGATCCGAGCGAGGTGAAGGACCTGTCCGATCCGAAAGTGCGCGACGGCGGCGGCCTGCTGACGCTGCGCCTGTTCGAAAGCAAAAAACCCTTGATCAGCGCGTGCAACGGCGTCGCGGTCGGGGTCGGCGCGACGATGCAGCTAGCGATGGACATCCGCCTCGCCAGCCAGACCGCGCGGTACGGCTTCGTCTTCGCGCGGCGCGGGATCGTGCCCGAAGCGGCCTCCAGCTGGTTCCTGCCGCGCCTCGTCGGGATCAGCAAGGCGCTGGAATGGTGCTATTCGGGCCGCGTGTTCGATGCCGAGGAGGCCCTGGCGGGCGGGCTGGTGCGATCGCTGCACAAGCCCGAGGACCTGCTTCACGACGCGCACGACCTCGCCCGGGAGATTGCCGAGAACACCTCCGCCATATCGGTGGCGATGACCCGGGCGATGATGTGGCGCCTGATGAACGCCGACCATCCGATGGAAGCGCACAAGATTGACAGCCGCGCGATCTATCGCCTTTCGCGCGGGGCCGATGCGCAGGAAGGGATCGCCAGCTTCCTCGAAAAGCGCAAGCCGATCTATCCCGGCAAGGTCAGTGAGGACATGCCCGATTTCTACCCGTGGTGGGAGGAGCGCGCTTACGAATAACGGGCGCTTGCCAGCAAACCGGTTTCATGGGAAACTATGTTCCATGACCGATACGATAGCCTCCGCCATGCCCGAAACCATGATCAGGGGCCGCCCTCGCGCCCGATCGCAGGACAGCGGGTCGCTCGCGAATTTCCTGCCCTACCAGCTCTCGATCGCGTCCAACGCGGTCAGCAGCGTGATCGCCGAGCGGTATCGCAAGAAGTTCGGCCTCAAGGTTGCCGAATGGCGGGTCATGGCGGTCCTGGGCGATGCCGGCATCCGCGGAACCCGTATGACGCAGCGGACTATCGCGGCCGCGACCTTGATGGACAAGGTCGCAGTCAACCGGGCCTGCAAGGTGCTGGAGGATCGCGCGCTGGTCGGCCGTGTGCGCAACGAAGAGGACGGGCGCTCGCACCTTCTCGAACTGACGGACGAGGGCCGTGCGATCCACGGCGAGATCCTGCCGCTCGCCCATGCGACGGAGCGCGAATTGTTCGACGGCTTCGACGCTGGGGAAGAGGCCGCGCTGCGAGCCATGCTGGAGCGCATGCGCGTGCGGGCGTGCGAGATGCTGGACGACGCCGATTGACTACGCAAAACGGGGCCGGTCCTGCGCCTGAAGGACCGGCCCCGTTGCTGGTCGGGCTGCATCCACCTGTCGGCGGTCGCCCGTGCTTCGTTACTCCGGATTGATCAGCGCATCCGAGATCGAGCAGGCCGCCGGACCGAGGATCACGATGAACAGCACCGGGAGGATGAACAGGATCAGCGGAATGGTCATGATCGCGGGAAGGCGCGCAGCCTTTTCCTCGGCCCGCATCATGCGCTCGTTACGGAATTCGGCCGAAAGCACACGCAGCGCACTGGCGAGAGGCGTACCGTATTTCTCGGTCTGCACCATCGTCGTGACGACCCCCTTCACCGCTTCGAGATCGACGCGATAGGCGAGGTTGTCGAATGCATGCTTGCGTTCGTTCAGGAACGACAGCTCGATCGCGGTCAGCGCGAACTCGTCGCCCAGTTCAGGGTAGGCCCGGCCCAGTTCCTTCGCCACCCGGTTGAAGGCGGCATCGACCGTCAGACCCGCTTCGGCGCAGATCACCAGCAGGTCGAGCGCGTCGGGCAGACCTTTCTGAATTTCCTTCGTGCGCTTGCTGGCCTGGTTGGACAGGTAGATTTCCGGACCCTTGTAGCCGATGAACAAGAGCGCGGTCATCGCGCCCAGACGCGTCATCGGTCCCCAGTCGGGGAAATAGTCGACGACGTAGATCATCACCGCACCGATACCGCCAAGGACGACCGGCAGGACGGCGCGCAAGCCGATGATGATGAACGCCAGTTCCTTGTTGCGATAGCCGGCATGGGCGAGCTTCTGCTGGACAGCCTTCAGCTGGGACTGCTCCAGCACGTTCATCTTGCCCAGCCTGTCCTTCACCCTGTCGGTGGTGTCGGACCGGCGCACCAGGCTTGCGCGCTTTTTCGTGCCGGCGGCGATGATCCCGGCCTTCAGTTCGTCACGCCGTGCGTTCAGGGACTTCACACGCTTCGCCATCGGGTCCTTGATCGTCACCGCAGCATAGATCGCCATGATCACGGCGAAAGCTGCGAAGCCTGCAAGGATCGTCCCGACGAGGACGACGTCGAAGCCCAGAAGGGTAGGACCGGCGGGTTGTTCAAGCATTTTCTATTCCCCCGGTATCAGATTTCGAAGCTGACCATCTTGGCCATGATGAAGACCCCGATGCTCATCCAGGTCAGTCCGCCAAGACCCGCAACGATCAGTCGGTCGTCGGTGAAGAAGCCGGCGAGATAGTCGGGGTTCATCCAGTAGACGAGGCAGAAGACGATGAAGGGCAGCGAGCCGACGATGTATGCGGACGCTTTCGATTCAGAGCTCATCGCCTTGATCTTCAGCTTCATTTGCGAACGCTTGCGCAGGACCTCCGCGAGGTTCGACAGCGTCTCGGCGAGGTTGCCCCCGGTTTCGCGCTGGATCGCGAGGGTAATGCAGAAGAAGTTGAACTCTGCGATCGAGAGGCGGTCGGCGGTTTGCTGGAGCGAGTCCTCCATGGTCTTGCCGATCTTGATGCGTTCGACCACGCCCTTGAATTCCTGGCCGACCGGACCTTCGACTTCCTGCGCGACAACCGCGAGGGTTTCGGTCACGGGAAGGCCCGAGCGAAGGCCGCGAACGAGCAGTTCGATCGCATCGGGAAACTTGGCGTTGAAGCCATTGGTCCGCTTCTTGATGAAGTAGCCGACCAAGAGGTGGGGCAGGCCCGCACCGATCACCGCGCCAACACCAAGAGCGAGCAGAGGCGCGCCGGATTGCAGGTACACCAGCACCGCGATCGCGATGACGAGGCCGAGCGAGGTGTAGAGGTATTGCGACAGCGACCACCCCTTGCCGGTCCGGTCGAGCCGCATTTCAAGTGCCTCGAGGCGGGAATCCGAGCCTTTCTTGCGATAGGCTTTCGGCTTGCGTGCCGCGATCGCCTTCTTCAGCTGCGATTCGACCTTCGCATCGGTGCTTTCCGAATGGCGATAGCGCAATGCCTGGACGCGGCGCTTTTGCGCCTTGCCGACATTCGTGCCGGTCGCCAGCAGGTAACCAACGACCAGGACCGAAAAGATCACTGTCGTGATGAGCAGGGTCTGTATGATATCCATGCGTGTCTCGTCCGGGCCGTTCGGTTGTTCTCACAGGTTCGCCGGTTCCCGTTGGAGACGGGTATGGTCGACGGACCCTTCGGCTGGAGGCGGGGCTGACGGTACGTTCCGCAAGCCCCGCTGCCAGAGTGTTATTGCGCGGGTTCGGCGTGTGCCTCTTCCGCTTCCGGTTTGCTCTTCTTCGACAGCAGCGACTTGAGGTCGAACCCGCCGAGAAGCGATTTCTTCTCATCGCTCAGGGCCGCCAGATCATCCTCGCTCGCGCCCATCACGCGCTCCGCGATCTGCTTGATCGTGGCGCTCGCCTTGCTCGACTTGTTGGCTTCGACGAACACCTGGCCAAGCTTGGCGGCGTTCGAAGCAGCCTTGATGTCGTAGGGCACCATGAAATCGATGTTGCGTTCGATCGACGCTTCGAAATCGGTCTTGCTGATCTCGGCGTAGGCTGTCTGCACCTTGTTCGCGATAATCATGGGATGCGCATGCGCGGCATGGGTCTTGAGCCACGAGAGGATGCGGATCGTGTCCCGGGCCGATGCCAGCGTCAGTTCGCACGTGACCAGTACGAGGTTCACGTCGGCCAGCAATTGCGGGAAGTTGATCAGCATGTTGCGCGGCATGTCGATGATCGTCATCTCGAACGCCTGCCGGAACTCTTCCTCCAGCTGGACGAACGCGGTGCCGTCGGTCATTAGTGGCGCGTTGATCGGTGCTTCCGCCGAAAGGATCGACAGGTTCTCGTTCGCACGGATCATGGCGCGTTCGATGAACAGGCCGTCGATGCGGCTGGGATTGTCGATCGCGTCGGTCAGGCCGCGGCCCGGCTCGAGATCCATGGCCAGAGCGCCGGTGCCGAAATGCACGTCGAGATCGAGCAACGCGGTCGGGGACTTGTGCTCCTCGCTGAACAGCCAGGCGAGCGATGTCGCCAGCGTCGAGGCGCCGACACCGCCACGCGTGCCGACCACGGCGGTGGAGATGTGGCGGCTGATCCCTTCGCCGTCTCCGCCCTTGGGCGTCGTGAAGACCGCGAGCGCGCCGTTCAGCGCATCGTGAAGCTGCTGAGCGTTGAGCGGCTTGAGCAGGTAATCGTGGATCCCGCTCGCGAGCAGGTCGCGATAGAGACGCACGTCGTTGACTTGGCCAACGGCGATCACGACGGTCCCCGGCTCGCACACCTCGGCGAGCGCGTTGATGTCGTTGAGCGGATCTCCGCTTTCGGACAGGTCGACCACCAGGATCGCGGGGCTTGCGCTGACGGACAGCGACTGGACTGCGTTGCGAAGACCGCCCTTGTTACACTTTTCGGGCTGCCAGCCCATCTCGATCACGACCGGACGCAGCGCGTCGAGCGCATTGTCGTCGCAGATATAGGCCGCGAACGGGTCGCGATTGCCGGGGAGGGCAGATTTCCAGGGAGCGTTCATGGTCAGTTGCCTCCTTGATTGGCTTCCATCAGGCCGCCTGCTCCGGTGGGAGCAGTTTCGCGGTATGTCTGGATCGCCTTGTTTCCGGTTTGGATGACGTTGTCGCCGGTGGCTTCCTTGCCCTTGAGCAGGTCTTCGGGATCGGCGACCATCGCGGCGAGGTTGCTGTTGATCGCGCAGCCGTAATTGGGCGAACTGGCGTTGGCGTAGTTCATGTCCGACTTGGCCGACCAGTCCGGGCATTCAGGAACCGAGGCGGTGGTGCGGGTGATGACGACACGCACCTGTCCCGGTTCGAGATACCCGTTGGTCGTCGGCGCGACTTCGCTCACCATCAGGCCGTAGCGACCGGCAAGCTCGCTGACCGTATCGCCGACTGCCGGATTGGCGGCCGGGTCCTCGACGGTGATGCGATCGCCATAGGCGAGGTCCATCGTCTCGAACCAGCCGAGCATCCGCTGCTGTTCGGAAATCGGCAGGCCCGAGGCTGTGCTGTTGAGATCGAGCGTGTAGTTGGTGCGCTCGACCACGGGTTGCTTGGTCGAATAGAGCGAACGGTTTTCGGGCATTCCGCCGCAGGCCGCGACAGTGAGACCAAGACCGAGGGCAACGGCGCCCATCAGCTTTTTCTTGTAGGCAGTGTTCATGGGATGAACCTTTCGCGTTGCGGGTTTAGAGGCTGAAGCCGGGCGCGGTGGCGTCGGCCTGGCGGTCGCGATTGCGATTGCTCTCATCTTCGACGCGGCGCTGTTCAGGCTGCTTCGATGGCCCGTTCGGAACGATCGCGGCCGGATCGACGCCGCTGACGTCGGGCGAGGGAGGCGTATCGCCCGCCGCCCGCGGCATCGGACGCTCAACGCCGCTTTCGCCGTCATTGTTCAGGTAGCCGAGGAACTGCTGCAGTTCGTTGGCCGAACGGTAGCCGTCGGTCGGGAGCTTGATCTCGCTCGCGTCCACCGGGTTGACCAAGTAGGGCGTAACCACGATCACGAGCTCGGTCTCGCCGCGGCGGAATTCGCGGCTACGGAACAGGTTGCCGAGGATCGGCACGTCGCCAAGACCAGGCGCCTTGTCGAGCGCGTTCTGCGAGTTGGCGCTCATCAGGCCGGCGATCATGAAGCTTTGACCCGAACCCAGTTCGACGGTCGTTTCCGTCCGTCGGATGGTGAGGGCCGGAACCTGAAAGCCGTTAAGCGTGACAGAGCCCTGGCTCGACAGCTCGGAGACCTCAGGTCGCACGCGCATCGATATGCGGCCGTTGGCGAGCACGGTCGGGGTGTAGGACAGGCTCACACCGAAGTCGCGATACTCGATGGCCACGTTGCCGAGGCCCTGCGAGATCGGGATCGGGAATTCGCCGCCCGCTAGGAACGTTGCGGTTTCGCCTGACAACGCCGTAAGATTTGGTTCGGAAATCGTGGTGATCAGTCCGAGGCGTTCCGACATGTCGAGCGCGCCCAGCACGTCGAGCCCGAAGAGACGGCCAAGACCGGCAATCGTGGTTCCCGGGCTTGAGTCCACACCGACACCGGGTACGTTTTCGAAGGTGAAGGCCCCGTTCTCGTCCAGGATCGGGATCCCCGCCGCGTCGCGTGCGATGCGCTGGCCGGTAGCACCGACCACGCCCCCGCCGGCCGCCAATGGTCCATCCAGGCTGTAATCCCCGACCGCGAGCTCCCGGCCCGTGCCGATGGCGCCGCGAAAGCCGCCAGTCGACGCGTCGAAAGTCGTAACGTTGCCGGCAAGCGTGCGAAGCAGACTGCGGCTGACTTCCGCGAACTTGACGTTGAGATTGACCTGAAGCGGCGTGGCCGTCTTGAGGCGGCTGATAACGTTGGCGTCTTCACCGACGAAGGCCTGGACGAGGCGTTCCGCTTCGGCAGCGTCCTCGGGAGCGGCTACGGTGCCGGTAAGCAGCACGGTGTTCGTGCCCATCGTCGCGACGCTGACCTTTGCCTCCGGCATGGCAAGCGCGAGCATCTGGTCGATACTGCCGATATTCGAGCCGACCCGCACATTGGCCGAGAAGATCACGTCGCCGCGAGCGTTGCTGGCGTAGATCGTGGTCTCGCCGCCGGCCCGTCCGAAGACGTAGAGCTGGCGCTGCGACTTAACCTGGACGTCCGCAATCGCTTCGTTGGCGACGAACACGTCGGTCATCGAACCGGGGATGGTGATGAGTTCACCGCGTCCGATCGAGATTACGATCTCCTGGCTCGGGCTGATGACCTGCTGGGCCGTGGCCGTTCCGGTGGGAGCAGCCACCATCGGCAGGGCGATCAGCCCGGCCATCAGCGACTTTGCAAAAGACTTGGCTTTCATGTTCGGGCCCCTCTTGAATTTTCCCGTTCGCATGGCCGTCACCGCGGCCCCCGTATCCCTGGGCGTATGCTTGGAATGGTCGATACTGCTTGTGCGGCTGTTCATCGTAGGTTCCCTCAGCGCGCAGGCATGTTGGCGGGCACGATCTCGACCTCACCGGCGCCCTGCAGGGTGCGGGTGCTGTTGGCCGAGCCGACCGGAACTTCGTCGGTCGCCTTGCCACGCGTCACCCGGACGGTCGGACCGTTGTAGACCGGGGCACCGCCGACCTGGGCGGACACGCCCGGCGCTGCCGGAGTGGCCTGGCCGCCGCCGTTGCCGCGGTCTTGCGGGGGGACGGTGGTGCGCTGGAAGCGGGAGATGTCGCCACCGGTGGACACGGTCGAACCCTTCGCGACCGGCTGGCCCATTGCGGCCCGCAGGATGCGCTCTTCCTCTTCGGGAGTGGCATCGTCGGGGATCACGATATCGCCATCGGCAATTGCGCGTTCCAGTTCGACACGGTTGTCTGCGATCGAGCGAAGGACCAGCGTCAGTTCACCCACGGTCTGCGCTACGGCGATCTGTTCGGCGATCTTGGGCGTAACTTCGAGCGTGACGGTGCGGAAGGCGCGAACCACGGTCTTGCCCTGTTCGTCGGTCACCTGTTCGGTCGTCTGGTCGGTCGCCAGCACACGCAAATTGCGCAGCACCGTTTCCGCGGCCTTGAGCGGAAGGCCTTCACCCTCGATCGTCTGGGTCAGCACCATGTCGACACGGTCGCCCGGGAAGACGAAGCCGCCCACACCGGTCTGCGCCGAGACGGGAACGGTAACCGCACGCATGCCCGGGCCAAGCGCTGCAGCGAGGAAGCCCCGGTCGCCGGGGCTCACCAGCGAACCCTGGGTCACCGGCTCGCCCGCCGTGATCGGATAGCGAACCACGGTGCCGAGCAGCTGGGCCATGTCGGCCTCGCCGTCGATGAAATAGGCGTCCTTGACCAACTCTTCCGGCCAGCTCTGGTAACCCATCGCATCCGCCGTGATGATGGTGCCGGCGGGCAGGGCGCGATTGGCGACCAGCACCTTGGGTCCGGTGGGCTCCACGGCGGCCTGCGCCGACGGCGCGCTGTCGCCAGCGAACATGCTGCGCGCAAGCAGTGCACTACCGATCGCGATGACCAGCGCACCAAGCAGCAGAACCAGTTTCTTCCTATCCATGGCTAATCAAGCCCCCTCGTTTCGGCCCGGTGAAAGTTGTCGGGCGGGTATGGTTGCGATCGTTACGTCCGAACTGGTTAAAATGGAGTTCACGGCAAAGCCTTAGGCCATGCCCGGACCGGCGATCAGGCGTGGATACAGGATCCACAGCCCGCCGAACGCGATCGCCACGCCGTAGGGAAACGCGAGCCGTTCCTTCTGCTGGCGCAGGAAATGCCAGGCACCCATGACGAT
>JBARZK010000190.1:0-20270 GCA_049649965.1 Erythrobacter sp.
CTGCAATATCCTGAAGAGCTCCCCATCTTGCGCGACGCCGGGATAACGCGTGAAACCGCCCGCCCCGGCCTAGGCCTGCTCGGCTGGTCACCGGTCAAATCCGGCACCGCGGGGGCGCAGTTGGGCGAAACCGCCAGCGGCGGGTTCGGCGCGCTCGCTTTTACCGCCAACAGTGATGACGGGCAGCCGGTCCTGCGTCGTGCGCTATTTCTGCCTACCGGGAATTATACATTGACCGAACGCCGCTCTACGCAGGCCCCAAGCGGCGTGACCGCATCGGGCTCGTCGGACTTTCGATGGACGGTGCAATGCGAGAATGGGGGAGCATGGCAACAGATAGAAACGAGGCAGGTTTCGGCAGGTGCGATGGGATTCTCGTTGCCACCGGACTGCCCGATGCAGATTCTCGAATTGCAGGTCGCAGCGCCTCGCGGACCTTCGCGCGGCGAAATCGTGATCGAGGCGCTGGACGTCCGGCTAGCTGCGCCGACGAGCCGTCCCTGATGCCCTTCGACCCGATATCTCCGCTTGCCCGCGCCGAAAGCTGTTTCCTCGCGATTGCCCGGTTGCGAGGCATCTAGTGGCACTCGAAACCGTCTTCGCGTGGCTATCCGAACACGCTTTGCTCGCCCTTGCGCTGATCGTGCTGCTGAACTGCGCGCATCGCGTTTTCCTGCAGGCGCGCGATCCGATGACGTTCGACAGTTGGGGTCATCTGTACCTGACCTTCGCCGTGCAGCGCAGCGGACGCGGGCCGTTCCAGCCGATCCGTCCGCAGGTTATCGGCGCACAGGACTTCTATTATCCCCTTCTGCCGCATTGGACTTATAGCCATCTGCCCAACGGCTTCCTCCTACGGCACAACCGGTTGATCAATCCGCTGATCGAAACCGCCTTCCTCGGGATATCCATCGGGCTCGCCTTACTCGCCGGACTGCCGGCCGAATGGGCAATGCTCGGCGCGCTCGGTTACGTTTTCACACCCTTGTGGTTCACCAAGCTGATGATCGGGCCCCGGGTGCTCAACTTCACCACCCGCCTGTTTTCCGAAGTGCTGTACCCGCTCGCGCTCGGGGTGTTGCTCCTGGCCGTGCCGATCCCGGATTGGCTGGCAGTCGGCATCGGGGCGGCATTGCTCGCAGCGGTGCTGCTGGGGAGCAAGTTCGGCGTGCAGGTCGTGGTCTTCGTCACGCCGCTGACCGCCCTGTTCGCCGCCAGCATCAAGGTTGCCATCGCGTGGGTGCTCGCCTTCCTGCTGGCTCAGCTGGTGTCGAAGGGGAATTTCGCTTCGCAGGTTCGCCAGCAGGTCGCGCATTTAGTCTGGTACGCATCCGAACTGCGCGAGGGGCGCATGCCGATCCAGGCGCGCAATGCGATCAAGCACCTGCGCCAATGGTCCCCGGACAAATCCCTTGCGCAGAACGTGCGTCGCCTCGTATTCGTGTGGTTCGCGCGCAATTCGATCACCGGGGTGATCCTTCGCGCTCCCCACTTCGTGGCGACCGCGATCCTAGCTGCACTTGCGCTGGTCGGTGGCGAAGCAATCCCGACTCCCTTCGGCCCCCTGGTGGCCAGCGCGGCGGCGATCTATGCGCTTACCAGTCTCAAGTACTTCCTTTTCATAGGTCAGGCTGAGCGGTATCTCAGCCACGTTTCGATATGGTCCAACATGCTGTTCGTGGCGCTGTGCGCGACGCAGGGTTTGATGGTGCTGGTCTGGCTCGCGATAGCCTATGGCCTCGCGATATCGCTGGGCGAACGGTTGTTCCTGCGCGGATCGGTCGATCCCGAAGCGAAGCGTAGCGAGCATGCGGCGATGGACTATCTCGAGAGTGCTGAGCAAGAACGTACGGTGCTGGTCTATCCCTATCATGCCGTCCCGCCCTACCGGATCATGATCCAGACACCGCACACCTGCCTGCTTCCGTGGATGTCGGGGGAGGCGCACAAGACTGCGATGAAGGGCTTGGAGGATTACCCGCGCGTCGACCTTTCGCGACTGGAACAAAGCGCGGAATTGCGCGATGTCGACACGCTGATCGTCGATCGCACCGTGCGTGAGGAATTCCTGCCCCAATGGGGGCCGCCGACGGGATGGCACATGGTCGAGCGGAATTTCGGCAAGCTCGAAATCTACGAGCGGACGGGGTGAACGCTTTCGCTGCGAAGACCGCACGCGGCCATCCTCGATGAACGCGATACGCAATTTCGTGGTCTACGGCCTCGCGGGGACAGCGAGCCGGCTCGTGATGGTGTTCCTCGTCCCGCTCTACACCCGGGCCTTGTCGATCGGGCAATATGGGCAGCTCGAATTTCTACTGGCCGCGGCGGGATTGCTGACGATCCTGGCGGGTCTGCAGAGCGAAACGGCGGTGCTGCGCGAATACCATGTCGCCAAGCGCGAAAAGCGCCTTCCCGAACTGCGCTGGGCCGCATTCGTCATCGCGGCGGGAGGCTCGCTGCTGCTGGGCATCGTTGCGGGACTCTCATGGCTGGCGGGCCTGCTGCCCGATGACTTCGCGGCGCTGCTACCGATGGTGCTCGCGATAGCGGTCGCGACACAGGTGCTTGGCATCCAGCTGGTCTTGCTGCGTTTCGACGACCGACCTGTCTTTTTCGGCTTCGTGACTTTTGCCGACGTGCTTGTCGCCGCTACCTTGAGTTTCGTTCTGCTGGTGCAATTCGATTGGGGCGTCGCGGGCGCCCTGACCGGAGTGCTTTGCGGCAAGATCATCGGCATCGGTGCTGCATGGGCGCGAACCTTCGTGGAGATACCCGCAGATTGGCCGTCTGCGGCCCTCGTTCGGCGAATGCTCGCTTTTTCGGTCCCCACGACCGCGCCGGTCTTCCTCAACTGGGTGCAGAACAACGGCGCACGTATCGTGCTCGCGGCGTTCTTCACGCTGACCGATGTCGCGATCGCCAGTATCGGCATACGCGTCGCCGCGCTGTTCGGCTTCCTCGTCTATGCCTTCCGGCTGGCCTGGGAGCCCTGGGCGTTCCGGATGCTCGACGATCCCGATCGCCCCGCCTCCGCCTATGGTGACGTGCTGAAATGCTATGTCGTCGCGATGGTGCTCGCCGCTTCGGTGGCGATCGCCCTCAGTCCCGTTCTGGTCGCGATCTTCGCGCCGACCGAATACGCCGCAGCCGTGGTCCTTTGTGGAGGGTTCGTGATGGGGCAGCTTTGGCTTGGCATCGGTAATCTCGCCTCGATCGGCATTCACGGGTCGCGCAAGACGGGAAAGCTGGTGACCGTCGCGCTGATGGCGGCAGCCGTCAATCTCGCATTGCTGGCCGCACTCGCACCGGCTCTTGGGGTGGTGGGCGCCATGATCGCCTTTCTTGCGAGCGCCATGACACGCGGATTTGCCGCAAGCGTGATGAGCAACACTTTGTTCGCGACGGCTTTTTCCCTGCGCCTGCTGATCCTTGCGGGCGTCGCTTCGCTCGGCCTTGCGGGCGCCGCCTATGCGTTGTTCGATGGCAATGCGGGCCAGCCCCTAGTGACACAGGCTGGCGCGATGGCCACGATGCTCGCACTAGGTCTCATAGCGGTTGCGTTGCTGGTCTTTACGGCTATCCCCGCTGCCGAACGCCGCGCGGCGCTTCGCGAAGGTAGCGAGCGATGGCGCCTGGCCTGGCGCGCATTTCGGTCGAAGGAATGAGCGGATGCAGACCGCTCGCATGAGAAGGATGCGAACGCGCCGCGAGATGCCATGCTGCTGATTATCGCCATCCTCATGATTATCGGCGGCGCGGTTGCCGTTACGTCCAATTCGGACACGTTTTCGCCCGCGAAGTTCTTCCTCGCCTTCTACCTGCTCTTCCATGTCGGCGCGTTTTTCGATCCGCCAACGACGGTCGTTGCCGGGTTGATGGCGGTGCCGCTGTTCCTTGCTGTGCTGACCACGTTGAACGAGGCGAGCCATGTGCAATACCTGACGAGCACGCGGGAAACCATCACAGTTCCTCTGCCGCAATCCCGGGACGTCTATTCCGTGCTGGTCCTGTGGGCGCTGTCAGGCCCCTCGATCTTCGCGCAGTATTACATGATCAACGAGTTGGGCGGGATTGCGGCCTATGTCGGTTCGATCGAGACCAGGGTGCAGGACTGGAGCGGCTATGGCTGGGCGCGAACGCTGATCGGCCTGATGAGCACACTCAACGTCGCGTATTTCGCCATCGGACTGGTGCGGCGGCGCGAGAGCTGGTGGTGGGGCCTCTTCGCTCTGCATTTCGCGATCACGTTCTTCCTGGGCCTGGGTACGGGTTCGCGCGGGGGAATGCTCAACATCCTCGCGCTGCTGGCGATCGCGTTCCATTATCTCAAGCGGCCGATCGGCATTCCGGCTGCCTCCGGCCTCGTCGTCGTCCTGGTCGGCGCCGCCTCGTTGTTTGGCGTGGCGCGCAGCAACCTCAAGCTCGAGGACGGCCAGTTGACCACCGGCCTTGCGACATCGACGGAAAGCTTCAGCCTCAATTCCTTCTTCTACGGGATCGAACCGCTCGACTACATCACCCGTGCGCCGCAATTGATCCTGGCCGAAGGCAGCACGTTTCTGTCCTTCTTCACCAACGCCATTCCTCGGGAAATCTATCCGGACAAGCCAGATACCGGCGGCGTCTTCTTCACCATCAACTATGCCGGCAATGCCTGGCAGGGCCTGTCCAACCTGACGCCCACATTCCTGGGGGAATGGATCATCAATTTCGGCTACCTAGCCGGGATTAGCGGGTTCTTCGTGAGTTACGGCCTGCTGTTTCACGGTCTGATCCGCTGGTATTCGCGCTTGCTGCGCGATCCCAGCCGCATCCGCGACCGGTTGTTCGCCGTCGACCTCGTCATCTATCTCCACGCTTTATGGGCCGGTGTGGCGCTGATGGTGGGCGAGTTCACGAACATCGCGCTCGGCTTCGTGCTCACCCAGCTCATTCCATTGCTCGCCGTGCGGATCGCGCTCGTGCTCATTCCCGAGCCGCAAGCAATCGCCGAGGCACGGGGAGGCGCCGGGGTCGTCGACCGGCACGCCGCGCGCCGGATGCGTTGAGGCAGCAAATGCGGATTGTCATCAACGCCTTCGCAGCGCGGATCGGAGGGGGGCAGACCTATCTGAGGAACTTGCTCGCGCGGCTCCCGGACGATCCGGACTTCGCAGCGCTGGTTTACGCACCCGAAGGTCTCGACCTGCCCCACGATCCCCGCATCGAACGCGGGCGGACGCAAATACCGGTCACCAATCCGCTCACGCGGCTTTTGTGGGAGCGGTTCGTGCTTCCGCGCGAATTGCGCAGGTTCGGGGCCGAACTGCTGTTTTGCCCCGGTGGCCTCGTCAACACCGTCCCGCCGCGAGGCTGTGGGACCGCAACGATGTTTCGCAACATGCTCCCATTCGACGAAAAGGCGCTGGCACAGCTGCCTCCCGGCATGCAGAAATGGCGCAATCGCATCCTGCGCGGTCAGATGCTACGGAGCATGAAGAACGCCGACCTAACGATTTTCATTTCCGATTTCGCTCGCGACGTGATCGAGGAACACATATCGCCCCCGCGGGCAAAGACCATTCCCCATGGCATCAACGAAGCGTTCCTGACTGCGGCCCGCGACCTGCCCCGCCCGGCTGCCAGCGGCTCGCAGCCCTACATCCTCTATGTATCGCGGTTCGAGGCGTACAAGCATCATTTCGAAGTCACGCAGGCCTACGCTGCGCTCCCGGAATTGCTTCGCGCATCGCATCGCCTCCTGCTCGTCGGCGAGACCAATTACGAACCTGCCGAAAAGTTGCGACATTTCATTGCCGAGAACGGCCTCGAGGACCGGATAGAGCTGGTGGGGAAGGTTCCCTACGAGGACCTGCCGGCATGGTATCGCAACGCGGCCGCCATCGTGTTCGCTTCGAGCTGCGAAAACTGCCCCAACATCCTGCTGGAATCGCTGGGCGCAGGCAGGCCCGTAATTGCCTCCGATGTGGCGCCGATGCCGGAGTTCGGCGGTGTGGACTTGGCCTATTTTTCGCCTTACGACCCCGGCGAAATCGCCCGAGAGCTGGAGCGTGTGCTGGCTGACAGCGACCATGCGCAAACGCTTGCCCGGGCCGCCGCGCGGCGTGCGGGGCGCTACGACTGGAACGAGACGGCGGCGGCGACATGGTCCGCCCTTGACGGGATCGCGGTAACGACATGACAGGCTCTCAGTTCACCGACCGGACCCTGCTCATCACCGGTGGCACGGGTTCTTTCGGCAATGCCGTGCTGCGTCGTTTCCTCGATTCCGACCTTGCCGAAATCCGCATCTTCAGCCGCGACGAGAAGAAGCAGGACGACATGCGCGGCCGTTACGCGCATGAAAAGCTCAAGTTCTATATCGGCGACGTCCGCGATTACGATTCCGTCCTCGGGGCGACACGTGGGGTCGATTACATCTTCCACGCTGCGGCCCTCAAACAGGTACCGAGCTGCGAATTCCACCCGATGGAAGCGCTCAAGACCAATGTCGAGGGAACCCACAACACCATCCGCGCGGCGATCCAGAACAAGGTCGCGAAGGTCGTGTGCCTCAGCACCGACAAGGCGGTCTATCCGATCAACGCGATGGGCATGTCCAAGGCGCTGATGGAAAAGGTCGCCGTCGCCGCCTCGCGCAACGCGCCGGACACGCGGATCATGGTCACCCGCTACGGCAATGTCATGGCGTCGCGCGGTTCGGTCATCCCGCTGTTCGTCGAGCAGTTGCAGGAAAACCGCCCGATCACGATCACCGATCCGGCGATGACACGCTTCATGATGACGCTGGAGGACGCCGTCGATCTCGTCATGTTCGCATTCGAGCATGGGAATTCGGGCGAAACCTTCGTGCAAAAGGCGCCGGCCGCCACGATCGATGAGCTAGCGCGCGTGCTGCGCGATCTGGCTGGGCGACCGGAGCACGAATTGCGCGAAATCGGTACGCGCCACGGCGAAAAGCTGTTCGAGGTGCTGCTGAGCCGGGAGGAAATGGTCGCTGCGCAAGACCTGGGCGATTATTTCCGGGTGCCGCCCGACCTTCGCGATCTCAATTACGGGAAATATTTCGAACAAGGCGAAACCCGTATCTCGCGCGCCGGCGAGTACAATTCCCACAACACCGAGCGACTGGAAGGCGGCGCGCTGCGCGACCTGTTGCGCAAGCTGCCGCTGATCCGCCAGCTCGAGGGCGGCGAGCAGGTCGATGTCGGAGCGGGCGTGTGAAGATCCTCGTGACCGGAGCGGACGGTTTCGTTGGTCGCAATCTCGCCGTGCGGCTGGCGGAACTCGACGGGTTCGAGGTCCTGCCTTTCACGCGTGGCACCGATGCGCAGGACCTTCGGGCGCTGGTCGGACAGACCGACCGGATCGTGCATCTCGCTGGCGAAAACCGGCCCGACGATCCGGCGCAGTTCGATGTGGTCAATACAGGTCTTACGCGCGATGTGGCCGAGACCGCAGCCGCCAGGGAAAGCAGGCCACCGATCCTGTTCGCCTCCTCGATCCAGGCGGAGTGGGACAATCCCTATGGCCGCAGCAAGAAAGCGGGTGAGGCCGCGCTTGAGGTGTATGGCGAAGGGGGCGGCCACGCCGCGATCTACCGCTTGCCCAACATCTTCGGCAAGTGGTGCCGACCCAACTACAATTCCGTCGTCGCCACTTTCGCCCACAACGCGGCGCGCGGGCTCGACCTGCCGGTCAACGACCCGGACGCTGCGCTGAAGCTGGTCTATATCGATGATGTGGTGGACGAGATCCTCGACTGGATCGGGCGTGCAGACCATTCCGCGGGCGTCCACCATCCGGAGGTCTCGCCGGTTTACGAAACGACGGTCGGCTTCGTGGCGGACCGGATGCGCGCTTATGCGGCAATCCCGGACACGCTGACCCTCGATGGGGTCGGAACCGGCCTCTCGCGCGCGCTCTATGCCACGTATGTAAGCTATCTGCCTCCCGAAAAGGCGGCTTACGACCTCACCGTTCACGCCGATCCGCGCGGCCGCTTTGCCGAGATGCTGCGGACCGAGGGATCGGGCCAGGTCTCGTTCTTCACCGCGGACCCCGGCGTGACGCGCGGCGGTCACTATCATCATACGAAGACCGAGAAGTTCCTCGTTGTGGCGGGCAGTGCCCTGTTCCGCTTTCGCCACGTGGTCACCGGCGAAACCTTCGAACTGGCCACCTCTGCCAAGCATCCGCAAGTCGTCGACACCATTCCCGGCTGGGTGCACGACATCACCAATACCGGCGAAGACGAGATGATCGTGGTGCTATGGGCCAACGAACTGTTCGAACCCGAGCGGCCCGACACGGTGGCCCGGTCGCTGGAGGCCGAGGCGTCGTGAACAAGCTCAAGGTCATGACCGTGATCGGCACCCGGCCGGAGATCATCCGCCTGTCACGCGTGTTGCCCGCGCTCGACGAGTATTGCGACCACACGCTCGTCCATACCGGCCAGAATTACGATCACGAACTCAACCAGATTTTCTTCGACGACCTCGGTTTGCGGATGCCCGACGTGTTCCTCGACGCTGCCGGTGCCAGCGCGGCTGAAACGATCGGCCAGGTCATCGCTCGCCTCGACCCCGTGCTCGCGGAGCATGCGCCCGAGGCCCTGCTGGTCCTGGGCGACACCAATAGCTGCCTCTCGGTCATTCCGGCCAAGCGCCGCAAGATCCCGACCTTTCACATGGAAGCGGGCAATCGCTGCTTCGACCAGCGGGTGCCGGAGGAAATCAATCGCCGGATCGTCGATCACACCGCCGATGTGAACCTCACCTACAGCGACATCGCGCGCGAATACCTGCTTGCCGAAGGGCTGCCGGCGGACCTTGTGATAAAGACCGGCAGTCCGATGTTCGAGGTGCTCGAGCACAATCGCGACAGGATCGAGGCATCCGATGTGCTCGCGCGCCTCGACCTTTCGCCGCGCGAATACTTCCTCGGCAGCGCGCACCGCGAGGAGAATATCGAGCCTGAAAGGAGCTTTGCGGCGCTTGTCGAAACGTTGAATGCGGTGGCGAAACGGTTCGAGCAGCCGGTGATCGTCTCCACCCACCCGCGCACCCGCAACCGGATCGAACAGGCCGGCATCGAACTCGATCCGCGGATCCGGTTGCTGAAACCGCTTGGCTTCACCGATTACAACAAGTTGCAGGTCGAAGCGCGCGCCGTGCTTTCCGACAGCGGGACGATCAGCGAGGAAGCCTCGATCCTCAACTTCCCCGCGCTCAACCTGCGCGAGGCGCACGAGCGGCCTGAGGGGATGGAAGAGGCGGCCGTAATGATGGTCGGGCTCGGGTCGGAAAGGGTGATGCAGGCGCTCGCCATCCTGGCCGATCAACCGCGCGGCGATGAGCGGGTGATCCGGCGACCGGACGATTATTCCATGCCCAACGTCTCGGCGAAAGTCGTGCGCCTGATCCACAGCTACACCGATTACGTGAACCGCGTCGTGTGGAAGCGATACTGAGCGCTGCCGCTTCCATGAAGCTCGCTTTCGTAACCGATGCATTCCCGCCGATGCGCTCTTCGGGCGCCGTCCTCATGCGCGATCTCACGGTCGAGATGGCGCGGCGCGGGCACGAGGTGACGGTGCTGGTCCCCGCTCCCCGGATTGCGAAAGGCCATGCGATCGAGAACGCGGACGGGGTCCGGGTCGTGCGGCTCAAGACTGCGGAAACACGCGACAGGGCGTATTCGGTGCGGCTCGCAGCGGAACTGGCGATGCCGTTCCTGATGCGGCGGCGCCTGCGATCGAGTCCTGTCGATGAAAGCGGGTTCGAAGGGGTCGTGTGGTATTCCCCCAGCATATTCTTCGGACCGCTCGCCCGCTTTCTGAAGGCCAGGTCCCGCGCACCCGGCTATCTCGTCCTGCGCGACATTTTCCCGGAATGGGCTGCCGATCTCGGCCTGATGAGACGCGGCCCGGCCTACCGCCTCTTGCAGGCGATCGCGCGCGGACAATACCGCGCAGCCGATACGATCGGGGTGCAGACGCCGGGCAACCTCGCATTCTTCGGCGATGCGATTGCGAACGGCAAGGACGTCGAGGTGCTGCAGAACTGGACCAAGTCTGGCGACGTAGGCCGGTGCTCGATCGATCTGGCGCGCGGACCTTTGGCCGGACGCAAGGTCTTCGCCTATACCGGCAACATGGGCATTGCGCAGGGCATGGACAAATTGCTCGACCTCGCAACGGCGCTTCGCGAAGAGAAGGACATCGGCTTCGCCTTCGTCGGGCGGGGATCGGAGGTCGCGCGGCTTCGCGAATTGGCGGACGGGCGCGGGCTCGACAATTGCGTGTTTCACGACGAGATCGGGATCGATGAAATGCCCGGACTGTTCGCACAGGTCGATGTCGGAATGGTCTGCCTCGATCACCGCCACTCGTGGCACAATATTCCCGGCAAGTTCATAGCCTATGCGCATGCGGGGCTGCCGGTTCTCGCGAGCGTCAATCCAGGTAACGACATGATCGCATTGGTCGAGGAGGAGCGCGTTGGGCGGATCTCGACCGAGCCGGCCGGACGCGACCTGGCGGCGCTGGCGCGCGAACTCGTTTCCGAAGCCGATCTCCCGAACATGGGCGAGCGGGCGAAGGGCCTCGCGCAGCGGCTGTTTTCCGTGGAGGCGGCGGCCGCCCAGATCGAAACGGCACTGATCCGCCATGCAGAGGGGTTGGGCGGCAAGCCCGTGGATGCTCGCGATGGGTGATCGCCCCTTATCGCCCGGCGCAGGCTCAAGCGCGTCGGACATCGATACGATCGACTACGCGAAAGCGGGCCGCCAGCTGGCGATGGATCAGGCGTTCCATCCCGAAGCGCGCGTGTCCGGCTTCTCGCATCTCGATCCCGAAGTGATGTTCTTCACGCAGGTCGCCGCGCTCTTGGAACCCGAACATACGGTTCTCGATTTCGGAGCAGGGCGTGGCGAATGGTTCGAGGACGATCCTTCGCGCTATCGCCGGTGGCTGCAGGATTTCAGGGGCCGCTGCGAATTCGTGGACGGTTGCGATGTCGATCCGGTGGTCGAGACGAACCGCACGCTTGACCGCGCCCAAACGTTCGAGCCGAGAGGGCCGCTTCCCTATGAGGATGCACGCTTCGACCTCGTCGTTTCGCGCTACGTCTTCGAGCATCTGCCCGATCCACGGTGGGCGGCGGGAGAATTGTTGCGGGTGACTAAGCCGGGTGGCTGGATCTGTGCGATCACGCCGAACAAATGGGGCTATCTCGCGCTGCTTTCGCGCCTCGTGCCCAACGACCTGCATGCAAGGGTGCTGCGCTTCGTCCAGCCCGGCCGCAAGGAAGCGGACGTCTTCCCGACCACCTACACGCTCAACACTCCCACGGACATCAAGCGCCATTTCGGAGCGGACGCGGACGTTTTCTGCTTTCGCACCTCGGCAACGCCGACCTATCATTTCGGCCGGCGCGGCATCTATAGGGCGCAGGCTTTGCTGCACCGCCTCCTCCCGCCGCAACTCGACAAGGGGCTGTGCGTGTTCATCCGCAAGCACGACGCGATGCCTGCCGACCGAAGGCCGGAGGCGTGACCCACGCTCTCGCCGGTCTTTTCCGACGCGTGCAACGCCCGTGTGCAAACCTCCGATCCTGAGGTAATAGGAGGCGGCGCGCAGACTGTTTGCGTGCTAAGGCGCTCAATCTATGACGTTTCAGGTGCAAACAGCTTCGATCCTGATGCCGCGCACACGGCGTTCCTTGAACGAACGCTTCACGGTCCAGCTGATCCTCGGGTCGCTCGTCGCGCTGGGCCTGCCGATCCTGGTGGTGTTGCTGCTGCAGGATAGCGGACTTACCCAGACCAACTTCGCCAACTCGATCGTCGCGGCTGCTGCCGCGTTCGGATCGGGGCTGGTGCTTTCGCGCCGGCTGCGCGTTTATCCGGGCGTGGTGCAGGTCGCCACCGAACTGCCGATTTTCATCGGAACCTATTCGCTGGCCGCGATCGCCGTGCTCGTGCTGCGCATCGATTATTCGAACACCTACCTGCTTTCGAGCTTCGTCCTCGCGGTCGCGATCACCCTTCTGTTCGCGTCCGCATTCGTCCGGGGTCGCCTGCCGCGCTACGCGGTGGTTCCGATCGGCAATGCGACCCGGCTGAAACACATCCGGTGGGCCGAATTCGTGCCGATGGATTCGCCGCGTCTCAAGCTGGAAGGGCGGGTCGATGGCGTGGTCGCCGATCTTCGCGCCGACCTTCCACCCGAATGGGAGCAGGCACTGGCTGACGTCGCCTTGCAAGGTTGCCCCGTCTATCACTTCAAGCAACTCGAAGAGGCGCTGACCGGCAAGGTCGATATCGAGCACCTATCGGAAAATTCGCTCGGCTCGCTGATCCCGAACCGTGCCTTCGCCGATATCAAGTCGATCGTCGACCGGCTCTGCGCGTTGGCCGTGCTTCCGCTCGTCGCGCTGCCCTGCGCATTGGTGGCGCTCGCGATCAAGCTTGATTCTCCAGGACCGGTCTTCTTCCGCCAGTCGCGGATCGGGCGGGGCGGCGCGCCCTTCACGGTCATCAAGTTTCGATCGATGCAATGCAGCCAGCAGCGTGGCGACGAGCGGATCGCGTCGGTCACGCAGGACCACGATGGCCGCATCACCCGGGTCGGCGCCTTTATCCGGCGCTATCGGATCGACGAGGTGCCGCAACTGATCAACGTGCTGCGCGGCGAGATGAGCTGGATCGGCCCGAGACCGGAGGCACATGCGCTGGCAGAATGGTATGAAGCGGAACTGCCGTTCTACGCCTATCGCCACATCGTGCGGCCGGGCATCACCGGCTGGGCGCAGGTCAACCAGGGCCATGTCGCCGACCTGACGTCGGTTCACGACAAGCTGCGCTACGATTTCTACTACATCAAGAACTTCTCGCTGTGGCTCGATCTCGTCATCATCCTGCGTACGGTGCGGATCGTGCTGGGCGGTTTTGGCGTGAAGTGAATGGCGCCGACGGGTCCGGTCCTTCCCTTCAGTCTCGAAACCTAATGATCGAGCGCGATGTCAGGGGCGTCCTCCTGCTTCATGCCGACCACGTGATAGCCGCCGTCCACATGATGGACTTCGCCGGTTACGCCTGCGGAAAGGTTGGACAGGAGGTAAAGTCCCGCGCCGCCGACATCGTCGATCGTGATGTTGCGGCGTAGCGGCGAATTCAGCTCGTTCCACTTGAGGATATAGCGGAAATCGCCGATCCCGCTCGCCGCCAGCGTCTTCACAGGTCCGGCGCTGAGCGCATTCACGCGAATATTGTCAGGTCCCAGATCGTTGGCGAGATAGCGCACGCTCGTCTCGAGCGCGGCCTTCGCGACGCCCATGACGTTGTAATGCGGGATGACCTTTTCCGCGCCGTAATAGGTCAGCGTAAGGATCGTGCCGCCGCCGCTGCGCGTCCCGTCCTCGGCCACGTCGACCGGCGGCATCATCGCGGCAGCGCGCTGTGCGACCGCGACCAGTGAATAGGCCGAGATGTTCATGGTCATAAGGAAGTTGTCGAGGCTGGTGTCGAGGTACTTGCCGCGCAGTTCCGACTTGTCCGAGAATCCGATCGCGTGGACGACGAAATCGATCGTTTCCCAGCGCTCCCTCAGTGTCGCGAACGCCGTATCGAGCGCGTCCATATCGGAAACGTCGCATTCGAAGGTGAAGTCGCTGCCCAGTCTTTCGGCGAGTGGCTTGACCCGCTTGCCCAGCGCTTCCCCCTGATAGGAAAAGGCGAGTTCGGCCCCTTGCGCGTGCAACGAGCGGGCAATCCCCCATGCCAGCGACTTGTCGTTCGCGAGGCCCATGATGAGCCCGCGTTTCCCCTTCATCAGGTTGCCTTGCATCGGCTGTTCTTCCTGCCTCGTATCCGTCATCGCATCTACCTTCCGTCCAACCGTCCGCTGTTCGCACCGCCGCCGATCTGCGCGCCGGTCTGCACCACGCCCGCGATCGCCGGTTCCTCGCCCTTGCTATCGTCCAGTTCGGGCTCGGCGAGCGCGGCGTTCAATTGTGCCCCGATAACGAGACCGAGCCCGACGAGCCAGAAGAACAGCAGGGCGACGATGATGCCGCCCAAACTTCCATAGGTGAGGTCGTAGGTCAGGAACGTGCGCAGGACCGGCGGAAGGGCGGTGGTGACGCCAAGCCACCATAGCGACGTGAACAGGGCACCGGGCCATTTCGGGTAGGTCTTCGCCCGGTAGATCGAAGGCGTCAGCGTGAAGAACAGCAGATAGAGCGATAGCCCCAGGCCAAGTGCCGGCAGTATGCGGCTGAGGCGCAAGGTGGCGATCGCTTCGGACAATTGCGGGAATCCTGCAAGGATCACCTGCTGCGCGGCGCCGATCGCGACCTGCGCGAACAGCGAGACCATCAACAGGACAACGGCGGCCAGGATCAGGCCGGCGGAAAACAGGCGATATTTCCAGAAGGCGTGCAGCGCTTCGGTTCCATAGGCGCGGCGCAGGATCTCGCGGATCGTCTCGATCAGGCTCGATACCGTCCACAGCGCGACCGCCGCACCGAACCACAAGAGCCAGCCCTCGCGCGCTTCGATCACGTCGTTTGCGACCGGCCCGATCGCTTCGCCCACGGTGGGCGGCATCGACGCAAGCACCACCGCGATGAGGCGGGCGGATTCCTCGCGCCCGCCGATCAGTTCGAACAGGGCCGCGCCGATGATGAAGAAGGGAAAGATCGCCAGCATCGAAAGATAGGCGAGATTGCCGGCATACATGAAGCCGTTGCTGTAGGTCCCCACCAAAGTGCGCTTGGCGATTTCGAAGGCGCGCGTGCCCGGTCGCACACGGTTCGAAACGCGGCGCAGCAGGCCCGGCTGGTCCTGCGCGGTGTCCTCCTCTCCCAGTTCCCGCGCTAGGTGAAGCCGGTGGTTCAGGGCGCGTTCCCGCCGCGCTTCGGGCGAAAGCGATTCGACCGCGCGTTCGTGCCGGGGCGGAAGGCTTTGCAGCTTGGTCAAACCGGCGCCCGAACAGTTGGCGTCAGGCCCGATATCGACCGAAGGTCAGCCATCGGGATCAGAACCCGAATTTCTCTCGCGGATCGGCAAGATCGCGCCAGTCGCCCAGCTTTTCCTCGAGCGCGGACAGATCCCTGGGCAGCTGGATTTCGAGCGTCACGAGCTGGTCGCCGCGCGCGGGGTTCGTGCCCTCGCCACGCGATCTCCTGGTCCAGCCCTTGCCACCAAGCCGCATGACCGTGCCGCCATCGGTGCCCGGCTTGATCGTCAGCATGACCGGGCCGTCCACGGTCGGACACTTGACCTTGCCACCACGGATCGCCTCGTCGAGCGTGATCGGCAGGTCCATGCGGATATTGTCGCCCTCACGCCGGAAGAACGGGTGCGGCGTGATCTCCACCATGACGATCCCGTCGCCCTTGCCGCCGGGACCATCGTGGCCCTTGCCCTTCAGGCGCATCTGCGTGCCGTCTTCGACCCCGCCGGGGAGCTTGAGGCTGATCGCCTTGCCGTCGGCCAGCGTGATGCGCTGGTCGCGTCCTGCCGCCGCATCGACGAACGGCACGGCGAGCCGGTACTGGATATCCGCACCCTTCTTCGGTGGAGGAGGCGGGGGCCGGGTGCCGAAACCGCGGCGCGGCGGAGGCTCCTGCTCACGGGCGCGGCTGCCGAACAGCCCTTCGAACAGGTCGCCGAGATCGACGTCATCGCCGCCAAACCCGCCGAATTCGGAATCGCCATATCCGGCGCCGCGCTGGCCCGCGCCAGGACCCGCACCGTAAGTGCCTCCCTGGCCGAACCCGCCCCTGCCGAAGCCGCGCGTACCGCCGCCCATGCCACCACCCATCCCGGCAAAGGGATTGAGCGGATTGCCGTCGCCGTCGATCTCGCCCCGGTCGAACTGGGCGCGCTTGTTCTTGTCCGACAGGAGGTCGTAGGCCTGCGTCGCGGCGGAAAAGCGTTCCCCGGCTTTCGGATTGTCCTTGTTGCGGTCCGGGTGAAGCTCCTTGGCGAGCTTGCGATAGGCGCTCTTGATCTCCTTTTCGGAAGCTGTGCGCGCCACGCCAAGGGTGGAATAGGGATCGGCCATGGTGTGTTAGCTAGGTGAGCCGGTGCGTCGAGGCAAGCGGGCTTGTCGAACGTCGCCACCGCAGGGACGGGTTCGCCGCCGTTCGGGCAATCCGGCCTTTTCTCCATAAGCGGGCGCGGGTAGGAGCCGGACGAGATCCTCGGCCACCGGCGAAACGGAGCGCAAGGAACATGGACGACACGACGCGCCTCGACGATGCACAGCTTGCCGACAGCCGCATTCCTTCCGGCATCGATCCCTTCGCCCTGTTCGATGAATGGCTGCAGGACGCGGGAGAAAGCGAGCCCAACGATCCCAACGCGATGGCGCTCGCCACCGCGACGCGCGATGGCCGTCCATCGGTCCGCATGGTGCTGCTGAAGGGTCACGGGACCAAAGAGGCCCCGGCCGGCGGCTTCACGTTCTTCACCAATGCCCAAAGTCGCAAGGGCGAGGACATTCGCGCCAACGGGCACGCCGCGCTACTGTTTCACTGGAAGAGCCTGCGCCGCCAGGTACGGATCGAAGGCACGCTCGTCGAAGTCACGCCCGAACGCGCCGATGGATATTTCCACTCCCGCCCGCTCAAGAGCCAGGTGGGATCCGCGGCGAGCGACCAGTCGCGCCCGCTGCCGGACAGGCAGGACTACCTCGACCGGGTAAAAGCTCTGTCGCAGCGCCACGGCGAGGATGGCGAAGTGCCACGCCCCGATCACTGGACCGGCTTCACCTGCCGACCCGAACGCATCGAGTTCTGGATGGACCGTGAGAACCGGCTGCACGACCGCCGCCTGTTTACGCTCGAAGGTGCAGGAGACGCCCTGCGCTGGACCGACACGCTGCTTTACCCTTGAGGATCCGATGACGCAGGCAATTCCGTACTGGCACGTCGACGCTTTCAGCGCGCAGCCCTTTGGCGGCAACCAAGCTGCCGTCATGCTGCTCGAACGATGGCTGGCCGACGACGTGTTGCAAAAAATCGGCGCGGAGAACCTGTTCGCCGAAACCGCCTTTCTCGTCCCCGACGAAAGCGGCGAGGCGGACTGGGAATTGCGCTGGTTCACACCGACCGACGAGGTTGCGCTGTGCGGCCATGCAACGCTGGCAAGCGGCCACGTGGTCCTGTCCTCGCCCGACCGCTTCGGCGACGCCGAAAGCGTGACGTTCTCGACGCGCAAGGCAGGCGTCCTCGAGGTCGTGCGCGAAGGTGACTTGTACGAGCTCGGCCTTCCGGTGACGCGGGTGGAGCCCAGTTCGCAGCCCGCCCTGCTCGATGCGATCGGCTTTCGCGGCGAAACCTTCCTCTCCTACGAGGGAGCGGAGCAGACCGCGATCATCCTGCTCGAAAGCGAAGCGGAGGTCCGCGCACTCTCACCCGACATGGGCAAGCTGCGCGACATCGACCTCATGGCGATCTGCACGGCGCGCGGTGATGGCGGTTCCGGCACCGACATCGTCAGCCGCGTGTTCGTGCCCGCATGGGGCGTCGATGAAGACAGCGTCACCGGCTCGGCCCATGCAGCGCTCGCTCCGTTCTGGGCCGAGCGGATGGGAAGGAACAGCTTCACCGCCCATCAGGCCAGCGAACGCGGCGGAGACCTGACCTTGCGGCTGGCGAAAGGCCAAGCCGGCGATCGCGCGTGGCTCGGCGGCCCGTGCGTGACCGTGGTCGAAGGCTCGTTCTACCTCTGAAATCGCGTGGTTGCGGCGGGATCATCGCA
Source organism: Erythrobacter sp. (assembly GCA_049649965.1). Lineage (GTDB taxonomy): Bacteria > Pseudomonadota > Alphaproteobacteria > Sphingomonadales > Sphingomonadaceae > Erythrobacter. The sequence goes on from JBARZK010000190.1 coordinate 17,776, forward strand.
GCGGGTTCAGCGCTGCGGGTAGAGTTCCAGCACATCGGCCGCCTGTTGCAGCAACGGCGGGCGTTCCGCGTCGTCGGAATGGCCCAGGCGCACCAGCGTCAGGCGCTGTTCGGGCGAGACGAAGACGTACTGGCCCATATGGCCGATCATCGCGAACAGGCTTTGCGGCGCGCGGTCGGGGAAGAGGGGGTGGCCGCCATCCTCGCGCGGCTCTTCCAGCGGGCGGTTGAGCCAGGTCTGGAACCCGTATTGCGCGGCCGTGGGGCTTGGCGTCACCATCGCTTCGACCCAGCGGCGCGGAACCAGCTGTTCGCCGCCCGGGGCCCGGCCCTTGAGACGCAGGAATTCCCCGAACCGCGCCCAGTCGCGCGCGGTCGCATGCATCAGGCTGCCGCCGATCAGCGTGCCGGACGCGTCGAATTCGGGTACGATCGATTCCATGCCGAGCGGCCCGAACAGCCGCTCTTGCAGATAGTCGGCGACAGCGCGGCGGCGTGTCTCGGGATCCTCGCTGTCGGTCAGCGCCCTTGCGGCGATATCGGCGAGGATCACGGTCGTGTTGGATGAATATTCGAACCGCTCGCCCGGCTCGGCCTCCAGCGGCTGCTCGCGCGCCCAACGCGCCATGTCGTCGCGCCCATCGAGGAACAGCATCCGCACCTCTGACGATTCGTAAGGCGGATTGCCCGCCTCGGTATGGCGCAGCCCGGCGCGCATCTGCAGCAGGTGGCGCAGGGTGATGTCGGCGCGCGGATCGCCGGTGCGCTGCCACTGGTCGACGGGGGCGGGCTCGTCGATATTGAGCAGCCCGTCCGCGACCAGCATGCCGATCAGCACGGCGGTAACGGTTTTCGCCATCGACCAGCTGACGAAACGGGTATCGGCGTCGTATCCCTCGCCATAGCGCTCGGCAGCAAGCTCGCCATCGGCGATCAGCACCACCGCGCGCGTTTCGCCAATGTCCTCCATCGCGAACAGGTCGTCGACCTGACGGGCGAGCTGGTCGCGTGGCGCGCCCGCATCAGGTGCGATGGCGGCGAGCGCCTCTGCGGTAAGCGGTTCGGGCGGGGGCGGCGCGCCTTCGCTGCACGCGACAAGACTTGGCACCAGCAACGTGGCGGCGATAAGGGGGCGGATCTGCGACATCACCGCGCCCCATTCCAAAAGGATTTCCGCTTGGCAACAACCAAACACCGGACCCGGCGTTCGCCGCGATCGCGCATGATGCTGTGGTTCCTCGCCGCCGCGATCCTGGCACTGGTCGCGCTCGCATGGTTCAATCGCACGCCGCTGCTGGGCTATGCCGATGCCGGCACGTCCTATGCCGCGCGGGTGGCGTGCTCGTGCCGGTTCGTCGGCGGGCGCAGCCTGGAAGATTGCGAGAAGGACAAGCTTTCGGGAATGGAACTGGTCTCGCTAAGCGACGATGTCGAAGCGCGCAGCGTGACCGCGCGTTTCCCGCTCGTGACCAGCACCACGGCGACCTATCGCGAAGGCTATGGGTGCGTGCTGGAAAGCTGGGACGAATAGCGCCTAGGCGGCAACCGGTGTGGTCGTGTCGATCCACCCGCCGCCCACGACCCGATCGCCCGCATAGATTACCGCAGCCTGTCCCGGCGCCACCCCACGCTCGGGTTCGGCGAACCGGATAGCGCATGTCGCCCCGTCGCCCAACTTTCCTTCGAGCGTGACGGCCACGGGTTTCGCAAGGCTCCTGACCTTGGCGGTCAGAGGTTTGTTCCGGGGCACGCTACCGATGCGATTGGTCTCTTTCAGTATAGCCTGTGTCACCCCCAGCATCCGCTTTGGCCCCACTTTGACCTCGCGATTTTCCGCATTCAAGGCGACGACGTAGAGCGGTTCAGGCTGGCCGCCGAGATCGAGACCCTTGCGCTGGCCGACCGTGTAATGAACGATGCCCTTGTGCTCCCCGAGCACCTTGCCGCTGGCGGCATGGACGATCGCGCCGGGAATCCCGCCTTCGGGCCGCAGCTTTGTGACGATCCCTGCGTAATTGCCGTCGGGAACGAAGCAGATGTCCTGGCTGTCGGGCTTGCCCGCGTTGCGAAGCCCGGCACCTTCGGCCAGTTCACGCACCTGCGTTTTCGGCATGCCGCCTAGTGGAAAGCGAATGAATTCAAGCTGTTCTCGCGTCGTGGCATAGAGGAAATAGGACTGGTCCCGCGCCGGATCGAGAGCGCGGTGAAGGTGCGGTCCGCCTTCCGCCTCGATCCGCCGGACATAGTGTCCGGTCGCGAGGCAATCGGCCCCGAGTTCGCGCGCCATGCGGAACAGGTCGGTGAATTTGGGGCCCATGTTGCAGCGGATGCAGGGCACCGGGGTGCGACCGGCGAGATATTCGTCCGCGAACTGTTCGACCACGTCCTCGCGAAATGCGCTTTCGTGATCGAAGACGTAGTGCGCAATGCCCAGCCGATCGGCCACGGCGCGCGCGTCGGCAATGTCGTCTCCGGCGCAGCACGCACCCTTGCGAC
>JBARZK010000191.1:0-35741 GCA_049649965.1 Erythrobacter sp.
TCTTTATCCGAGCGTGGGTAATGGATTTTCCGGCGATGTGAAGGCTCATACCCTTCTTTCAGAAAATTTTTCATCGCGCTTGCCTGATCCCTACGAGACGGGCAAGATCGCAGCCAAGCCGCCACGAGTCGGCGCAAGGGAAAGGAATGTCTGGAAAAATGCGCGACGCAGTCATCGTGTCCACCGCCCGTACCCCGCTTGCGAAATCGATACGCGGGGCCTTCAACGCGACCCACCCGGTGCAACTGGGCGCATGGTCGCTCGAGGCGGCTGTCGAGCGCGCCGGAATCGATGGAGGCGAGGTCGAGGACGTGATCTTCGGCGCCGCCAGCCAGGGCGGGGCGCAGGGGTTCAATATGGGGCGCCAGATTGCGTTGCGTGCCGGGCTGCCCGTCGATGTCGCTGGCATGACAATCGATCGCCAGTGCTCCAGCGGACTGATGGCGATCGCCACGGCTGCCAAGCAGATCATCGTCGACCGGATGGACATCTGCGTTGCGGGCGGGGTGGAATCGATCACCGCCATTCGGAACAATGCGGGCAAGGCGGAGCGCGACGAAGAGCTGCTGAAAATGCATCCCGACATCTTCATGCCGATGATCGGCACCGCCGAAGTCGTCGCCAAGCGCTACGGCATCAGCCGCGAGGACCAGGACGCCTATTCGCTCCAGTCGCAGCAGCGCACCGCCGCAGCGCAGGAAGCGGGCAAGCTGGACGACGAGATCATCGAAGTCACGACCGTCATGGACGTGAAGGACCGCGAGAGCGGCGAAGTCTCGCAAAAGCAGGTCACCATCGCGATGGACGACTGCAATCGTCCCAACACCACTCTCGACGGGCTGGCGAAGCTCGATCCGGTCATGGGCGAAGGCCACACGATTACCGCGGGCAATGCGAGCCAGCTGGCCGACGGTTCATCGGCAAGCGTGCTGATGGAGGCCGAGATCGCCAAGGCGCGCGGGCTTACACTGATGGGTCGTTATGTCGGCATGGCGGTCGCGGGCACCAAGCCTGACGAAATGGGCATCGGCCCGGTCTTCGCAATCCCCAAGCTGCTCGACCGGTTCGAACTGTCGATCGACGATATCGGCCTGTGGGAATTGAACGAGGCTTTCGCGGTGCAGGTGCTGTACTGCCGCGACAAGTTGGGCATCCCGGATGACCGGCTCAATGTAAACGGCGGCTCGATCTCGATCGGCCACCCGTTCGGCATGACCGGCGCGCGCTGTGTCGGCCACGCGCTGATAGAGGGCAAACGTCGCGGCGCCAGGTACGTGGTCGTCACCATGTGCGTGGGCGGCGGAATGGGCGCCGCCGGCCTGTTCGAGGTGCTCTGATGGCTAGCACGGCAAAGCCCGCGAATCTCGCCTCGGCCATTGGCTGGAGCCCGCCGGAGAACTGGCCCGCGCGCAGCCGCGCGGAGTGCAAGGCGATCCTGACTGCGCCGGGTATGCGGTTCGAGATGGAGGACGTCGACATTCGCAGGATCAAAACCCGCGTGTGGAAGAATGCTCCGCCGAACCTGCGCGCTATCGCCATGCTGGGTGCATCGCACGGGGATCGCGAATTCGCGATCTACCAGGACGAGCGGGTGACCTACGATGCCTGGTTCCGCGCGGTCGCGACGCTCGCCCACGAATTGCAGGAGAAGGGCATCGGGAAGGGTGACCGCGTCGCGCTGGCGATGCGCAACCTGCCTGAATGGCCCGTCGCGTTCTTCGCCGCCGTGACGATCGGTGCGATCTGCGTTCCCCTCAACGCGTGGTGGACGGGCGGGGAACTGGCCTATGGTCTTGCCAACTCAGGCAGCAAGCTCCTGATCTGCGACGAGGAGCGTTGGGAAAGGATCGAGGAACATCGCGACGCGTGCCCGGCTCTCGAAACCGTGCTCGTCACTCGTCATGACGGCGACCTTCGCAGCGCAATGCGGCTGGAAGACATTCTCGGCGCGCCGAATGGGTACAAGGAACTGCCCGCCCGCGCGCTGCCCGAGGTCGATATCGCACCGGAAGACGATGCCACGATCTTCTACACCAGCGGGACGACCGGCAAGCCGAAGGGCGCGCTCGGCACTCACCGCAATCTATGCACCAACATCATGTCGAGCGGCTTTGGCGCCGCTTGCGCCGTATTGCGCAGGGGCGAGGAAATTCCTCTGCCGGTGCCCAAGACGACGCTCACCGTCATCCCGTTGTTCCACGTCACCGCCTGTTCCGCCGGCCTGATGGGGGCGATCGCCGCGGGCAATACGATGATCTTCATGTACCGGTGGGACCCGGTCGAAGCCTTCCAGATTATCGAGCGTGAGAAGGTCAATGCGACCGGCGGGGTACCGACCATCGCGTGGCAATTGCTCGAACATCCCGAGCGCAAGAATTACGACCTCTCCAGTATCGAGGCGATCGCCTATGGCGGCGCGCCCGCCGCGCCCGAACTGGTACGCAGGATCCGCGAGGAATTCGGCGCCCTGCCGGGAAATGGCTGGGGCATGACCGAGACCATGGCCACGGTGACGGGACATTCCTCGGAAGATTATCTCAACCGCCCCGACAGCTGCGGCCCGCCCGTCGCGGTGGCCGACCTCAAGATCATGAGCGAGGATGGCACCCGCGAACTGCCGACCGGCGAAATCGGCGAATTGTGGGCGCGCGGGCCGATGGTGGTGAAGGGCTATTGGGACAATCCCGGCGCCACGTCCGAAACGTTCATCGATGGCTGGGTCAGGACCGGCGACCTTGCCCGGCTCGACGAGGAAGGCTGGTGCTACATCGCCGACCGCGCGAAGGACATGATCATCCGGGGCGGCGAGAACATCTATTCGTCCGAGGTGGAGAACGTGCTCTACGATCATCCGGCGGTGACGGATGCGGCGCTTGTCGGCATTCCCCACCAGCAACTGGGCGAAGAGCCGGCAGCCGTCGTCCACCTCGCGCCCGGCACGACCGCGAGCGAGACCGAATTGCAGGAATGGGTTGCGGCGAGGCTTGCCAAGTTCAAGGTGCCGGTGAAGATTGCCTTTTCGACCGGGACCTTGCCGCGCAATGCCAATGGCAAGATCCTGAAGAAGGAGCTTTCTAGCTTCTTCTGAACCCTGCTACCGCGTGATCGAAAAGAATTGTGCGGGGCGGGTGATGATGCTGGGGGAAGCGGATGGCAAAGAAGCCTGACGTTACGAAGAAATTCGGCGAAAAGCGCAGCGCCATCGTGCACGCCGCCTCCGTGCTGATCAACGAAACCGGTATCCAGGCGACGACGCTGACGAAGGTGGCGCGGGCGATCGGCCTGAACGCGACCAGCGTCACGTACTACTTCCCACGCAAGGATCAGCTGATCGTATCGGTCTACGCCGAAACCATCGCGCGGATGAAGGAAATGGCCGAGGACGCGCTTGGCGAAGACACGCCCGAGAAGCGGATCGCCCGGTTCGTCCACCTGCACGTCGCCTTGCGCGATCGTATCCGCCGCGGCGAGCGCGGCCTTATGACTGCTCTGTCGGAAATCCGCTCGCTCGATCAGGAACAGCAGGACGGATTGCTGTTCGCCTATCGCGAAATGGTCAACGATGTGCGGGCCTTCTTCGGCGAGCCTGCCGACGATCTCCAGCGCGCGCTTCATTCCGCGCGGGCGCATATCCTGATCGAGGCGATGCTGTGGTGGCCGGTATGGTCGCGGCGCTACTCGATTCTCGATTTCCCGCGGGCCGAAAGAAAGATCGTCGACATCCTGTGTTTCGGCATCCCGGCCCAGCGCGGCGAATGGAACCCGGCCGAGCTGGAAGACGACGGCTGGCGCACCTACGAGGATCGCCCGCCCCAGCAGAACGACGAGTTCCTGCGTGCGGCGACGGTCATGATCAACGAGCGCGGCTATCGCGGCGCCTCGGTCAACCGCATCGCCGAAGCGCTGAACGTGACGAAAGGCAGCTTCTACCACCACCACGATGCGAAGGACGATTTGGTGCTGGAGTGCTTCCAGCGCAGCTACGATCGCCTGTCGAAGGTGCAGATGGCGGGCTACGATATCGAAGGATCGTACTGGACGCGGCTGGCGAGCATCCTCAACGAATTGCTCCAATTGCAGTTCTTCGATTCCATGCCGCTGCTGCGCACCACCGCGCTGCAAGCGCTCGACAGCGAGACCAAGGTCGACGTCGTGATGCGGTCCAACCGCCTGGCACGGCGTTTCGCGGGTTTCCTGATCGACGGGTTCGATGACGGGTCGGTGCGCGCGATCGACCCGCTCGTCGCCAGCCAGATCATCATGTCGACCCTAAACGGCGCTTACGAAGCGCGGCGCTGGGCCGCCCGGTTCGACGATCGCGAGCAGGCGGTCCAAACCTACTTGTCGGTACTCAGCGAAGGGATGCTGGCGGACCGAAGCTGAGCGGGGCGCGCGCAGCCGCCCACTAAGCGGCGGCGACGCGATTGCGCGGCTCGCGCACCTTGAACACCAGCAGCCCGAGCGCCGCGACCTGCGAGACGAGGACGATCAGGAACAGGGGCTGAAAACCGCTGAACGCCACCAGCAGGCCGGCCAGCACCGGGCCGGTCGCCGCGATCGCCCCCTCCAGCGTGGTCACGAAGGCTAGCCGCATCGGCGTGTCCTGCTGTTCGCCGAACTCCAGCACCATCGTGGTCGAGGCGAGCATCCAGCCCGACCCGCCAACCCCCAGCAGCACGAAGGCGGCATAGATCGGAACGGCGGTGCTGCCGAAGATCAGCAGCGCCACCCCGGAAACCGAGCTGATCAGTGCCAGCACGTAGATGATCTTGAAACCCCAGCGATCGCCGAGCGGTCCCCAAAGCACGTTGGACAGCGTGTCCGATCCCAGAAACACGAAGCTAAGACCTCCGATCAGCGCGCCGTCCAGCCCCAGCTGCGAGCCGGCATAGATGGTCCAGAACGGGGCACCGACGCGCGACATCGTGGAAAAGCACTGAACGGCGAGGAACCATGCGAAGTCGCGATCCTGCAACAGCTCGGGAAACTGGCGGATCCGCTCCATGATAGGCATGCGCGGGCGAGAGACCGGCGCGGCAGGCTCCCGGATCATCGTCTTCAGCACGACCAGTCCGGCACTCGTCAGCACGAAGGCGAGCAGGAAGGTGGTGGCATAGCCATTGCCCAGCCACTCGTCCTCGATCAAGTAATTGCCCGCCGCCCAAGCCAGCAGCGCGGCGATCAGTCCGCCGGCGAAATTGCGATAGCCCTGCAGCCGCCCGCGCTTGCGGATCGGGATCAGCTTGCTCATCAGCATCTGGAAGGCGACCCGCTGCGCCCCGGTGAAAAAGCCCAGCAGCAGGAAACAGGCGAAGGTAGCGACCAGCAGCAGATTGCCGGTGAGGAAGTACGCCGTAAGCGCAAGGCCGAGGATCATCAGCCGCATCAACGATCCCACCCGGATCGCGTAGGGCAGGATGTGGCTGCGATGCTCGATCCGCGATCCGCTGGCGATCGGGCTGATCGTCGCCCCTAGTTGCAGCAGCGCCGCACCCAGGCCCACCGCTGCGGTGCTTCCCGTCAGCAGCAGCAGGTAGGCGGGGATGATCGTGGGCGCGTAGATCAGCCGGAAACCGGTCATCCCCAGCACGCCGTGAATGAAATTGGCGAGGTAGTTGCGCTTTAGGTTCGCATCGACGAAGCGCGCGTGTTCGGCCAGCGCGCGTCGCTGCGCGCTGGCCTTGTCGTCCAGTCCTTCGGGATCCTCAAGCGGATCCAAAGCCTCAATAGCCGCCCAGCGTCGCGAAGCGATTCTTGAGGTAGCCGGTGGTGCCCCACGCCGGCTCCAGCACCCGCGCCCGTTTGAGGTACAGGCCGACGTCGTATTCGTCGGTCATCCCCATCCCGCCGTGTAACTGGATGCCTTCGTTGCTGATCGCGTGCAGCACCCGGTTGGCCTCCGCCTTGGCGACGATCGCCGCGCGCGCTGCGTCCGCACCGCTGTCCACCGCCTGCAGGCCCGCCTCGACGGCGGAGCGCATCTGGGCGAGATCGGCGAACAGGTCGGCCATGCGGTGCTGCAACGCCTGGAATGTGCTGAGCACCTGGTTGAACTGCACGCGCTGCTTGAGATAGGCGAGCGTGGTGTCGAACACGATCTGCGCCATGCCGAGCATCTCGGCAGCCGTCAGCACCCGCGCGCGGTTCAGCACGTCGCCGAGCAGATCGTCTCCGCCGCTGGCGAGTTTCTCCGCCGCTGCGTTATCGAACGCGACATCGGCATGGCTCCTCTGGTCTGTTAGGCGGCGAGTGGTCAGCGACACGCCGTCGCCTTTTTCGACGAGATAAAGCCCGTCCTTGGCAGCGACCACGAACAGGTCCGCGCCGTGCGCTTCGGCGACGAAGGCCTTGGTGCCGGAAAGCTTGCCGTCCGAAACGCTGGCCTCGATGGCTTCGGGTTCGTGGTGCGGGCCTTCATCCACCGCGAGGGTGGCGATCATTTCGCCGCTGACGATCCGGGGCAGCCACTTTGCCTTCTGATCGTCGTTGCCGCCCAGCATGATCGCGCTGGCGGCGAGGGTGGTGGCGATGAGCGGGCTGGCGGTCAGCGTCTTGCCGAGTTCCTCCACTACGAGGCCCGCCGAAAGGAAGCCGAAATCCGATCCGCCGTGCTCTTCGGGAACGATGATCCCGGTCCAGCCCATTTCCGTCATCGCGGAATAGGCATCGCGGTCGAACGCCTCCGGTTCGCCGGATGCGCGCACCTTGCGAAACGCCGTCACCGGGCTTTCGTTGGTGGCCCATTCGCGCGCCATGTCGCGCAGCATTTCCTGCTCTTCGTTGAGAACTGCCATGTCGTTGTGATCCTGTGAATTTACTGGTGGTCGAGCATGCCGAGCACACGCTTGGCGATGACGTTGTTCTGGATTTCGGTCGATCCGCCGTAGATCGTGGTGGCCTTGCCGTAGAGCCACGTGCGGACCCCGGCGAGTTCGACCGGGCTGAAGCTGTCGCCTTCCCAGCCAAGCCCCTGCAGGCCCATGATCTCGATGGTCAGTTCGGCGCGTTCCTGCCCGAGCTTGGTGCCGAGCTTCTTGAGCGCGGAGCTGATTTCGGAAACGCCGCCGGCTGCCTTGCTCTCCTCGACCGCGCGGCGCGCGGTGTGCAGGAAGCTGGTCCAGCGAATTTCGAAATCCGCGATACGGTCGCGCAGGACGGGATCGGCTAGCGTGCCATCCTTGTTCACCCGGCCGTATTTCTTCGCGATGTCCGAAAGGCTCGCGCCCGATCGCCCGCCCGGCGCCGCGCCGGAAAGGTTCGTGCGTTCGTGCTGAAGCAGCCGCTTGCCGATGGTCCAGCCCTGGCCTTCGTCTCCAACGAGGTTTTCCTTGGGCACCTTCACATCGGTGAAGAAGGTTTCGCAAAACGGGCTGGTGCCGCTGATCATGGTGATCGGGCGAACTTCGACGCCGGGCGAATCCATGTCGATCAACAGGAAGGAAATGCCCTTGTGCTTGTCGCTGCGGTCGGTGCGCACGATCGCGAAGCACTTGTCCGCCCATTGGCCGCCGCTCGTCCAGGTCTTCTGCCCGTTGACGAGGTAGTGATCGCCCTTGTCCTCCGCCATCGTCTGGAGATTGGCGAGGTCGGAGCCTGCATTGGGTTCCGAATAGCCCTGGCACCAGCGAACCTCGCCCCGGCAGATCGGGGGAATGTGTTCCTGTTTCTGGGCCTCGCTGCCGTATTCGAGCAATGTAGGGCCGAACATCATGACACCCATCCCGCCTATCGGGTTGTAGGCGCCGGCACGGGCCAGTTCGTCGTTGAGGATGGCAGCCTGTTTGCGGGTCAGACCGCCGCCGCCATATTCCTTCGGCCACGTGGGCGTGCCCCAGCCGCGCTCGCCCATGGCTTCGCGCCAGGATTTTTGCGCAGGGGTCTCCTTCGCCGAACCGTCGACGCCTGCCATGGTGAGGCCCTTGCCCTTGAGTTCTTCGGGGAAATTGTCGGCGAGGAATTGACGCACTTCCTCGCGGAAGACGTCGGCGCTGTCGCGCGCCTCGGGTTCAAGCTGGGTCGCCATGATGTGCTCCTTGGTTGGTCGGTTATCTAGGGGTGAATGGGGTCGGCTGGGTCATTGCGCCGGTTCGGGAACCTCGTCGGCGTTGACGGCGCTGGATCGGTCGCGCCGGCGCAGTTCGCTGACATTGGCTTCGTGGCTCGCGCGGTCGATGCGGTAGGCGAACAGGAAGCCCGCTCCGCCTATATACAGCACGATCAGCGTCGGCACATAGACCAGCGCGAGCATTTGCGGAATTTCGGGATCGATCGTGCGCGGGTCCGAACCCGGGACGATCCCGACGAAGGCGACCAGCAATCCGGCGGCGAACACGCCGAGGCCGGACGTCGATTTCTGCATCAGCGTGTTCGCTGCGTAGAACAGCCCTTCGGACCGGCGGCCTGTGGCAAGCTGGCTTTCCTCCACGATGTCGCCGATCATCGCATGGGTCAGCACCGCCGAAGAGACGCCGCAAAGCTGGAACAGCATCGAGAATGCGAACACGCTGGCGACGAGCAGCGGATCGCCGTTCTCGAACATCAAGCCGCTAAACCGCAGCAGGTAAGGTGCGCTGGCAAAGATGACGGCGAAGATCGCGAGGTAGAAGGCGGCGTTGCGCTTGCCCAGCTTCCTCGAAACCAGCGGCGCGAGGAACAGCGCGAGGAATGCGCCGGCAAGCGAATCCACGGTAAGGATCGCGAGCTGCGCGGAATTGAAGCCCCAGAAATAGGTGCCGAAATAGATGTTCAGCGCCGACGTCATCCCGACCGAGGTGTATTTGAGCACTCCGAACGACAGGATCGCCAGAAAACCCCTGTTGGAGAAAGTGTGCTTCATCTGGCCGAGCGTCTTCACCGCGCCGATTTTCTCGCGCGCGGGCGGCAGCTTGAAATACCTGACCCGGTGCAGCGTCCCGAAACTCGACAAGAGGATCGCGGCCAACATCACCCCTGCGCCGACAATGGCAAAGGTCTGATACCCGCCGGGGTTGAGCTGGCCCACCGGGTATTCTTCGGTCGGTGCGAGAAAGACGAGCAGGGTGAGGAAGGCCATGCCGACCCCGCCGAGATAGGCGAAGAAGTATCGGTAGCTGGCGATCGAGGTGCGCTCGTCGTAATCGCTGGTTAGTTCGGGCGCGAGAGCCGAACTCGGGATCTTGTAGAAGGTGATGAAGGTGCGCACGCAGCAGCCGACCACCAGGATGTAAAAGAAGGTCTGCGTATCGCTCATCCCGGCAGGCGGGAAGAACAGGAACAGCAAGCTGCCCGCAGCCGGAAGGGCCGAGGCGATCATCAGCGGGTGGCGCCTGCCCCAGCGGGTGCGAATGGTGTCGGACCACTGGCCCACCAGCGGGTCCGAAATCGCATCGACCACCAGCGCCACGAGGATCGCGAGCGAGACCAGTTCTGCCCGAACGCCCACCACCTGGTTGTAATAGAGCAGCAGGAAGGAACGGAAGGCGACGTCCTTTACGCCGTACCCGATCGAACCGGCGCCGTAGAGAAGCTTCGTGACGAAACCGAGTTTCGGTGCAGTGGGATCAGCAACCATCGATCGAACCTACCTTGCCGGTCCGCCGATGGGGGCATCGCGCTGTGCCTGCTCGCGCGCTTCGGCCTCGCGCGCCTTCAGGATCTGTACGTTCCGTTCGTGGCGCGCACGGTTTATCGGATAGAAGAACAGGATCAGCGCGCCGATCGTCCAAAGGGAAATGTTGAACGGTATGTAGACGATCAGCAGGTTGTCGACGACCGAGTCCGCGATGGTTTGCGGATCGGCTCTTTCGGGAAACTCGGCCAGGGTCAGCACCTGGCCCGCCACGAATATTCCCAGAGCGTTTGAACATTGCTGCATGAAGCTGGACGCGGCGAAGAAGGTGCCGGCGGTATGCTCGCCCGTTTCGACGGCGCTGTCTTCCACCACGTCGGCCAGCATCGAAGAGGTGTTGATCAGCGAGATGGTGACCATCGCCATGTAGATCGCGCCGATTATGAAAAGGGTCGGGAGCAGCAGCGCATCGCCCGGTTCGAAAAACAGATCGAAATAGGCGAGGGCAAGCGGGCTCAATCCGATCGACACGCCCAGAACCGCGAACATCATCGAGCTTTCCCGCTTGCCGAAGATGCGCGAACACAGCGGCGCGAGTGGCGCGCCGAGCGTCGCGGCGAGGAAGCTGTCCAGCGTGAGGAGGGCGAGCTCGCCCGCAGTCAGCTTGAACAGATAGGTGCCGAAATAGATGTTGATCGCGCTGTAGAGCCCGATCGCGGTGTACTTGAACACGCCGAAGCCGAAGATCGACAGGAACGCCCGGTTTCGGAACGCCAGAAACATCGCCGTGAGGTGAGAGCCCATCGTGGCGGCCGCCTCGTCCGGCTGTCGCACTTGCGCCTGACGCAGGTAAGGGATGCGCGACCGGGTGCCCCAGGCGCATACCAGGATAGCCAGCAGGATGAGCGCCGCACCAAGTATTGCGAAATTGCCGTAGCTTTCGGGGTTGAGCTGGCCGCGCGGATATTCCGCGCTTTCGACAAAGATGACAGCCAGCGAGAAGGAGGAAAAGCCGTATGCGCCGGCATAGCCGAACCAGTAGCGCAGCGAGAACAGGCGGGTTCGCTCGCCGTAATCCTCGGTCAGCTCGGGTGCCAGCGCCGAGGCGTTGATCTCGAAGGCGCTGATGCTGGCGCGGGTCGCTGCTGCGAATGCGAAGATCCAGACGCCGTATTGCATGTCGGTCAGGCCGGAGGGCGGAAACCAGGTAACCACGAAAAAGATCGTGGTGGGAATGGCGGCCGCAAACATGAACGGGTGGCGCCGTCCCCAGCGCGAGCGCGTCACGTCGGCCCATCGCCCCAGGAACGGGTCGACGATCGCGTCGACCAGGAGGGTGCAGGCAAGCGCCGTTCCCACGATCGCCGCAGGCACGCCGATCACCTGGTTGAAGAACAGCATCAGATAGGTCGAGAACGCGGCGCTCTTGATGCCATTGGCAAGCGCGCCGGTGCCAAACGCGATCCGCGTCCATCGGCCTAGCGGGGGAGCGTGCGGCGTCTCCCCTCCGGACACGGCGTGCGTATCCGGCGAACCGGCTGCCGCCGCGTTCACGCCGCCTCCTCCGAGGCCTGTACGATCTCGTCGACCGGATCATACATTTCCCGCGCGCGGGCGCGGCGTTCGAGTAGCGAATAATCCGGGAAGATCGGATCTTCCACATCGCGATAGGCGCGCAGGTGCTGCTTCGCGACCGTCACCTTGTGCACTTCGGTCGGGCCGTCGGCAATGCCCATGACCATCGACCCGATCAAATTGCCGACGAAGGGCATCTCGTTCGACACGCCCAGCGATCCGTGGATATGGATGCAGCGCTGCGCGATGTCGTGATAAACCTTCGGCATCAGCGCCTTGATCGCGGCGATGTCCTTGCGAACCTTGCGATAATCTTGGTGCTTGTCGATCATCCAGGCGGTCTTGAGGACGAACAGCTTGAACTGCTCCAGCTCGATATAGCTGTCCGCGATCTGCATCTGCACGCTCTGGTAGTCGGCGATGGTGCCGGTGCGCGTCTTGCGGCTGACCGCCCTGCGGCTCATGGCATCCAGCAGCCGCCTGCAATTGCCGACCGTGCGCATGGCATGGTGGACGCGCCCGCCGCCCAGCCGGGTCTGCGATATCGCGAAGGCTCCGCCGCGATCGCCCAGCAGGTGATCCGCCGGAACGCGCACGTCGGTGTAGCGGATGTAGCTTTCCGAGCCGTTCTCCTGCCCGTAAACCCCGACATTGCGCACGATCTCTACGCCCGGCGTATCGACGGGCACGATGAACATGCTCATGCGCTGGTGGCGCTGCGCATCGGGATCGGTGACCGCCATCACGATCAGGAAATCGGCCCACTTGCCGTTGGTGGAGAACCATTTTTCGCCGCTGATGGTCCAGCCGTCCCCATCGGGCTCGGCAGTGGTGACGAAACTGGTGGGGTCCGATCCGCCTTGCGGTTCGGTCATCGAGAACGCCGAAACGATTTCGTTCTGCAATAGCGGCTCCAGATACCGCGTTTTCTGTTCCGGCGTGCCGTAGTGGGCGATGATCTCTGCGTTGCCGGTATCTGGCGCCTGGCAGCCGAAGACGATCGGAGCAAAGCTCGCGCCGCCGAGAATTTCGTTCATCAGGCCCAGCTTGACCTGGCCATAGCCCTGTCCGCCAAGCTCCGGCCCTAGATGGCAGGCCCACAGGCCCTGCGCCTTCACTTCCTCTTGCAGCGGACGAACTAGCTCGTTTCTACGAGGATTCTTGACGTCGTACGGATGTATCCCGAGCAGGCCGAGCGGCTCGACCCGGTCGCGCACGAAGCTTTCCATCCAGTCCAGCTTCTCTTGAAAGCCGGGCTCGGTTTCGAAATCCCAAGCCATCTCGATATCTCCCAGATGTCGCACTTTGGTGCGCTTAGGAGGTGAGCATACCTAGTTTTCGAAAAGGAACAAGAGATCGCTTTGCTGCCGGATGTTTTCGCCGGGCGTCGGCAACCGGACAGACGGCTTTCGCTTACGCGGCCGCGAACCGGTCGATGCGGTACTTGTCATGCTTTGCGCTGGAGGTGGCGGACCAGTTTGCGGAGTCCGCGAAAATTCGCACCGCCCCATCGCCATCCACCGGCAGGTCGCTCTCGCCGGTCCAGTTCACGAGCAGGCAGGTGCCACGCTTTCGCAGCGTCTTGCGGGCAAGGGCGGAGACGGACGCGATTTCCTCGGCGTCGAGGAAGTACAGGATCTCCGAAAGGACGATCAGGTCGAACGTCCCTCCGGGCCAGTCGCCCGGTATCTCTCCGACCTCGAAGGACACGTGCGGTGAACCTTGCAACCGTTCTTCCGCCAGTTCGAGGGCGCGGGGCGAGACATCCATTGCGAGCAGATGCCCGCAAGAGGGCGCAAGCATTTCGGTCAGAAACCCGTTCGCGCAGCCCGGCTCGAACGCTCTGGCGAACGTGTTGCCGCCCAGCGCTGCCATCGTGGCACGGCGCTTCTGCTGTTCGTACGTGCTGGTTTCGAACGACCAAGGATCGGGGTCTTCGGCGAACATCGCATCGAACGTCGCTTGCCGCTCGCTCGGCCTATCGTTCACGAAAGAAGATTTCCGGGTGCCCGGCGAAATGTTCGACCAGTTCCGGTGGCATGATGAAATCGTCCGGGTGGGCGAGAGGCTCGCCGTCGATTTGCGAGGCATAGCACTGGATCGCGTGGCGTTTTCTGTGCGCGGTCGGTTCGTGATCGAACAGGCGGGGATCGCCGCCCACGGCGCGCTCGCCGAAGCGGCCCCAGACCGGAAAGCTCCAGGAAGGGATCTCCAGCCGCTCGGCCAGCCGACGGCCGATCGTCGCGGCGGTCCGGTGGTCGCAATGCGGATCGCCGCGCCAGGTCGACCAGATCGACGCGCAATCCATCGCGCGCGCCATGTCGAGCATGTTCTCGAACCGGCCGGTGTCGAGCATGCAGGGCGCGCTGCAGCCGTCGGGCAATTGCATGCGCTGGACCCGAATGCGGCGGCCGGGTGCCAGTATGCTGAGGGCGTCTTGGAGTTCGTCCCGCCTGAGGGCGACCAACCTGTTGCGCTCCACCTCGTCGCAATCGGATCGCGATGCCTCTCCATCCGTCAGAAGGATCACGACGATATCGCGCCCCGCCTTCGCCGCTGCGGCGAGCGCCTGTCCGCAACCCAGCGTCTCGTCGTCGGGATGGGGGGAGACGATCATCAGGCCGCCGGGTGGAGCGAGGGCGTCGAGTTCCACCGACCGCGCAGAGGCGCAGGCCCGCAGGACAGACCCTTCCGCGCGATCGGGGGCGCTCACAGCTTTTCTGGCAGGCACTGCCTGCGCACAAGCGTTTCGGCGGCGCGTGCCCGTTTTGCATCCGGCGCCGCCTGGCACAGGAACAAGCCGAGATCGCGCCCGATCCGCTCGATATCCGAGCCTTCGATATGCGCCGCCATGCCGAGCGATTGCTCCACAAGTGTCATCACCGTGCGGCACCCGTTCTCCGTCACCTCGCGCGCCAGCAGCGACAGGGTCGCGGTGTCGGCACCGGCATTCGGGCTTTCGACCGCATTGGCCGCGCGCTGGAGCCATAGCCGCATGGTCTCGATCGCGATGGCGCTTTCGGCGATGCGACGCTGCTGGTTGGGCTCGTCCGCCCGGTCCCGGGAAATGAGGGCATCGCACATGCCGGTATGAAGCGCCTCGGCCGCGCCCAGATGGGCCGCGCAATATCGCCATATGCCACCTTCGAACCACGGCTCGCGCAGGAGGTCGCCCGCCTCGCCGAGCATGGCGCAATCGGCAAGGGGCACGTTCTCGAAATCGTAGCGGCCGGAACGCGTCGCGCGCATGCCGCCCATCCTCCAGGATGAACCATCGGTTCTGGCAGGATCGTTCGTGGGCGCGAGCAGCATCTGCGGCGGCGCATCGGTCTGGACGGTAACGATCGCTTTCTCCACCAGCCCGAGGCCCGATGCGAAGCTTTTGGCACCGCCAAGCACCTTCTGTGTCCCTTTCAGTACCACCTGTAGCGGGCTTTCGGCGTCGTCGGCGCCCCACACGCCCATGAGCACGCCGTCCGAAACATCGTGCGCCATTTCGGCCCGCACGTCGTCCGAGGCATACAGGGTGACGAGCTTCACCGCGTTCATGTGCCCTTCGAACAGGCGCGCGACGGACAGGTTCGCCCGGCCAAGGCAGCGCAACGCATCGAACGCGCGCTGCGTCGCATCGGGTTCGGTGCCCCAGCCGCGGCCGCCATCTTCGTAGGCCAGACAGGCTGTGAGCCAGCCGTTCTGCCGCAAAAGCGCGATGTCGGGCGCAAGATCGCCATCGTGCGTGTCGGCGGCTTTCGCCCGCGCGGAAATGGCGGCGCCGATGCTTTCGGTGGTCGCGGGCGCGTTCATGCCCGTTCCCCGAGCATCTCCTGAGCGAGCGAAAGCTCGCGCTGCACTTCGCTGAAACGCATCGGCTGGGAGGCGGCTGTGCGCGCGGTTTTCGAAAGCACGGGATCGAGGGCGAGCGCGCGCAGGACATGGACCGGAACGAGGGTCCCATCGCAAAAGGGATCGTCCAGCTGAGCACGTTCGGCAAGCGCGATGCCGCAGCCCCCGGCGGCCCGTCCGACGAGCCGCGCCGATGTTCGCGTTCCGCCGTCATCGATCGTTTCGACGGCCCGCCCCGAATTGAGCAGAGCGGAGCAAAGCGCGCGGTCTTCCCCGCATTCGGGCAAGGGAAGACCACCGATTTCGCGATACGCCGCGGTGCGCACGGCGAGGCTCGCGCCCGATGCGCGGTGCGCGAACCGCCCGCGCTGCCCGCGTGTCCAGTCGCTCCACAAGCGTTCGCACATCCGGAAATAACCTCGCTCGACCTCTCCGATCAGGCGAACGCGTTCCGGTAGCTCGGCCGCTTCGACATCGTCGAGCCGCACGTCCTCGCAAACGAGATCGATCCCGGCATCGGCCAGCGCCAGTCGGTCGACGATCCAGTTCCGGCTGACATGGCTGTCGGCATCGGTCGTGAACAAAACCCCGTCCGGGGCCAGCGTCGCGGCGATATCGAGCGCAAGCCGCCGCGCGTGGGGGGCGTTGCGAATGGCAGGGGCGAAGTCGAGTTCGACGATCAGATGCTCGATCCCGCACGCCTCGGCCAGTTCCTGTGCGACCACTGCCGAGAGGTCGGTGCTGTTGTTCATCGTCACCACGATAGCGCCAGATCGCCCGGTGGACCGCATTGCGTTCGCAAGCGCCGAAAGCGCTCGTGGCAGCATGGCCTCCTCGTTGCAGACCGGAACGGCTACGACATAGTCGTAGAGACCGTTCAGATCGCCCAAGATGCGCAAGTCATCGAATTTTGCGGCGAAGGGTGGTGCCGCGAGACTGGGCTCGACGAAATGCGAAAGAGCAGCACGTTCGCGCCGTCCGTCGGCGTAGCGGACGGCCGGCGCGGCAATAGCCGGATGGCAGAGGTTTCCGCCGCGAATGCCGACCACCTACCTTGCCGCCAGATTGACACTGCGTTCGGCGAGGTCGGACATGTTATCGTCCGCATCGTAGATATCCTCGGTGATCTCATCGAGTTTTCGCGCGTGATCGTCCTTGCCGAGCGCTTCGGCAAAAGCTTTCGCCGTGCCGAAGCCGGCGATGCCATAGTGGCACATGCGCTGGTACTGGGCGACGATCATCACGTCGCGCACGTCGTCGTCCGGGATATCGGCGTCGAGGGCATGTTTTCTCGCCTCCTTCACGAGGCCTTCCATTCCCTTGCAGTGCTCCTTCTCGCTCTTGCCGCAGTCGTCGAGCAACGATTTGAGGGTATCGGTATGCTTCGAAATGCCTTCGGAGGCGCTCTTCAGCCGCTTGGCGAGGGTATCGTCTCCGGCCTTGCCGGCCAGATCCCGGACGACCTTTTCCATCTGGTCGTTAGCCGACCACAGGTCGGCAAGCTCTTCGGCGTAGCAATCTTCGAGGTTCTGGGGTGCAGACATCGGATTTGTCCTTCGCGGCATGTCTAGTAAGGTGAGACAAGAACCGTTAAGGGCGGGCGCGAGGGCCGAAGCTAACATTTCCAATACAGGTGTGGCGCACTACTCAGATCGATAAATATAACATTGATTGGTTTTTAGTTCAGTCGTTCTTTTTGTTTAGGCAGGAGAAACCAATATCGACCGGCACCGTTGAGCGGACATTCAACCTCTACGGGAGCTGACCTTGTCCGACGATTTCGAACTCTCCGATGGCGGCGCAAACCATCAGAAGCCCAAGGGCAAAGACGACGTGATGACCACGGCGCAGGGTCATCCCATCGCGGACGACCAGAACTGGCTGACGGCGGGTCCGCGCGGTCCGCAGCTGCTCGAAGATCATATCGCGCGCGAGAAGATCTTCCATTTCGACCATGAGCGTATTCCCGAGCGCGTGGTCCATGCGCGCGGTTATGGCGTGCACGGGCATTTCGAGCTGACCAAGGCCATTCCGCAATATTCGCGCGCGGCCATCTTTAACGAAGAGGGCGCGAAGACGCCGACCTTCACGCGCTTTTCCACCGTGGCAGGCAACAAGGGTTCGCCCGATCTCGCACGCGACGTGCGCGGTTTTGCCACCAAGTTCTACACGAGCGAAGGCAACTGGGATCTCGTCGGCAACAACATCCCGGTGTTCTTCATTCAGGACGCGATCAAGTTCCCCGACCTGATCCACGCGGCCAAGCCTGCGCCCGACCGCGGCTTTCCGCAGGCGCAGACGGCGCACGACAATTTCTGGGATTTCGTCAGCCTCAGTCCGGAATCGATGCACATGATCATGTGGATCATGTCGGACCGGACGATCCCGCGCAGCTTCCGCTTCATGGAAGGGTTCGGCGTTCACACGTTCCGCCTCGTCAACGCGGAGGGCAAGTCCCACTTCGTCAAGTTCCACTGGAAGCCGAAGCTGGGTCTGCAATCGGTGATCTGGAACGAGGCGCTAAAGGTCAACGGCATGGACCCCGACTTCCATCGCCGCGACATGTGGGATGCGATCGATGCGGGCGATTTCCCGCAATACGATCTCGGCATCCAGGTGTTCGACGATGACTTCGCGGAAAAGTTCGAATTCGACGTGCTGGATTCGACCAAGATCATTCCCGAAGAGCAGGTGCCGGTCGAGATCATCGGCACGCTGACGCTCGATGCCAACGTCGACAACTTCTTCGCCGAAACCGAGCAGGTCGCGTTCTGCACCCAGAACATCGTCCCGGGCATCGATCATTCGGACGATCCGCTGCTGCAGGGGCGCAATTTCAGCTATCTCGACACCCAGCTGAAGCGGCTGGGCAGTCCGAACTTCACGCACATTCCCATCAACGCGCCCAAGTGCCCGGTCCGCCATTTCCAGCAGGACGGACACATGGCGATGACCAATCCGAAGGGGCGGGCCAATTACGAACCCAACAGCTGGGGTTCGGGCGACGGGCAGGAAGAAGATCGCGGTCCGCGCGCCTGCCCGATGCACGGGTTCGAGAGCTATCCGGCTGAAGTATCCGGGCCGAAGGTGCGCGTGCGCAGCGAAACCTTCGCCGACCATTACAGCCAGGCGCGTCAGTTCTACGTCTCGCAGACACCGGTCGAACAGGGGCACATGGCGAACGCGCTTACCTTCGAACTGTCGAAGGTGGAGCGCATGGACATCCGCAAGCGCATGGTCGGCCATCTGCGGCATATCGACGATGGGCTTGCCCAGGAAGTCGCGGACGGGCTGGGCTTCGATGAAATGCCGGACAAGGTGCCACTGGCCCGCGAACCGATCACCGACCTGCCCGAAAGCCCCGCGCTCTCGATCCTCAAGAACGGGCCGGGCAGCTTCAAGGGGCGCAAGCTCGGCATCTACATTGCCGACGGCGCCGATGCTGGCGTGGTGAAGGCGCTGAAAACCGCGGCAGAGGGCGCCGGCGCCATGGCGGAGATCGTCGCGCCTCACATCGCAGGCGCCAAGCTGTCGGACGGCACGATGATGGAAGCCGACGAGAAGATCGATGGCGGCCCTTCGGTGGTTTACGACGCGGTCGCGGTGGTGATGAGCGAGGCCTCGGCGAAGCGCTACAACACCGACAAGCCGAGCATCGATTTCGTCAACGATGCCTTCGCCCACGCGAAGTTCATCGCCTATGTCCCCGAGGTTCAGCCGCTGTTCGAAACGGCGGGCGTGTGGAACTGGATGGACGATGGCTTCGCCGACGTGTCGAGCGGCAAGGGTGCGGCGGACAGCTTCATCGAGACATGCGGCAAGCTGCGGTTCTGGGATCGCGAAAGCGTGAAGCAGGACTGACGCGCCTTTCCCGGACGATCGGTGCGCATGGGCAGTCCCGTACGGCCGATCGGTCAGCGTTCCTCCACGCGGGCAGGTTAACGTGACCCGGCGCGCTCTTCCGAGGCGGCAAGATCAGGCAGGCTGGCTGACAGCGACACAACGAAGGGCAGGGCCGCGATGGACGTTATCGCGAACCTGCCCTTCGATCGTGAGCCCGGCGGACTCCCGTCCTGTCGGTGACGCGACTTAACGGACGATCTCCATTTCCGCGATCAGGGCATCCGCACCGTCGACCTTTTTCATGACCCACAGCATGTAGCGCGTGTCGACGTGGATGGTGCGGGTGGTGCGCGGGTCGAAATCCCAGTCCGAATTGACGCTTTCGAACGTCCCGTCGAACAGCAGGCCGACCAGTTCGGCGCGCGCGTTGAGCGTGGCCGAGCCGCTATTGCCGCCGGTGCTATCGAGGTCGGAAAGGAAGTTCACCGGGACCGAGTCGATGCTGTCGAGGGCGTAGGACCCGTAATCGCCCGCCGCGATCCGCTCCAGCTGGCGCTCGGGCGCGTCGAAGGGATCTTCGCCCGTCGCCTTCGCGGCGAGGCCCTCCAGCGTGGTGAAGGGCAGGTACGCCATCCCGTCGCGCGGACTGCCGCCAAGGACGCTGCCGTAGGTCACGCGCAGAGTGCTGTTGGCATCCGGGTAGGTCAGGCCGCCCTGTTCGCGCTGCCACTGCGTGATCGCCTCCATGTAGGCAGGCCGCAGGGCTAGCGAGCGTCCGGCGCGTTCTTCCGCCTCGTCTTCGAGTTGGCGTTCGTAATCGTAGAGCGCGACCGCCAGTTCGATAAAGGGATCCTCGCTCGCTTCGAACGTCGCCGGATCGGCCTCCATCAGCGCGATGCGCGTCTCGGCATCGCCCAGCGTCGTGTTCTCGTAATAGCGATCGAGCAGGCCCGGGAGGTCCTCCGCCGTCGTATTGGCCGAAAGCCCCAGCGCCTCGTCCAAGACTTCGACGCGCTGGTCTGCGGGCTGCTGCAGGTACCCGCGCAGGAACAGCGCCCATTCCGCCTTGTCCACCGCCGGATCGTAGCGACGGTCCAGCGCTTCAAGGCCCTGGCGGAAGAACGTCATGTCGCGTTCCTGGTAGCCGGGCTCACGCTGCGCGTCGGGCAGTTCGCGCTCTTTCGACAGGCGATAGAGGTTCTGCGCCGCGCCGAGCAGCTGCGGGCGCGTCGCGTTGTTGTACCAGAAGTTCGTGCGCGAGGCGTCGGCGCTTTCCTGCGACAATACGCCCAGCGCCGCAATCGCCTCGCCATAATCGGCCCGCGAGCGATCGGCCGCGATCCAGTTTGCCAGTTCGGCTTCCCGCGCGCGCCGCCGCTCGACCAGTCCGACACGACGCGCGCCGTCGATCTGGCCGCGCAGGTTCTTCTCGTAATTGTTGAGCCCGGCCAGACGGCTTTCGTATTTGACCCGCGCATCGGAGCCTTCGGGGGCGGCCTGTTCGATCGTCGCGATCCAGCTGGTCAGCAGCCCCTGGAAGGTCGGGTAGGTCCAGCCGAACGTGTTCTCGACTTCCGCCATCAGGGTATAGCGGCTGGTCGAACCGGGATAGCCCGCGGCCATCACGAAATCGCCTTCCTCCAGCCCTGACGCGCTCACCTTCAGGTGGTGGTCGGGCCGGTAGGGCACGTTCGCTTCGTCGAAATCGGCAGCGGAGCCATCGGGCGCGACATAGGCGCGGTAGAAGGCGAAGTCGCCCGTGTGGCGCGGCCACTGCCAGTTGTCGATGTCGCCGCCATACTTGCCGATCGAATCGGCCGGTGCGTAGACGAGCCGCACGTCGCGCACTTCGAGCCGTTTGATCAGCTTGTACTGCGCCCCGCCGTAAAAGCTCGCGACCTGGCAGCGGAAGCCCGCGTCGCGCTCGCATTCGGCGGTGATGTCCTTGCCGCGCTGTTCGACGAGGTCGTAACGTTCGTTGGGCGAGAGATCTTCGGTGCCTTTGCGCATCCTGCGGGTGACGTCGGTCACCTCGGTGGTCACGTAGATGCGCGAACCGGGTGCGGCGGGCAGTTCGGCGCTTTTCTCCTCGGCGAGGAAGCCTTCGACGAGGTAGTTGTTTTCTGCGGTCGAATTGTACTGCACCGATCCGCGCGCGCAATGGTGGTTGGTGACAACCAGCCCTTCGGGCGAGACAAAGCTGGCCGAGCAATTCCCCAGCGAAACGATCGCGCCCATCGGAAATCCGGTGAGGTCCGCAAGTTCTTCGGGATCGATCTCCAGACCCGCTTCCTCCAGCTGTCCGCCGATTTCCTGCAGCTGGTCGGGGGTGAACATGCCTTCCTTCGCCGCGAGGGGAGCGGTGATCGCGCTGGTGGCGAAAAGCAGGCCGAGGGAAACGTGTCGCAGGTTTTTCAAGGATTGTGCCTTTCCATGGCGCGCCCGGTACGCTCCGGCCGCGCGGTTGTCTTGTGTATGCGGTTAGTGATCAGGCGGCCCACGGCCCCGTGATCGCGATCGTGCGCGCGGGGCTGTAGGCGTTGACGAAGAACCATTTGCCATCGGGCGAGAAGCACCCTCCGGCAAGCTCGGTCTGCATGCGCAGGCGGCCAAAGGGATAGGGGCGCCCGTCCGGCGTGATCCCGCGCAGGTAGTTGTCGACGATCTCGGTGTACTGGTCCTCGCACACGATCAGGTGGCCGTTGGGGCCGACGGTGAGATTGTCGCCGTAATTGAACTGTTCCTCGCTCTCGCTTTCGAAGAACAGCTCGATGCGATCGGGGCCGGCGCCGCGTCCCGGCACGACCCGGAAGACCTGGCCGAGCTGCGCGGCCCCGCCGCTGGTGGAGCAGACGTAGAATTCGCCAGTGCCCATGTGAATGCCTTCGCCGCGTGCGATCAGCGATGCGCCCTTCGCAGCGGACCTGAAGCGCAGATCGTCCGCCGGTGCTTCGACATCCTCGCAATCGATCCAGCGTACCGGGTAGGACTTGCCGACAGGCATCGCCGCGCTTTCCCAGTTGCGGGTGTCGGGCAAATCGTCGATCACCATCGCCTGTAGCCGCCCGCTATCTGCGAGCCGCCCGGGTGTGCTGGGCACGAAGCGGTAGAGGACGCCTTCGTCCCGGTCCTCTGTCAGGTAGACATGGCCGGTCGCCGGATCGACGCAGGCCGCCTCGTGGTTGAAGCGGCCCATCGCGCGCAGCGGCACCGGTTCGACAAGTCCGCTCGCATCGCCGGGCACTTCGAACACCCAGCCGTGGTTCACCGCGAGCCCCTCGCCATAGCGCTGGCCGGGTCCGGTCGGCGCTTCCTCGCAGGTCAGCCAGCTGCTCCAGGGGGTAACGCCGCCCGAGCAATTGCGGATCGTCCCGCCAAGGGTGCGAAACTGGCGCTTCACCGCGAGCGTGCGGGCATCGAGCACGATGTTCGTCGTGCCGCCGGGCACGATCTTGCCTTCGCGCGTGCCGAAGCCTTTCGCGATCGGGCCGCCCGCATCGTCGCCGGGGACGAGCTCGTGATTGCGCACGAGCACGATTTCGTCGTTGCCAAGATCAAGGCAGCCCATACCGTCGGCCTTGTCGGGAACCGTGCCCCCATCGCTCATCGGATCGCCGAGGCTGGAGAGCACACGGTAGGAGAACCCGCGCGGAAGATCGAGCATGCCGGCGGGATCGGACACGAGTGGTCCGTATCCGTCGAACGCGGGTGGCGCTTCCGGCAGCGCGGCGCCACGCGTCATGCAGCCGCTGGCGAGCAGCGCGGCAAAGGCGCTGCCGGTCGCGGCGAGAAACTGTCGTCGGTCGGGTCTGGGTGCTTGCATCGTATCGTCTGCGAAAAAAGGGGGGTCAGCGGGGTCGAGTCGCGGGGCGCCTATCGCGCAAAAGCCGTTGCGGCGGCCTGAACGCTGCGGGCGACCATGGGTGCTCGATCCTCAGTAGCCGCTTGCCTGGCCGTCCTTTCGCATCTCGGTCGCGCCCGCATACACACCGCTCTGCGCATCGCGCATGATCGCCTGGTAACCGCCGAACATGATGCCGTTGGAGACGACCTCGACCTTGTGTCCCATGGCGCGCAGCTGCTCGACCGTAGCGGCCGGAATGCCCGGTTCGACGTGAAGCGTGCCGAGCGGATCGGCGGCGGGGCCTTCCAGCGCTTCGGTCGGCTGGCGTCCGCCGTCGTGGTTGATGCGCGCGGCATCGCCCGCTTCCTGCAGGTTCATTCCGAAGTCGACGAGGTTGACGAGGATCTGCACATGGCCCTGCGGTTGCATCCCGCCACCCATCAGGCCCAGCGTCATGTACGGTTCGCCATCCTTCTTCACGAAGGCGGGAATGATGGTGTGGAAAGGACGCTTGCCCGGTTCGTAAGCATTGGGGTGCGCGGGATCGAGGCTGAAAAGTTCGCCGCGATCCTGCAACATGAAGCCCAGGCCATCGGGCACCAGCCCGCCGCCCATGCCGCGATAATTGGACTGGATGAGGCTCACCATCATGCCGTCCTTGTCCGCGACGGTGAGATAGGTGGTGTCGCCTTCGCCCTCCAGCTTGGGTTCGACCTCGATCGCGCCCGGCTCGAATTCGGGCGTAGCGCGCGTCGGGTCGATCAGGGCGAACCGCTCGCGCCCGTATTCGGCGGTAAGCAGGTCGGCCGGGAAGAGAGAGAAAGCCGGATCGGCGTAGAAGCGCGCGACGTCGGCGTAGGCGAGGCGCTTCGCCTCGGTGATGTAGTGGATCAGCTCGGGGCTGCCGCGTTCCCACTGCGACAGGTCCACGTTGCGCAGGATGTTGACCATCTGCAGCGCGGCGAAGCCCTGGCTGTTAGGTGGAAGCTCGCAAAGCTCGAAGCCGTCGCGATAGGCGACGCAGGCCGGTTCGACCCACTCGCTTTCATGCGCTGCGAAATCCTCGAGCGTGTAGGCGGAGCCCTGGCGCTGGAGGTAATCGACCATCGTGCGCGCCAGTTCGCCTTCGTAGAACGCATCGCGTCCTTCGCGCCCGATGGTCTCCAACGTGTTGGCGAGGTCGGGATTGCGGAACATTTCGCCCGCTTCGGGCGCGGTTCCGTCCGCGAACCAGGTCGCGCGCGCATTGTCGAACTCGAAATCGTAGGTCTCGAGCCGGCGCGTATAGGCATCGAGGCTGCGTTTCAGGTACATCGCGATAACGGGCGCCACCGGATGCCCCTCGCGCGCATAGGTGACGGTGGGGGCGAGCACGTCGCTCATCGGCAGCTTCCCGAACCGTTCGTGCATGGCGAACCAGGCGTCGACCGTGCCCGGTATGGTCACCGGCAGTGGGCCGACCGGGGGCAGGGCGTCGGCACCATCGAGCTTTTCGAGCAGGTCGTCGAGCGTCTGGCCGCGCGGGCTGCGGCCCGATCCGTTGATGCCGTAGAGCCGGTCGGCCCCGGGATCGTACACGATCGCGAACAGGTCGCCGCCGATGCCATTGCCGGTCGGTTCCATCAGGCCGAGCGCGGCGTTGGCGGCGATGGCGGCATCGACCGCGGTTCCGCCTTCGCGCAGGATTTCGAGCGCGACCTGCGTTGCCAGCGGGTGCGCGGTCGCGACCATGCCGTTTTCGGCATAGACGGGGCTGCGCGACCAGTTGGCGCCTACGGGCCGACCGCCGGCGCCGATCTGCTCCTCGACCGGAACGGCGGCCCGGGTCGGGTTCTCTTGCGCTGGATACTCTGGCGCCGGGGTCTGCTGCGCCGCAGCTGGTGCCGCCGCCAAAGCCAGAACGATGGTCGCGAATGCAATGCGCATGGGGGTCCCCTTGAATCGGTCGCGCATCGGTAAGCCCGGCACGTCTCTATCCTACGCCTACGCCATTCGAGGCTGCGCGAACAAGAGACGCGTCGACCCTGTTGCCCAGAAAGGCCCGCCCGCCACCGGCATCAGAAGCCGACATTCACCTCCACACCGACGATCCGCGGTTCGGCCGAGCGGGCATCGCCCTGCGGCTGGAGCTGGGTGATGTAATCCTCGTCGAACAGGTTGCGCGCGAAGGCATAGATCGAGAACGCGTCCGCTTCGTATCCCGCCTTCAAGTTGACGACCACGTAGGACGGAATTTCGACGAGCGGGCTGTTGCATGGCTCGATGGCACAGGTCTCGATCCCGTCGACGATCTCTGTTTCGTCCGCATCGTTGATCGTGTCGCCGAAATGATCGGCGGTCAGGTTCGCGTCGCCGAGCACGCGAAAGCCGGTGGGATGGCGATAGTCGAACCCGGCGGAGACCGTGACGGGCGGCGCGTAGGGGAAGGCGTTGCCGTCGAACTCGGCCTGGTCGGTGCGATAATCGGTGAACTCGGTATCGAGCAGGCCCAGCGCGCCGAACACGCTGAGCGTCCGGCTGGGCCGTGCTTCGAATTGCAGCTCCGCACCGTACAGGCGCGACTGGCCCGCATTCACCGCGATGAAGTCCTGCGGCACATTCGGGTCGATCAGCTGGTTGACGATCTGGTCGCTCCAGTCCGTGTAGAACACGTTCGCCGCCACGCTGAAACTGTCGTCCGGGGTATTCGCCCGCAGGGAGCCTTCGTAGGTCCAGGTGTATTCCGGCTCGAACGCGTAGACGGTCTGCGATATGGTGCTGATGCCGCTGCCCCCGGCGCGATAGGCGCGCTGTGCGGTGAAGCCGAGCGTCACGTCTTCGCTCACCCGGTAGCGCAACCCGCCCTTGGGCAGGAAGGCATCGTATTCGGCATCGGTTTCGAGCAGGACGTCGGGCGCGAGCTGGCCGAGGACCTGGTCGAGGAACGGCTGGAACATCGGATCATCCGCGATCGCGGACGTTTCCGACAGCGCGCTGTTGTCGCGCGATTCGCTGTCGTAGCGCGCGCCCGCGATCAGGGTGAGTCGCTCGCTCACGTCGAACTCGACCTCGCCGAAGACCGCCATGTTCTCCTCGTCATTGGCGATCAAGCGGTCCTGGAAGATCGATCCGCCAGGAAGCTGTGGGCTGACGAAGGCGGTCGGCACCTGCACCGTGTCGATCACATCGCTGCTGTAACGGCCGTAGAAGCCGCCGATCACGGCGCGGACCGGTCCGCCCGCATCGTAGTTCAGCCGGACTTCCTGCTGGAAATTCTCGTCGTTCTGCGTGCGGTCGATATTGCCGAGATCGGCTGGCGACAGGTCGAAATCCTCCTGTCGCAGGTAGTCCTGCGTGTAATACGAACTGATCGAGGTGAGCGAGATCGCGTCGGACACGTCGAAGCCGAGCTCGAGCGTGTGGATCCAGCTTTCCGAACCCTCCAGCGCGGGATCGTTCGAGCGGTTGATGCGATCGGGAAACTGCGAAAAGTCGATCAGGTCTTCGCCGCCCGTGCTGTCGGTGTAGTTGAGGGTGTAGAGCGCGCTGAACCGGCCGCCCGGCGCGAACAGCACCTTCGCCCTCAGATTGGTGAACTCGCGCGCGTCGTAATCCTCGTCACGCGTGGGATTGAAGACATAGCCGTCGGTTTCGCGGCGATCGGCGGAGAAGCGGAGCGCGAAGGCATCGCCTACGGGGATGTTGAGCGCCGCGGCCGCCTGGTAGGTATTGCGTTCGGCGAAGGAGCCGCGGGCCTTGCCCGAAAACTCGCCCAGTACCGGGTCGGCGGTGTTGACGATGATCGCCCCGCCAACGGCATTGCGCCCCTGTGTCGTGCCCTGCGGCCCGCGCAGGATCTCCACCTGTTCGAGATCCCATGTCGAATAGGGGCCGAAGAACGTCGCCTGGTTGTTGGGCAAGGCTGCGCCGTCGACCACGGTGGTCACCAGCAGGCCCGCGCCCGCGCCGAAACGCTGGTCGATGCCGCGAATGGCGAAGCCTTTCTCGCCGAAGCTCTGCGTGACGTTGGGCGTGCGCAGGACGAGATCGTAGATATCGTCGACGCTGCGGGCCTCCAGCTCCTCGCCGGTATAGACGATGACAGAGCTGGTGGTTTCCTGGAGCGTGCGGCCCAGCTTTTCGCCGGTCACGATGATGACGTTGTCGTCGGCCGGTGCGGCGTTGTCGATATCGGTTTGCTCGATACCCACATCGTCCGGCGCGGGCAGTGCGCTCGCGTCCTGCGCGGTGGCCTGTGTGCCCATGCCGAGGGTGAACACGGCGATGATGGCGAGCGTGGAAACGCCCTGGAAACGGTTTGTCATAATTCCTCCCTGCCGCCTTATCGCGACTCGTTCGCAGGTTCGCTATTGCGATTAAGTTGCATTTACAACCGTAAAGTATGCGGCTATCCGGATCGGCGAACAGCCAGGGAGGCTTTGTGTTCGCAATCGCCGCTACAGGTATCGTGGGTGCGCAAATCCTCGGGATCGCGGCATGGTCGCGTGCCGATGGGGCGGAGCGGGCGCGCTTGCTGTTCTGGATCGGCCTGGCGTTGCTGATCGCCTCGCTCGCGGTCGCTTTCGCGTATTGGGGCGCTGCGCTTGGCCTTTCGATCGCGCTTCTGTCCGTTTCGCTCGTTGCTTATTGCTACCGATTCGCACCTGCATTGAAGAATGTCGGCCTCGGGCGGAGCATGATCGGCAAAGCGGCCTACCGCCGCCGCCAAACCGCGACGAAAGCCTCGCGCGGCGGCAAGCTCGGGCTCACCATGCGGCTAGTTTCCGCCGGACCGCTCTATTTGGTCGCAGCGCTGGCCGTGGGGGCGGTTCTCGCGACGAAGCTGCCCTGGATCGAGGTCAACCGCCTGATGTTCGGCGGCCTGGTCATACCCCTCGTCTGGGCCGCCGGCGCGCTGCATGCGACTGCCGACCTTTCGATCCGCCGCGTCCTCGCCGTGCCGACCGGTCTCACCGCCCTCTTTGCGGGAGTATATTTCGTCCTATGACCGACCAGACCCCGATCGTCGCCGCTAAGCAATCGAACAGCCGGTTCGTCGCCCGCATGATCGAATCCCACTCGATCCTCGGCCTCGCCTTCGCCGTATTGATCTATGTCGTCTCGCTAACCGGCGCGTTCACCGTGTTCGCCGAAGAAATCGCGCTGTGGGAAAACGGGGGCGCCCCGACGACCGAAACCGTCGCACCACAGGTTTACCAGACCGCGCTGGAGAACGCGCTCGCCGAACGCGCACCCGGCGGCGAGGTGCGCAACCTCCTGACCTACGGCCCGACCGATTTCGCGCCCGCCTTGCTGGTCCGTCTCAACGAAGAAGATGCGAGCGGCGCGTTTCGCCAGACCAACTGGATCGCCGACCCTGAAACGGGCGCGCTGCTCGGCTCCGCCGAGGCGCCGTTGTCGCACCTGATCGAGGAACTGCACGTCGCCCTGCACCTCCCCGCGCCGTGGGGACGGTATCTCGTCGGCCTGCTCGGCGTGTGCATGTTCAGCCTGATCCTGTCCGGCATTCTCGCTCACCCCACGATCTTTCGTGATGCGTTCAAGCTGCGCCTCGATCGGAACCGCCGCACGGCATGGACTGACATGCACAACCGGCTTTCGGTCTGGGGCCTGCCGTTCCACCTGGTCGTGACCTTCACCGGGGGCTTCCTGGGCCTTGCCGGGCTGATCGTTGGCGCCGTCGCGATGGTCGCGTATCAAGGCGATCAGGAGCGCGCACTGGCGAGCGTGCAGGGGCTGCAACCCGAAGAGGGCCGCATGCTCGATGCGTTTCCCCCCATTTCCGCCATGGTGAGCGAAGCTCGGCAGCGCGGCAAACCGATCGAGCTCATAATCGTCGCGGGCCATGACAATGCGGGCGGCGTCACGCAGATCAGCCTGGTCGAGGACGACATGCTCGATGCCCGCAGCGCGCTGATGTTCCGCAATTCGGGCGAATATGTGGAAACCTATGGCGGCGAAAGCGCGCCCGGCGGCATCCGGGCGCTCTCCATGCTGCAACCGCTGCATTACGGGAATTTCGGCGGCTACCCGATCAAGTTCGGATATTTCATCATGGCGCTGGCGCTGACCTGGGTGACGAGTTCGGGCATGCGGATCTGGTTCGCCCGTCGAGAGCAGCAGGGGCGCCCGGTGCCGCGCCTAAGCCAGGCGTGGTTCGGCATGACCGCCGGGCTGACGCTGGGACTCTCCGCGGCAACGCTCGCAAGCGCGAGCGGCTTTGGCGCGATGGTCTTGCCGGTCTGCTTGGCGGCATGGGCTGGGGCGGTCGCGATGTTCCTGATGCGCCGTAACGGGGAGAAGGATTACGAGATCGTGCTGGCGCTATCAGCTGCGTGCCTTGCCATCGCCGCGGCCGTCTTCGTGGTCCGCCATGGCACCGGTTCAGGCATCGTTTTCGGGGTTACGGTCCTGTTGTGTACCCTTTCAGTCGCCTTTTGTGCCTTCTCTGCACGCGGGTTCAGGGGTCGCGGGGAGGGCGGTGCGACTGCGCAAGTCTACGCATCGAGCGAGGCGAGTACCTCGTAGGCGAGCACCGCGCCTGCCATCGCGGCGTTGAGCGAATCCGCCCGCCCGCGCATCGGCATGGTGACACGCAGATCGCACTCCATCTCGTAAGTCTCTGGAAGGCCTTGCGATTCATTGCCGACGAGAATGAAGCACGGCGCCTCGTAAGGCGCCCCGCGATAGGGCACTGCATCGCGCAGGCTTGCCGCCACGAGCTGACCCGGACCGCTGCGGAGCCAAGGCAGGAACTCCTCCCACCGCGCGCGCGCGACGCCTTGCGTGAAGATCGCCCCCATGCTCGCCCGAACCGCTTCGGCGCTGAATGGGTCGGCGCAATCGTCGATCAGGATCAGCCCGCCTGCCCCCACGGCATCTCCGGTGCGCAGCATCGTGCCGAGATTGCCGGGATCGCGAAGGTCCTGCGCGACCAGCCAGATCGGCGCGCGATCCCGCTCGATCTGCGAGAGCGCGGTGTCGAATTCGTCGAACACGCCCACCACGCTTTGCGCATTGGATTTGCCGGTAATCTTGGACAGGATGTCGGGCGTCGTCGTGACGATCTCGCCCCCGTTCGCTTCGACTTCGCCTTCCAGCCGGTCGATGAGGTCGTGGGTAGCGCGGCCTTCGGCCATGACCAGCATGGTCGGCACCCGCCCGGAAACCCGCGCATCTTCCAGCAGTCGCAGACCTTCGACCAGGAACGCGCCGGTCCGGCGCCGGTGCTTCTTGTCACGCAGCGAGCGCAGGTACTTGACCGTCGGGTTGGAGAAGCCGGTGATGTGCTTGCGCATGGGTGCGCCCGTCAGCCTATTCTTCGCCGAAGCCGCCCGCGACGAGCGCGGCGAGTTCGTCGGCGACCGCTTCGCAGTTTTCTCCGCTGACGATGACTTCGACCTCGTCCCCGCGCGCCGCGCCCAGCATCATGAGGCCGAGGATCGAACCGCCGGCCGCCTGCATCCCGTCCTTTGCCACCTGGACGTCGCAATTGTCGGGCAGGGCGCTGACCGCGCCGACGAACTTGGCGCTGGCACGGGCATGGAGGCCCCGCTTGTTGACGATAGTGACGCGTCGGTGGGCTTCGCTCATGCCTCGGCCGCCCGCTTGTCCGTGTCGTGGCCGAGCAGTTCGCTGGCGACGGTAATGTAATTGCGACCCGCTTCCTGCGCTGCCTGCACCGCGTTTACCACGTCGAGCGACTTGCGCGCCCCGGCAAGGCGGATCAGCATCGGCAGGTTGATCCCCGCAATGACTTCGACCCGGCGCGCTTCGAGCAGCGAGATCGCCAGGTTGGAAGGCGTTCCGCCGAACAGGTCGGTCAGGATAATAACGCCTTCGCCGCTGTCGACCGCGGCGATCGCCTCGGCGATTTCGGCGCGGCGCTGCTCCATGTCGTCCTGCGGGCCGATGCAAACGGTCACGATTGCCGATTGCGGGCCGACGACGTGCTCCATCGCCTCAACGAACTGGTCCGCTAGGCGGCCATGGGTAACCAGTATCAAACCGATCATGCGCTAGTTTGTCCGTTAGTCCCTATGAGAACGGCGGGGCTGCGCCTTGCGCCGGAGGATAGCCCGGTGTGTACGAACCAGGCTGAACCTCCCGTGTCAGCGCTGCCGTCCCTCTATTTCGTCTGCCGTGCGGGAGGCCAGATTTCGGTGGCGGACAGTGGGCGAAAAGCCCGCATCGCGCAAGGCCTGCGCCATCGCCCGGGCGGTATATACCGAACGGTGTCTCCCTCCGGTACAGCCGAAAGCGACGTGGACATAGCTCTTGCCCTGTGCCTCGTATCGCGGAAGCAGCGTTAGCAGCAGTTGCTCGATCTGGTCGAACACCGTGGCAAAGGCGGGGTCGCTTCGGATATGTTCGCCCACCGCCGCGTCCTCTCCGGTCAGTTCGCGAAGCCCATCGACCCAGTGCGGATTGTCGAGGAAGCGCATGTCGAAAACCAGATCGGCAAGCGGCGGCATGCCTCGCGCGAAGCCGAAGCTCGATATCGTCAGCGCCAGTTCGGCGGGCGCTTCGTCGGAGAACAGGTCGCGGACCCGGCCTTGCAGATCGTTGACGGTCATCGCGCTTGTATCGACGACGACCTGCGCGCGGCCTTTCAGCTGACCCAGCAATTCGCGCTCCGCCGCGATCCCTTCCTGGACCGTGCGACCATGCGCCATCGGATGGCGGCGACGGGTTTCGTTGTACCGGCGCTCCAGCTCCCGCCCGTTGCAATCGACGAAGAGGAAGGTCAGTGCGATGCCGTCTCGCGTCGACAGGTCGTTGACCAGTTCGATGATTTCGCCCGGCGCAAAACCGCGCGTGCGCGAATCGAAACCGATGGCAAGCGGCCCGCGTTCGCTCCCGTCCTCCCCGGCCGGTTCGCCGACCAGCCTTTCGAGCAGGCGAATGGGAAAGTTGTCGATCGTCTCCCATCCCAGGTCCTCCAGCACGTCGAGCGCCGTCGATTTGCCTGCACCCGACATGCCGGTAACGAGAAGGAGGCGCTGGAGATCGTCATTCGGCGAACCGGGCGCCGCGCCTTGGCGATGGGGTAGGTCGGAGGGAGCGTCAGCCATTGCGCCTGCGGTTGTCGCGCGCCGCAAGCCGCAAGGAAAGCGTTTTCTGACCCGGACTGCCCTACATAGTGGGCTATACGACGGGAAGGCCATGCAGCGCGAGCGCGTGTTCGGCCCGAAGCGCTGCTGCAACCGGGTTCGGCGCGAACGGCAGCACGGGGATCGCCACCCCCATCCATTCGCGCATATCGAGCGTTTCCGGCAGTCGTGGACCCATCCGACCGAGATCGAGAACGAGCGCCAGGGGCGTCGGTTCGGCAAACGGCAAGCGCACGATCCCGATCCCTGCGATCTCGATCAGCCCCTGAATATTTGGAGGCGGCACGGCGACCAGACGCAGACCGTCCGGCCCCTCTTCGCGGCTCAGGGTCACACCGTCATCGCCGATCAGCTGCGCACCCCGGTCGATCAGCGCCAGCGCCAGGCTCGACTTGCCGCAGCCGGGCGGCCCGAGGATCGCCATTGCGCGTCCGCCGATCGCGACCGCCCCGGCCTGCACGACGCAGCTATCCCGTTCCTGCACCTTCGGGTCTCAGACCGCTGCCGGAATGCGCAGGCGCAAGCAGGCGCCGCGTTCGCCATCGGGGCGCCCCTCTGCGACCAGCGCGCCGTCATGCGCTTCGGCGATGGCGCGCGCGATGGCGAGGCCGAGGCCCGAATGGTTGCCGAAATCCTCGGCATCGGGGCGGTCCGAGTGAAAGCGCTGGAACACCTTCTCGCGCGCTTCGGGTGCGATGCCGGGGCCCCGGTCGCATACGGCCAGCGTGACGCACTCGCCGTCATTCTCGATCCCGACCTCTATCGGCGCATCTGCGGGGGAGAAGGAGATCGCGTTGTCGAGCAGGTTTTCGACCACCCGTTCGAGCCGGGTGCCGACGCCCAGGACCTCGGCCGCGAAACCTCGCGCTTCGAGCTCGATCCGGTGACCCGCATCCCCGGCCCGGTGCTTGCGACTGCCGATGATGGCGCGCACGAGGTCGGCGAGGTCGATCTTCTCCAGCTTGGCGCGGCTCATTTCCGAATCGATCCGGCTCGCATCGGAGATTTCGGTTACCAGCCTGTCGATCCGGCGCACGTCGTGGGTGGCGATCTGCTGGAGTTCGCGGCGCAGGTTCTCGTCCTCGACCATAGGCAACGACTCGATCGCGCTGCGCAGGCTCGCCAGCGGGTTCTTGATCTCGTGCGCGACATCTGCGGCGAAGCTGTCGACCGCGTCGATACGCAATCGCAGCCCCTGAGTCATGTCGGAAACCGAGCGTGCCAACCGGCCAATCTCGTCGCTGCGTTCGGGAAGGCGCGGCACCTCGACGTCGCGTTCGCGACCCTGCCGCACGCGCTGCGCTGCTGCCGCCAGCTGTTGAAGCGGAGCGACGATGGTCCGCGCGAGGAACAGCGAGAGAAGCGCCGAAGCGACGAGAACCAGCATGACCGCGGCGACAAGCGTGGTGCGCGCCTCGCGCACGCGCTCCGTAATGTCGACGGCGTTGCGCACGGTGAGCAGGGTCGCACCGTTAAGGCCAACCGGGGCGGCTGCGGTGATGACGGGCGTGCCGTCACGCCAGTCGTAAAGGCGCACCTGGCTAAGCCCGGTCTGACGCGCGCGCGCGAGTTCAGGCCATTCGTCGGCTTCCTGCGCCTCGGGTTCGACATAGTCGGTCACCGCTTCGGCGCTGACGATGGTGTCGACTGTGCGATCGAGCCACCGCGCCAGGCGTTGTTCCCACGTGTCGTCGCTTATGTCGTCGAATTCGAAAACCGGATCGGCAAGCGCGAAGCTGTCCGCGATCAGCACGCCGTCGGGGTCGAACATGCGCATGCGCATTCCCTGTTCGCGGCCGATCTGGACCAGCAGCGCCTCCTGCCGCTCCCGCGTCGTTCCCGCGAGCGCCTCGGCCGTGATCTGCGCTTCGATGCGGGCAAGCTTGAACCGCTCGTCGATCAGCTGTGTGCGATAGGTGTCGAGATAGAACAGCCCGCCGCTCAGCAGTGCGAGCGGCAGGATGTTCACGATCAAGATGCGGGCGGTAAGCGAGAAACGGGCGAAGGAAAGCGGCTCCTGGGAGCGCATGCGGGCAAGGGCGCCGTATCCTGTAGCAGCGGGAGCGCCACTCGCCTGCGTCGCCGGGGCCTCGCCTTGCGTCGTGCCGTGCCTTGGCTCCGCATGCTCGCTTGTAGCGGGTGGGACGCCGGAACCGGACTGCCCGATGTGAGAGCTAGCCATCGGTGAAACTGTAGCCCGCACCATAGAGCGTATCGATCGCGCCGAATTCCGGGTCGACGACGCGGAACTTGCGCCGCATCCGCTTGATATGGCTGTCGACCGTCCGGTCGTCGACGAACACGTCGTCCGGGTAGGCGGCATCCATCAACTGGTTGCGGCTCTTGATCACGCCGGGGCGCGCCGCAAGCGCTTCAAGGATCAGGAACTCGGTCACGGTCAGGCTGACGGTCTTGCCATCCCAGCTGACCTGATGGCGCGCGGGGTCCATGTACAACCGCCCGCGATCGATCCGCGGGTTGGCAGGAACCGGCTCGCTGGTTTCGTTGCCGATTGCGAGATCGGGCTGCGCGCGCCGCAGGATCGCGCGGATCCGAGCGGTCAGGAGGCGCAGGCTGAACGGTTTGGCGATGTAATCGTCGGCGCCCAGTTCCAGGCCTGCTTCCTCGTCCGCCTCGTCATCCTTGCTGGTCAGGAAGATGATCGGCAGCGCGACATGCTCGCGCACGTGCCGCAGCAATTGCATTCCGTCCATGCGCGGCATCTTGATGTCGAACACCGCGAGATCGGGCGGGTTCTCGACGAGCGCGCGCAGGGCCGTCTCCCCGTCGGAGTACAGCCGCGTCACGAACCCTTCCGCCTGCAGCGCGATCGAAACGGTGGTGAGGATGTTGCGATCGTCGTCGACCAGCGCGATCTCTATCGCCTTGTGCGATCCGTCATGCGCGGGCGCGTTCGAAGCCTCGCCCGATGGGCTGTCGTGAGTGTCGAGCGCTTCCGTTTCGTTCGCCATGAACCGTCCCTGTTTCACCTACCATCCGAAAAGGTCGGCTGGCCGCATGCATGTCCGAAATAAGTAGCGGGATGGGACGACATTAACAATTGCGAGTGCACCACGACCGCTTTTCATTCCATAGGACGAGCCGTCATGCGCGATCCTTCCAGCAGGCGAATTACCCGGTTTGACGAGGGCATTGGGCGCATATATGCCCGCGATGCGGCCGTGGTTCGACCGCGGGTTCGATCGCGCACCGTTTTTGCGCATAAGCGGCATCGCGCCGTCATCGATCCGCAGTCTTTTCTCGTCCTCGCGATTGCAGCGTCTTGTTCAGGAGTACCCTTTCGATGTCCGCCACGATCCCTCTAGCCCGATCGCTTGATTCCCAGGGGATCAAGACGGACGCCGAAATCCATGCGAACCTCAACACGCCCGCCCTGGTCGAGGCTTCCGTCACTGCGGGCGAAGGCGCCTTGTCGAAGCACGGCGCGCTGGTCGTGGAAACCGGCAAGCACACCGGCCGCAGCGCGAACGACAAGTTCATCGTCCGCGACGAGACGACCGAGGACACGGTCTGGTGGGGCAAGGTCAACAAGGCGATGTCGCCCGACCACTTCGCCGCGCTCAAGGCCGATTTCCTGAAAGCCGTGGGCGAGAAGGACACGCTCTACGTCGCCGACCTGTTCGGCGGGTCGCAGCCCGAACATCGCGTCAACGTGCGCGTCATCAACGAACTCGCCTGGCACAATTTGTTCATCCGGACACTGCTGGTCCGCCCGCCCCGCGACGAACTCGCCGATTTCGCTCCCGAATACACCATCATTGACCTGCCGAGCTTCCGCGCCGATCCGGAGCGGCACGGCACGCGCGGGGAGACGGTGATCGCGGTCAACCTCAGCGAGAAACTGATCCTGATCGGTGGCACGAAGTATGCCGGCGAAATGAAGAAGAGCGTGTTCGGCATCCTCAACTACCTGCTCCCGGCCAAGGGCGTGATGCCGATGCACTGTTCGGCGAAT
>JBARZK010000192.1:0-13464 GCA_049649965.1 Erythrobacter sp.
CCGGCCATGGCCCGCAATGATCTCGCCATCGTCCGATACAAGGACCGGATTGGTAAACCCGAACCGCTCGATCGAGCGCGCGATCTGGGCAATCTGTTTCTTCGAATGGGTGCGGGCGTTGCGCGCATAGGGGCGCAGGTGAGCGATGTTCTGTTCGATGATTTGCTTCGTCGACATGGCGGGATCCTTGAGCTGCGACCGATTCTGCGTGTCCGAAGTCGTAATACTACACTGAACGCTTGTATTCGTCAACCTCTGGCGTATGAACGCGTTCACTGGAATGAACGGAGGCTTCTGTGTCACTCGCAACCCGCCTACATCAGCTGCGCGTCGCCAATCGGCTGTCGCTGCAGCAGGTCGCCGACAAGGTCGGCGTGTCAAAGGCGCATGTCTGGAACCTCGAAAAAGGTCTGACCGACAATCCCTCGATGGAGCTGGTGGTGAAGCTCGCTGACCTGTTCCGGGTACGGGTCGCCGATCTGGTCGGTGAAAATCCCGAAGCGGCTGACGAGGACCCCGAAATGGTCGCGATGTTCCGCGATCTCAAACGCCTTGGCGAGGACGATCGGGAGATCATCAAGGGTCTGATGGACCAGCTCAGGCTCAGGCGCGCGCGCGACGATAGCCAGTGAGAATTACGCGCCTCGACCTCGATGGTATCGGTTCGCCCCGCAAACTCGCCGAGCGCATTCACGAGGTCCTCGACCTCCCCCTGGCCGTTCCGATCGAGGAGCTCTGCGGAGCCCTTGATATCGTCTCGATCGAGGAGAGCTACAGCACCAGCTTCGAGGCTGCGCTTGTTACCGATGCCGTGAAGTCAGCCGGTGCGATCCTGGTCAGTTCGAGCAGTCCGGGGCATCGCCGCCGGTTCTCGCTCGCCCACGAGCTGGGCCATTTCCTGATCGAGGCCCACCGGCCGCGCGAGGGTCAGCCCTTCGAATGCGCGCTTGGCGATCTCCTACAGTCGAACAGTCGGGACCGCGACAGGAGGCGCCGGATCGAAGCGGAAGCCAACGCCTTCGCTGCGCATCTCCTGATGCCGCCCAAACGCATCCGCCAGGCTATCGGCCGCAGCGGCGTCTCGCTGGAGGCGCTCGTATCTATCGCGAGGGACTTCGAGGTAAGCAAGGAAGCCATGGCGCGTGCCTTCGTCGAGGCGAACCGCGAGCCGGTCGCCATCGTTGTGTCTCGCAATGGACAAGTAGCCCGTTTCTACAGACACGAGGATTTTCCGTTTCTCGACGTTACTAAGGACAAACCCCTTCCACCCGAGTGCGCGGCTTCAGGCTCAATCGGCGCAGGGGAATTCACCCCGCAAGAAGAAGTAGAACCCCATATTTGGGTCTCCGACCGAGATGTCGCTCGCATCCTCGCGCTTACCGAGCAGGCGCTCGGTCAGGTCAATGGCTACGCGCTGACCTTGCTACAGGCCGAACTCGACGACGAAGACGAATAGGCACTGCCACCCTCCCTGTTCTGCCTGTCAAATGTCCCTGATGTCGGGCGTAGCCTTCCCTGCTTTGCGCAAACGAATTCCCTGTTCTGCGAGTAGGGAATTTGCCGGATCAAACCGCAGACCTCTGCGGCTTACAGGACGTCCCCGCGAGTCGAGATGGGCCAAAATTTTCATTCTTCCCTGTAAATGCCTCCAAAACAGGGAAATCAGGCAAGAGCACGGTTCGCTCAAGACTGCGTCGCGCACCAAACATTCTCCCAGCAAATCGGGCAAAACATGCCGAGCGCTGCCTGCTCGGGCGTGGGCTGCGGCGTTCTCAGTCAGTGGGTTGGTTCGGCAAGCTCGCGGCGACGCGACCCTACCGCCCTGGCTCGGCTATCACATGCTCGAGGAACTGGGAATGATCAAGGCGGCTCTGAACGTGGCGGAGCGTGGGGCGCATGGCGCGCGAATTCCAGACCCCGGTCGTCCTTTTCAACCCTCGTAAGAAAGACGCACGGGCGACCGGACGTTTCGCCGATGTCGCGGAGGAACTGGGCCTCGTTGCCTACTGGCGTGAGCGAGGCCTGCCCAAGGTTTGCAAGGAGGAACGCAGATCGCCCGTATGCCGGAGGGCGGCGGGGACCAGAGGCGACCCCCATCCCCGCCCTTCCCGGTAATCAGGGCCGGGTCTGCCCGTTGCCGCGCACGATGTATTTGAAGCTGGTGAGCTGTTCGAGCCCGACCGGTCCGCGCGCGTGCATCTTGCCCGTCGCGATCCCGATTTCCGCGCCCATGCCGAATTCGCCACCGTCCGAGAACTGGGTCGAGGCGTTGTGCATGACCACCGCGCTGTCGATCTCGGTCAGGAAAGCGCGCGCGGCCTCGGCATCTTCGGTGAGGATCGCATCGGTGTGGCCGGAAGAATGCCGGGTGACGAAATCGATGCCCTCGCGAAGCCCGGAGACGATCTTGATCGAGGCGACCGAGTCCAGATATTCCGTGTCGTAATCCTCGGCGCTCGCCGCTTCGATCCGGCCGTCGATCGCGACGGCCGCCTCGTCGCCGCGGAACGCGCAGCCGCCCATCGCGTCGAGCAGCATCGGGATCGCCTTGTTCGCCACCGCCTCATCGATAACGATACTCTCGGTGGCGCCGCAAACGCCGGTCCGACGCAGCTTCGCATTTTGCACGACGGCCACGGCCTTTTCGAGGTCGGCGGCTTCGTGGATGTAGCTGTGACAATTCCCATCGAGGTGCAGGAGCGTCGGCACCTGCGCCTGATCGCGCACCAGTTCGACCAGCGAACGGCCACCGCGCGGAATGACGAGATCGACGTATTCAACCGATCGCAGAAGCTCCGCGACCGCTTCGCGCGCCGTCGTGCGCACGGTCTGTACGGCTTCGGGCGGCAGGTCTGCGGCGGCCAGCCCGGCCTG
Organism: Erythrobacter sp.; assembly: GCA_049649965.1. Taxonomy (GTDB): domain Bacteria; phylum Pseudomonadota; class Alphaproteobacteria; order Sphingomonadales; family Sphingomonadaceae; genus Erythrobacter. Next base: position 2,875 of record JBARZK010000192.1, read on the forward strand.
CATGCACTCGACGATCTTGCGCGTGGAATGGCGCGATTCGGAGCCGCCGCGGAGGATCACCGCATTGCCCGATTTGAGGCACAGCGCGCTCGCATCGGCGCCGACATTGGGGCGCGATTCATAGATCATCCCAATTACGCCGATCGGCACCGCGACCCGTTCGATGACAAGGCCGTTGGGCCTCTCGAAGGTCGCAAGCGAACGTCCCACCGGATCGGGCAGGTCGGCAATCTGGTCGAGCGCGTCGGCCATGCCTTCGATCCGCGCCTTGTCGAGCATCAGGCGATCGACGAAGCTGTCGGGCTTCTTGCCGCGCACGCCTTCGACGTCCTTTTCGTTCGCCGCGATCAGGTCGTCCGTCGCCGCGCGCAGGGCCCTGGCCGCTTCGCGAATGGCGGTGTTCTTCTGATCGGTCGTCGCCTTCAGCAGTTCGCGCGAGGCCGCACGGGCGTTTTCGCCGAGCTGCGCGACATGGGCTGTTACGTCGAGGGATTGGTCGGTCATGGTCTTGCCTTCTTTCGTTTCGTTCGGGGGGCCTTTCGCGGTGTCAGCGCAGTTCGACTGCGCGCGCGTAGGCCGCTCCCAATGTCTTTTCGAGCAGTTCGCTCATCTGTCCGTCGCCGTTCAGGGCATCGAGGCCCGCGGCGGTGGTTCCGTTCTTGCTGGTGACGGAATTGCGCAATTCCTCAAGCGACATTTCGCTCGATTGCGCCATCTCCAGCGTTCCTATCATTGTCTGTATGACCATCGCGGTGGCATCGCGTTCCGCGAAACCGATTGTCCGCGCCGCTTCGACGTAGGCGCGCGCCAGTTCGAAGACGTATCCCGGCCCCGATCCGGCAACGGCCGTCACCCGGTCGAGTTCGTCTTCATCGGCGACCGCGATCACCGTTCCCGCACGCTCCATCATTTCGCGTGCGTGGGCGAGCTGCGTCTTGCTCGCATCCTCGCTGGCGCAAAGGCCACTGACCCCGGCGCCGATCGCGGCGGGAAGGTTCGGCATGACGCGGATCACCGGACTTCCACCGCTTGCCGCTTTCAGCCGCGCGATCGAGCAGCCAGCCGCGATCGAGAGGACGTAGCCGTCCGCAGTGATGGCATCGGCATAGTCGGGGAGGATGTCGTCCACCATCTGCGGCTTAATCGCGACGACGACGACATCGAACGTCCGACCTTCGAGTGCGGCCTTATCCCCGTGCAAAGTCACCCCGGCAGGTGCTTCCGATAAACCGGGATCGACGATGGTGAAATTCTCGCCACCGTCCTTCCAGTTTTTCAGTAGAGCGCCGCCCATCTTGCCACAACCGATCATCAATACGTTCAAATTAATTCTCTTTAAACTCCGTTGCTATGTAGTTTGCGAGGACTGCTCGCCTAACATGTGCGAGATTTCTCGATCACGTCGCGAACCTATGAATAACTTCCGACACGAATTTTCGGCAGAGAATTTTTCTCACTGGCGGTTGTGCACTGCAGCATCAACAATTAGATGCGAACCATCATTTTTCAAGGACATTTGATCGAGGTTTGTTTTGAATAAGAAGACACGTCTGGTCGTCAAGGTTGGTTCCGGGCTGCTCGCGAATGCGGACCGTCTTACGCCCCGCTTTGCCTTCATGCAGCGTCTGATGGACGATATCGCCCGCCTTCGCGATGAGGGTTACGACGTCATCCTGTGCTCGTCGGGCGCAGTGGCCCTGGGCCTCAACGCGGTCGGCTGCCGGCCCGAAGATGCGGGCGTCAACGACAAGCAGGCGGCAGCAGCCTTCGGCATGCCGCTCTTGCTCAACGCCTACAAGCAGGTGGGCCACGAATTCGGGTTCGAGATCGCGCAGGTCCTCCTGACGCTCGGCGATTTCGAGGATCACCGCCGCTTCCTGAACACCCGCAACACGGTGAACCGGCTGCTCAAGGCGGGCATCATGCCCATCGTGAACGAGAACGATTCGATCACGACCGAGGAAATCCGCGTCGGCGACAACGATCGCCTCGCCGCCAAGATCGCGCAGATGGTCGAAGCGGAACGGTTCATCATCCTGACGCAGGTCGATGGACTGTACGACCGCAATCCTTCCGAACCGGGCGCCACGCTGGTCGAGGAACTGCGCGACGTCAGCGAGTATATCGATGCGACCAAGGGCAAGAGCACGCTGGGAACCGGCGGCATGCTGACCAAGCTGCAGGCCGCCAACATGGCCCAGAACGCTGGGTGCGAAACATACATCGCCAATGGCGAGGCGGAGCATCCGCTGACCTCCGTCCTCAATGGCGAGCGCCGCTGCACGCGCTGCATCGCGCACGAACGTCCCGATGGCATGTGGCAGACCTGGCTCGCCGACCGCCTGCAGATGGCGGGCAGCCTTGTCCTTACCGACGACGCTGCCGCTGCGCTGAGCGAAGGAGGCCCGATCCACCGCGATCACGTCGTCTCGATGGACGGCGAATTCTCGCGCGGGGACGTGCTCCACATCTACGACCAGGCCGGTACAGAACTCGCGCGCGGGCTGTCCGATTTCGGCGCCGAGGAAACGCGCGTGCTGATCTACAACAAGGAACTGCCCGCCGATCAGCTGCTCGGCTACCAGACCCATGCCGAGATCATCCGCAACGAGAACATGGTCATGGTCGAGGATCGGCACCTTCCGTGGGACACCCCGCAGATGAGCGAGACGCCCGGAGAATCCGTCCGCTAATCGGGCAATCGCCCTCTCGCTTTGCGGGATCGATATGCTAGGCGGCGGCGTTCACCCCCGTTGCCTGCCAGGAGAGCCCGCCTCATGAAAACCCGCGCCGCCGTAGCCTTCGAAGCGAAGAAGCCGCTCGAGATCGTCGAGATCGACCTTGAAGGGCCGAAGGCGGGAGAGGTGCTGGTGGAGGTGATGGCGACAGGCATCTGTCACACCGATGCCTACACCCTCGACGGGCTCGATAGCGAAGGGATCTTTCCCAGCGTACTCGGTCACGAAGGGGCCGGGATCGTGCGCGAGGTGGGTGCGGGCGTCACCTCGGTCGCGCCCGACGATCACGTCATCCCGCTCTACACACCGGAATGCCGGCAGTGCAAAATGTGCCTGTCGGGCAAGACCAACCTGTGCAGCGCGATCCGCGAAACGCAGGGCAAGGGCCTGATGCCCGACGGCACCTCGCGCATGAGTTACAAGGGCGAGACCATCTACCACTACATGGGCTGCTCGACCTTTTCGAACTTCATCGTCCTGCCCGAGATCGCGGTCGCGAAGATCCGGACCGATGCGCCGTTCGAAACCTCCTGCTATGTCGGCTGCGGTGTTACCACCGGCGTCGGTGCGGTGGTCAACACGGCCAAGGTGGCACCGGGCGACAACGTCGTGGTGTTCGGCCTCGGCGGGATCGGCCTCAACGTCATCCAGGGCGCGAAGATGGCCGGGGCCGACCGGATCGTGGGCGTCGACATCAACCCGGACAAGCGCGAATGGGGCGAGAAGTTCGGCATGACCGACTTCGTCAATCCGAAAGAAACATCGGACGTCGTCGCTCACCTGGTCGAAATGCTCGATGGCGGCGCGGATTACAGCTTCGACTGCACGGGCAATGTCGATGTCATGCGGCAGGCGCTGGAATGCTGTCACAAGGGTTGGGGCACCAGCATCATCATCGGCGTTGCTGAAGCGGGTAAGGAGATCGCGACCCGCCCCTTCCAGCTGGTTACCGGGCGCAACTGGCGCGGCACCGCGTTCGGCGGAGCCAAGGGTCGCACCGATGTTCCCCGGATCGTCGACTGGTACATGAACGGCAAGATCGCCATCGACCCGATGATCACGCACACGCTTTCGCTCGAAGAGATCAACAAGGGCTTCGACCTGATGCATTCGGGCGAAAGCATTCGCAGCGTGGTGGTCTACTGATGGAGACCGTATCGCAAACGCGCAGCCATGGCGGCACGCAGGGCGTCTACAGCCACACATCGGATGCGACCGGCACCGAGATGACCTTTGCGGTTTTCGTGCCCGATCACGAGGATGGCGCGCGCCTGCCGGTGCTGACCTATCTTTCCGGCCTGACCTGCACCCATGCGAACGTGATGGAGAAAGGCGAATATCGCGCGGCATGTGCCGAGCACGGCATCATCTTCGTCGCGCCCGACACCTCTCCGCGCGGGGACGACGTGCCCGATACCGACGAATACGATTTCGGCACGGGCGCGGGCTTCTACGTCGATGCGACACAGGAGCCGTATTCGAAGCACTACCGGATGCGCTCTTATGTCGAGGAAGAACTGCCCGCTCTGATCGAGGCGAACTTTCCGATAGATCCGCAGCGCCGATCCATCATGGGGCATTCCATGGGCGGTCACGGATCGCTGAGCGTGGCGCTGCGCTCACCCGATCGGTTCCGCTCGGTCAGCGCGTTCTCCCCGATCGTCGCGCCGGGCGAGGTGCCGTGGGGCGAAAAGGCGCTCGGACGCTATCTGGGAGATGACCGGTCCGCCTGGCGCGAATACGACGCGGTCGCCCTGATCGAGGATGGCGCGAAGCCGCCGCCGATGCTGGTCGACCAGGGAACCGCGGACCAGTTCCTCGAAGAGCAATTGCAGACCCGCCGCCTGGTTGCCGCATGCGAAGCGGCCGGGATCGATGCGACGATCCGCAAGCAGGAGGGGTACGACCACTCCTATTTCTTCATCTCGACCTTCATGGCGGAACATGTGGGATGGCACGCGCAGCACCTGCGCGCCTGATCCACCCTACTCCCCGATCCGGCAGAAGCGCCCTTCGAAAAAGCCAAGTGGCGCGCCGGTCGCGTCGTCGTCCGGCAGGTCCAGCCCGGTCACCTCGCCAAGGATCATCGTGTGATCGCCCGCCGGGTAGCGCGACCACGCTTCGCAATCCATGTGGCCGAGCGCATCGGCAACGATCGGCAATCCCCCTTGCGACCGGACGAAATCGTCGGCGCGCAGTTGGCTGTCGGCGCGCGAGGCATAACGCAGCGCCAGTTCGCGCTGGTGATCGCCGATGATGCTGATCGAAAAGCGCGGCGCTTCGGCATAGAGATCGAACTGGCTCGAGGTGTTCTGCAGGCTCCAGCACACCAGCATCGGTTCGAGCGAGACCGACACGAACGAGTTGACGGTCATCCCGGAAACGCCGGTTTCCTCGTTCCCGACCGCGACGACGCACACGCCGGTCGCGAAACGGCCCATCAACTTGCGAAACCGAGCGATGCCGGGGGCTTCGTTGGTCTGTACGTCGCGCAAGCGGGCGCTCCTGAGAGGGCTGGTGAACGGGCGAATGCGAGGGCAATGGGGGCGTTCGACGAGGCGTGCTGGATTGTCAATCGTGCCGCGATATCGCCCACACGCGAGAGAGCCGACGCTTTACTATCGGTATTCGCCCTTTCGCCGGAACAGCGCGGTCGCTAGCAGATGAGGGAAGGCACGTTTGTCGACGAAGGATATTACGGGGATGATCAATCGGGTCGGCGCTGCGCTGAAGGATTTTCTCAAGCAGGAAAGCGCGGGCGGCATCGTACTGATGATCGCGGCCGCGCTGGCGCTCGTCATCGCGAACACCCCGCTCGCGCCGTTCTACTTCGATACTCTTGCGACGAAGCTGAACCTGTCCTTCGGCACCTTCGCCATCGACAAGGCGCTGATCCTGTGGATCAACGACGGACTGATGGCGATCTTCTTCTTCCTCATCGGGCTCGAGGTGAAGCGCGAGATCATCGAGGGGCAGTTGTCGAGCTGGAACAAGGCCTCCCTCCCCCTTGCCGCGGCGATCGGCGGGATGGCGCTGCCGGCGCTCATATTCGTCGCCTTCAATCTCGGATCGCCCGAGACCATCAACGGCTGGGCGATACCCGCGGCGACCGACATCGCGTTCGCTCTCGGCATACTCTCGTTGCTCGGTCCGCGGGTTCCTGTCGCGCTGAAGGCGCTGTTGCTGGCGATCGCGGTCATCGACGATATCGGTGCGATCACAGTGATCGCGCTCTTCTATACCGGCGAAATCGCGGTCGACATGCTGATCGGCGGGGCCGTGGTGCTGGCGATCCTGTTCGCGATCGGACGCATGCGGATCGCGTCCACCATCCCCTACGTGCTGCTGAGTATCGTGATGTGGGTTCTCATCCTCAAGTCTGGCGTCCACGCGACGCTTGCCGGGGTGACTGCGGCGATGGCGGTGCCGATGGTGGCGCGCGACGGCACCCGGCTGCTCGAGCGCATGGAGCATGGCCTGCACAGCTGGGTCGCGTTCCTTATCATCCCGATCTTCGGTTTCGCCAATGCGGGGGTCACCCTCATCGGCCTGTCTCCGGCCGACTTGCTGCAACCCTTGCCGCTCGGCATCGCGCTCGGTTTGCTCATCGGCAAGCAGGTTGGCATTGTCGGGTTCGCCTGGATTGCGGTGAAAACGGGGCTCGCCTCGCTTCCTGAAGGAGTGGGCTGGCGCAAGATCCACGCGCTGTCGCTACTCGCCGCGATCGGTTTCACCATGAGCCTGTTTATCGGCAACCTCGCATTCGCCGATCCCGCGCTCGTCGATGCGGTGAAGGTCGGGGTGCTGGCAGGATCGATCGTCGCCGCGATCACCGGCTTCGTGCTGCTGAAACGGGCGCTGCCCGAACCCGTGGCCCCGCCCGGCCCCGCGACCGGCAACGAAACGCAGGCGGCCCGATGAGCAGCGAACGCAAACCCGCGATCCGCAGCCTGCGGGCGAACGGCATATCGATGACCTATTACGAATGGCGCGGCGCACCCGGCAACAGCGAGGCGCCCCTCGTATTCGCGCACGCCACCGGGTTTCACGGGCGAACCTTCGATGCGATCATCGAACATTTCCCGAACCGGCGCGTCCTCTCGCTCGACCTGCGCGGCCATGGGCGCAGCGAAGGCGGGATCATCGACGACTGGCGGGTCCTGGCGCAGGACGTCGGTGCCTTTCTCACCCAGCTGCGCATTCGCGGCGCCATCGGCATCGGACATTCGATGGGCGCGCACACGCTGGTCCAATGCGCGGCCGACTTGCCCGATGCGTTCGCCGGACTGGTCCTGTTCGACCCCGTCATCCTCGCACCGGAGTTCTACGCGCACGATGCCGCGCTGTTCACCGCCGATGCCCCGCATCCGGCCATCCGGCGCAAGCGCGACTTTTCATCGGTGGAGGAGATGATCGAACGGTTCGGCTCGCGCGAACCCTATAGCCTGTTCGAGCAGCGGGTGTTCGAGGATTACTGCCGCCACGGCCTTTGCGCAAAAGACAGCGGCGGTTTCGAACTGGCGTGCTCGCCGGAGACCGAAGCCAGCGTCTATGCCTCCAGCCGCAGCAACGAGACGATCCACGAAGCGGCTCGCCGCGTGGAGGTTCCGACGCTGGTCGTGCGTGCGAAGCAGACCGACATCAACGATTTCAAGAGCTCGCCGACCTGGCCCGAGCTTGCATCGATCATGCCCCACGGCACGGACCTGCACCGGCCCGACCATACCCATTTCCACCCGTTCGAAGATTCGTCCGACGCGGCGCGGATCATTGCCGAGGCTTTGCCGGCCTAGCCTTCCCCCTCGCCCGACGCCGCCGCGAGAAGGTCGGTGAGGTCGCCGTGAGCCTGCGCCAGTTCGTCGGGCGATGGTTCGATCATGTTGCGCGACACGAGACCCGCGATCGCGCCGTAGAGGTGCCGGAGCTGGTCGCGCAGGGGATTGTCGGGCGCGACGTTGGCGGCGAGCCAGGTCAGAATGCCATGAGCGCGCACCAGCCTTTCGCGCGGCGCCCGTTTTGGATCGCGCGAAAGGGCATGGAGCGCATGGCCAAGCGCGGATGCCGCTTCTTCCAGGCAGATGCGCGTCAGATCGGCACCGCCCGATGCGGCGATCCGGGCATCGAGATCCACGCGGCGGTAGGCTTCGGCAGGATTGCTGGAGAGGTGCTGCATCATTCTACCCCTGCGCGCCCGCGTTCCACGCGCTGATCTGCTGCTGGAGGAAGGTCAGTGTCGATTGCGACGCCGAAACGCGGCGCTCGGCTGCGATGAGTTCCTTCGTCAGGCGCGAACGCAGGTTCTCCTGCTGGTCCGCGATCCGTCCCAGCCGGTCGTCGTTGCGCTCGACCTGCGCCTCGTAGCGATTGATCGAGCCGCCGAGCGATCCCGGATCGGAACGCAGCGTGTTGTCGCGGGCGAGGTTGTCGATCGTCGCGAACACGCCGAAAGGCCCGGTGGTGAACATCGCTGCCGCCGCGTCAGGGCTCCGGGTCAGCGTTTGGCCTAGCCGGTCGGTATCGAGGCGGAAGGTCCCCTCGCGCGTCAGCGAAAGGCCGAGATCGGCAAGCGTGCTCGGCTCGCCCTCGCCTGCGGTCGGCATGACCGTATCGGTGGTCAGCCGCTGGAGATCGCGCCGGAGGTCGCGCGCGGCGCTGTCATTGCCGAGCGTCCCTCCCTGCGCCGCCGCCTGCTCGGTCAAAAGGCCGGCAAGGTCGTTCAGCGCGGCGACGAAGTCCTGCATGACGGCGGAGATCGCCTTGGGATCGTTCTGGAAGGCGATCGTGGTCGGCGCGTCCGGGTTCGTTCCGGCAAGGTCCAGCGTCATGCCTTCGGGTAGGCCCGTCACCGTGTTGCTCGGGCTAGACATCGCCACCGTGTCGAGTTCGAACAGGGCATCCTGCGCCTGCTGACGCAATTCGCCTGTGTCGCCTGCGGGGTTCCAAGAGAGGTAGGTGGGGTCTCCCGGTGTGTCCGACGGCGACGTCGCTGTGCTGCGACCTTCGACGACGAAACCGCTGGCGGCGCCGTCCTCACCCTTCAACACCAGCCTCGCGCCGTCGGTCCCGGTCGCGACATAGGCATCGATCGCACCATCGCTGGCGGCCCTGATCTTGCCTGCCAGGGTCGCAAGGGTGTCGCTCGCATCTAGCGTGACTTCGAGCGCGTCGCGCGCGCCGTCGGCGGTGAAAGCGCCGCCTTCGACCGTGCCGAAACGGATTTCGACCGAGCCTTCTCCGACAAGCGCATCGGGGCCTGCGTAGTTTTGCGAAACCAGCGTCTGACCCTTCGCGAGCTGGTCGACTTCGAGCGTGTAGGTCCCGCGCGGCGTGATGCCTGGCGTGGTCGAAACGCGCGCGACCGAAGGGTTCGCCATAGTAGCGCGCGGCGCGAGGTCGCCATTGCGCACCCGGTCGCCCAGTGCGCTTGACAGTTCGGTCAGCGAATTGCGCAGCAGCGAGGCTGCCGAAATGCGCGCATCGAGCGTTTCGTTGCGCTGCTCGAGCGCCTGGCGCCGGGCCGCGAACGTCGCTTCCGAAAGATCGTCGGCAAGCTTGATGAAATCGACGCCGCTACCAGCGCCGAGGGTCGAGATGATCGAGGAACCGGGATTATCCATGCCTCGCAGAACGGCCCGCCGCGCGCGATCTTAAGCCGGCTTTTCGAGCCGTCCGTCGGAATCGAAGCGCAGGGCGTCGGGCACCTCCACATGCGGGCGGCGCGGCGCTTCGCCACGCTTCAGCGCCAGAACGAAGGCGACGAGCACAGCAATCGCCGCGTACAATTCCTCGCGCACCATCTGGTCGGGCCGGGTGGTGTAATAGATCGCACGCGCGAGCTGCGGATATTCGAGTACCGGCAACGCTTGCTCTCCGGCAAGGTCGCGCATCGCCAGCGCGGTTTCGCCGCGACCTTTCGCCAGCACCACCGGCGCGGGGGCGAGGTCGGGATCGTAAGTCAGCGCGACGGCGAAATGCATCGGGTTCACGACCACGAATTGCGCATCCTTCATCGCGCCAGCCACCCCGCCGCGGGCGAGATCGCGCTGGCGCTGGCGACGCTGCATCTTGACCTCGGGAGAGCCTTCCGACTGCTTGGTCTCGTCGCGCATTTCCTTGTGGCTCATCTTGAGTCGCTTGTCGCGCTCGATGCAGGCGCCAACGATTACGCAGTGCTGCTGGGCGGCGTGACCATCGCGCATGGCAGCGTGCGCCCCGCCCGGATGCTCGCGATCGACACAGGCGACGTGCCTGCGAAAAGCCCCTATGCCGAACTGGGACTGTCGGGCGAGCCGACCCGCGATCCCAGCTTCGACTGTCCGGCACTGTGGATCGATCCGGGCGCGCGCGACCACGCGCTGGCAGAAGGTTTCCTCGTGGTCGATCCGGCCACGGTCATCGCCACCCACGCGAACCAGGAACTGCTCGCGCGCGCCGACGAACTGCTCGGCCCGGAGGAAGTGCGCGCGCTGATCGACGAACTGAAGGACCGCTCGCCCGCGCTCGTCGAGGCGGTGCATCCCGATCCGCTGTCGCTCGCCGCCATGACCCGCCTGCTGCGCGCGCTGATTTCCGACGGGCTGAGCCTGTCGCACCCGCAGCCGCTGTTCACCAGCCTCGCGCTCGCCTTGCAGCGCACGCAGGATTTCGATGCGCTGGTCGATGCCGTGCGCGCCGATCTCGGCGCCCGGCTGGTCGCGCGGATCTGCAAGCCGGGCGAACGGCTGAGAGTGCTGACCCTCGATGCCGGCCTCGAGAGCGCGATCCTTGGCGGCATGGTCGATCCCTCTACGGGCCAGCCGATGGTCGAACCCGAATGCGGCGCGATGATCGTCGAGGCGGTCAATGCGCGGAT
>JBARZK010000193.1:0-21074 GCA_049649965.1 Erythrobacter sp.
GCCATCCCCTCCCCCGCACGCGGCGAGGATCAGGAGCGGCGCCGCCAGCCATGTTCTCCTCCCTGCCGCCATCCTACTGCAACCGGCCGATCGCGCCCGCCGCCGAGGCAAGCGCTGAGCGGAAGTCGGCGGGGCGATAGGCGTTCGGCTCCTCGACCGCGGCATAGGCGCGGTTCACGTCGGAGCGGATCCCGGCCGCCGCTCCGCGCGTGATGCGGCCATCGTTGACGAGCGCGTTGAGCAAGGTGTCGATCGCCATGACCGCCTGCACCGATCCGCTGTAATCGGTGAAGCGCGGCCTCGTGGCTTCCCCGGCAATGATGTCGACCACGCGAAACGCGTCGGCCCCGATATAGGCGCGCTGGCTGAGCGAGCTCGACAAGGCGCGGGCGCGGTTCGACAGGAGGTCCGCAGCCTCGCGCGCCGCTTCCGGACTGCCTGCGCCCATAGCGCGATGAAAGTTGCGGCTCGCCTCGCGAAAGCTTTCCGCCTGTCCGGGCACCAGCGCCCCTGCGACAGCGGAAAGCATGATGATGTTCTCATCGTTGAAAGGCGGGTTGCCGAAAGGGATCGGACGCCCGGGATTGGTCTCGAACGTGAGGCGCCGCTCGCTCGAATCCTGGATTTGCCGATGGCAGGAATGGCAATCGTAGAAATACAGCTGCGGGAACGCGCCTTCCATGCCGAAGCGGGGGCGCGAGAACAGGTCGGTTGCGCGGGCAACGGCCTCGGCCTGCCCGACCGCCCAGAAGCGCACGGTATCGGGGCTTCCCTTGCGCCGCGCGTAGTCCGCATCGATGTCGTGATGCTGTTGCAGCGCACTGAAAAGGTCGAGTTCGAACGAGACGCGCGGATGCCCTGCCGCCATCATCGAATGGGTGACGAACTGCCCCCTGTCGCTAGAACCGTAATGGCAATCGAGGCAAACGTTTGCGCGCACCTGCGGTCGCTCCAGCGGGACCAGCCCATCGGCGATGTTCGAGGCATGGGTCGCGGGGCGCGCATAGTGACTGGCAAGCCAGGCCCCGCCGGCGGGGCCATGACAGCTTTCGCAGCCCACCCCATCGGACAGCTGGAAGCGAGGGCCGCGCTGCGAGGCCGGGGCGAAGGTCGCATGACAGCCCAGGCATTCGGGCGCCTGCTGCGCATCGCCAAGGCCAAGGCTGCGGGTGATCTGCTGCCCCCGGCGCGAGCCCAGCACGGCATAGGCCCGCGCGTGGGCACCGCTGGCGGAGGACGGTTCCTGCCAGGTGGCGATCTCGTCCTGCCGGACGACGGCGCCATTGCCTTCCGCGCGGCCGTGGCAGGTCGAACCCGCGCAGCTCGCCACGCCTTCGAACGTGCCGTTGCCAAGAGCGATCGCGGCGGGATAGAGGGCGGCGAGCGCGAGGACCGACACCAGCCGCACGATAGCCACGCGCCACGAGCGCGAAATCGCTGCAACCCGGTCGCGGGCGCTGTAGTCTTTCACCTCTTGACCCCCTCAAAAGATGGACATTTGTCTAGCGCCTTTCCGATGCCCCGCGCAAGTACCGCGACATGGGCCCGTGGAAGTGAAACACGCTGGCGAAGCGGCAGTCCGACCTCTTCGCAGCAGGCAGAACTAACCTCGTTATCATTCAATCGCTTGTATGACCGCGCCACTTCGCGTTAGGGCTGCAATATTGTGTTCAGGGCGCTTTCTCGGCCTTCGTTGGCAAGAGACATTCAGGGAACGAAAGACACCCTCGACGAATTTGAGGGAGAGAAGGCGGTCGTGCGTCGGATAGCCTGGGGCCGTCCGACACTGGGTGGGACACGAAGCTTTTGTACGAGTATTTTTAAGGGGATAAGCATTGTTGGTTATGCAGGACGATGCAGGCCAGCCAGATCGCAGAAGCAGGACGACACCTTCCGAAGCTTCTACCCTTCGCGCGCAAATCAGCTTGATTTCACCCGGTCTTGCAACTCCCGACCTTGCCGATTGCGTGGTCGCGCAACGGGCGATTACTGCCGACCAATCGGTCTGGGAAGACGTCGATTCGCGCCAATCGCTCTATCTCGTCGAGAGCGGCATCGCGTTTCGCTTCACCTATCTCGCCAACGGAAAGCGGCATATCGACGACTTCTACGGCCCCGGATCGATCTGCAACTGGTCCCGGCTCAAGAACGACGAATACATCTGCAACATCACGTTCAAGGCGGGCGCGCGTTTCACGCTGCTCGATCCGGGGCGCACGGCCGAAACGCTGCGCCAGAACCCGCACACGCACAGCGTCCTCAACCAGATCGAGATGGCCCGCGCCCTGCGCGTTTCGCAGCGGGTCCGCGCGCTCATATCGCTGCCCGCTTCGCACCGGATCGCGATCTTCCTGCTCGACCTTAAGGAAGAATACCGGCTGAGCGGAATCGAGGACGAGTGGACGCCGCTTGCGCTGACGCAGGACGAGATCGCCGACGTGACCGGGATGACCGTCGTCCACGTGAACCGAACGCTGGCGAAAATGGAACAGGCCGACGAGCTGGAGCGGGCGCACGGCTCGTTTCGCCTCACGAGCACGAAGCGGCTCGAAGCGCAACTCGGCTATCGAAGGTTCGTACCCAAGCGGGGGGAGCGATGATCTTGAAAACTATTTCTCCGCTCGCCCCTACCAATGCCGGATGTCATTCTATAGTGCCGCGGGTTCGTCGCCGTCTTCGTCCAGCCAAACCCCAAGGGACTGCGTGATGTCCGAGTTCCAGTATCCGATCGTAGCCGTGGGCGCATCGGCAGGCGGGATCGAAGCGCTCAAGAACCTCGTCGAATGCCTGTCGGAAGACCTCAAGGCGAGCTTCATCGTCCTCCAGCACCTGGCTCCCGACCACGACAGCCAGCTCGTCCATATCCTCGAACGCAGTTGCAAGCTGCCCTGCCTCGAAGCGGACGAGGACATGAATGTCGAGCCGGGACACATCTATGTCCTGCCGCCGGACCGCTACATGAAGATCGTCGATCACGGCCTCTTCGTCGAAGAGCCCAGCGACCCGCGCGGCAAGCGGATGCCGATCGACTATTTCATGCGCTCGCTCGCTGATGCGGTCGGATCGCAGGCGGTCGGCGTGATCCTGTCCGGGACCGGAACCGACGGAACGCTGGGGCTGCGCGCTATCAAGGGTGCCGGGGGCCTCACCTTCGCGCAATCGCCGGAAACCGCCCTTTACGATGGCATGCCACGCGCCGCGATCGAAGCCGATCATGCCGACCGTGTCGGGTCGATCGGCGAAATCTGCGAAGGCATCAGCAGCTTTGCCCAGCAGAGCAAGGAAGACCAGAACACCAATTTCAAGCGCGCCGACCTGCAGGCCGTACTCGCGCTTATCAAGGCGCGGGGAAATTACGATTTCGGGCCTTACAAGTCCGGTACGATCAGCCGCCGTGTCCGTCGCCGCATGAACCTCCTGCGGTTCGATACGCTGGCCGAATATGTCGAGCACCTGCGCAACGACGCGAACGAACTGAGCCGTCTTGCCAGCGACCTGTTGATCAACGTCACCTCCTTCTTCCGCGACCGCGAGGTGTGGGAGGACGTGTCACGGAAAGTCATCACGAAAATCGCGGCCGAGAGCGATGACGAGCCGATCCGCGTCTGGGTCCCGGCATGTTCGAGCGGGGAGGAAGCCTATACGCTGGCGATCCTTTTCGATGAACATTGCAAGCGCGGCGAGGTGGAATGCGACTGGCAGATCTTCGCCACCGACCTCGATGAGGACGCGATCCTGACAGGGCGCGAAGCGCTCTATCCCGCGAGCATTTCGGGTGATGTCAGCGAAGAGCGGCTGGCGCGATATTTCGACAAGGAAGCCAATTCCTATCGCGTCAAGAAATCGCTGCGCGAAAAGGTGGTCTTCGCGCACCAGAACATCCTGTCCGATCCGCCTTTCTCCCGGCTGGATTTCATTTCTTGCCGCAACCTGCTGATCTATCTCGACAGCCTGCATCAGAAGGGGCTGATCGAGACCTTCCATTTCGCCCTTAAAGAGGGTGGGTTCCTCGCGCTGGGAACCTCGGAATCGGTCGCCGCAAATTCGCGTCTGTTCAAGACCGTGTCTACCAAGACCCATATCTACCAGCGCAAGAAGGGCCCCTCCACCGCGCGCCTGCCAAGCGCCACGGCCGAAGAGAACGAAGCAACGCAGATTTCCCGTTTCCTGAACCGGTCGAAGGTCCGCCGGCCCGAAGATCTCGGGCAAAAGGTTCGCCGTTCCCTGATCGAACGATATGCTCCTGCCGGGGTCGTGATCGACAGAGGCGGCCACATCGAACACTATTCCGGCAAGGTCCGCCGGTACATCGAGACGCCCGAGGGCAAGCCGACCAACAATCTTCACGAGATGCTCCCCACCGCCATGCGCGCACGGGTCCGCAAGGCGCTCGATCAGGCGGACAAGGGCAAGGTCGAGGGCGAGACCGCAACCAAGATCCGGATCGAGGATCGCCACGTCTGGGTACGGATCGATTGCAAGCGGTTCCCTGCCGACGCGGAAGGCGGCGAACCCCAATACCTCCTGACCTTCGTCGAAACCCCCGAACCGAGGAAAGTCGGCGATGCGAGCGAAATGGCCGCGCTGGAGGACCAGGAGCGCGACGAGTCCAGCGAACACATCCGCCAACTCGAACACGAGATCGAGATCGCGCGCGAAGACCTCCAGACCACGGTCGAGGAACTCGAAACCTCGAACGAGGAGCTCAAGGCCAGTCACGAGGAGGCGATGGCCTCCAACGAGGAACTGCAATCCGCCAACGAGGAACTGGAAACCAGCCGCGAGGAATTGCAATCGCTCAACGAAGAGCTGGTGACCGTCAATCACCAGTTGGAGGATAAGGTCGGCGAGGTCGAGAAATCGACCGACGACCTGCGCAACCTGCTGGCATCGACTCGCCTGCCGGTCCTGTTCCTCGATCCGAAGCTCAACATCTCCAGCTTCACCGGCACCATGCGCGGGCTGATCGAACTGCGCGATGCCGATGTCGGACGTCCGCTCAGCGATCTTGCCATGAAGATCGACGATCCGCATCTTCTCGAAGACGCGAAGTCGGTCCTTTCCGACCTCCAGCCGGTCGAGCGTGAGGTGGGCGCGGAACGCGACCAAATCTACCTGCGCCGCGTCCAGCCCTATCGCACCTCGGATGAAAGGATCGGCGGCGTCGTCGCGACCTTCACCGACATCAGCGAGAAGGCCCGCACGCTGCGCGAACTGGAAGCGCGCGAGAGGCAGGCGAGCATCCTGAGCGAGCTCGGGCAGAAAGCGCTCAAGGCGCGCGACAAGGAAACCTTCCTCGATGAGGTCTGCGGATCGCTGCGCCAGGCGCTCAATTGCGACTACACCAAATTCCTTCGGTTCGACGCGGACAGCAAGATGTTCGACCTTGTCGCCGGAGCAGGCTGGAACCCCGGGACCGTAGGCTCCGCGCGGGTTGGATCCGAACGCAGGAGCCAAGCGGGTTTCACCTTGCGCGAACAGGGCACGATCCTTGTGCAGGACGCGGAGCTCGAACGCCGCTTCGAACCTCCTGCGCTGCTGAAGGACCACGATGTGCGTTCGGGCATAAGCACGACGATCAGGCTGGGGAACGAGAAGTGGGGCGTGTTGGGCCTCCACGATCGCGAGCCGAACCATTTCAGTGAACGCGATGCGCACATCATCGATGCGGTCGCCAATATCGTTGCAATGACGCTCATCCAGCTCGAGCGCGAACAGTTCCTCGCCCGCGAACGCCTGTCGCTCTCGCTTGCCATGGGCGTCGCGAACATGGGCATGTGGACCTACGAACCCCAGAGCGGGTCGGTCACCTGGGACGAGCGGCTGCGCACGATGACGGGCCTCGATACCAAGAAGTCCGAGCCGCAAGTCAGCGACTTCATGATGCATATCCATCGCGAGGATCGCGAGCGCGTGGACCAGGAATTGCGCGATACTCTCGACGGAAGGGGCCCATTCGATTCCGAGTTCCGCTTCGTCAGACCGGACGGGGAGACGATCTGGCTCGAAGGCCGCGGCGGGGTGATGCAGGATCCAAACGGTCGCAAGACGCTGATCGGCATCAACGTCGATGCGACGGCGCGAAAGGCCGCTCAGGACCAGACCGATTTCATCATGCGCGAGCTCGATCACCGGGTGAAAAACCTGCTCGCGGTCATCCTTTCGATCTGCCGCATTACTTCGAAAACGGCCGACAGCGTCGAGGAATTCACCGAGGCTTTCTCCGCCCGTCTCGATGCGATGGCGCGCACCCACAGCCTGCTGGCGCAAAGCCGCTGGAACGGCACCAATCTTCGCACCCTGCTGAGGGAGGAACTGGGTTCGCACGACAATGCCGGGCAGGTCGCGATCGAAGGGCCGGAGGTCACGGTCTCCCCCTCGGCCGCGCAATCGCTTTCGATGCTGTTCCACGAATTGACGACCAACGCGATGAAGCACGGTGCCCTCTCGGTGCCGGAAGGCAGCATCGAGGTTTCGTGGAAGCGGCTCGACGAGATCGACGACAGCGTCGAACTGAGATGGATCGAGACCGGCGGCCCCGCGACTTCCCGCCCGAAGCGGAAAGGTTTCGGCAGCAAGGTCATCGATCGGCTCGCCCGCGCGCAGCTGAATTCGAAGATCGAAACCTCTTGGGAGAAGTCGGGCGTGCAGGTGAAGCTCGTCCTGCCGACGCACGGCCTCGCGAAAAGTCCGCCGCCCGTCGGCGATACGCGCAAGCTGGCCAGTACCGTCCCGCACCAGGTGCTGGAGGGGAAGAGCATCCTCGTTCTCGATGATGAGTGGCTGATTGCCGAACAGCACGCCGATATCGTGTCCACCGCCGGCGCGAATGTCGTTGGCCCATACCTCACGCTCGACGAAGCGATGAAGGTCGATCCTGCAACGCTCGACCTCGCCATCCTCGATTTCGCGCTCGAAGATTCGGACGTGCTCCCGCTGGCCGACAAATTGAACGAAGCCGGGGTGCCCATCGTGTTCGTTTCGGGATACGGTTCCAACATGAAGCTGCCGGACCAATACGAAGACGACCTCGTGGTTGCGAAGCCCGCGGGCGCGAGCGCGGTGCTCGACAGCGCAGCCTGGCTCGCTGCACGCAATAGCGGCGCAAACTGAATGGCGGCCGCGCGCAAACGCGACCTTATCGGTATCGGCGGAAGCGCCGGTGCGCTCCCCGCGCTGGTCAAATTGCTCGAAACCTTTCGACCCGAAAGCGATGCGAGCGTGTTCGTCGTCCTCCACCGCGCGGCGGAATCCGAACACCTCGATCAAATTCTCGCCAAGTCGAGCCATCTCGAAGTCTGCGAACCGACGGATGGCGACAAGGTGCGGCCCAATTGCCTGTATCTCGCCCGCACCGATTGCCACATGACGGTCGGCGAAAATCACATCCACCTGCGACGCGGCCCGCGCGAGAACAATTTCCGTCCCGCGATCGATCCGCTGTTCCGCAGTCTCGCCGTGTTCGGGTCGACTCGCTCGACCGCAGTCGTCCTGTCCGGCTATCTCGACGACGGGGCCGCAGGCGCCCGCGCCATCGCGGATGCGGGCGGCGCGGTAATGGTGCAGGACCCGGCGGAAGCGATGTCGGCCAGCATGCCGCGCGCCGCGATCAGCGCGGTCGGAGAGCCGGAATGCATCGCCAGCGCGGAGAATTTGGGCCGGGAACTCGCCCGGATCGTCTCGGAGGATGCCGGTCCCCCGCGCGAAGCCGACCCGGACGTCCGGCTGGAACTGATGATTGCAGGCATGGAGAAAGCCAACATGCAGAGCGAGCAACGGCTCGGCGAGCTATCCCCCTACAACTGCCCGGATTGCAACGGCGTCTTGTGGGAGATCGAGGATGGCCCGTTGCTGCGATATCGCTGCCATACGGGCCATGCCTTTTCCAGCGGCGCGCTCTCCCATCGCCAGGAAGAAGCGCTGGAGCAGCGACTGTTCGACAGCTTGCGAGCGACGCGCGAGCGGGTGCGTTACGTTGAAAACCTGGCGAAGCGCGACCCTGTGAACAGCCGACGCTGGAAGGACAAGGCACAAAGCTACCGCGAGGACTGCGACCTGATCGAAACGCTGATCAAACGCCGGCAGAACGAGCACACGTCCGCAGGCCTGCACGCAAGCTCGGTGAACTGACCTCTCGAGCGCAACGCGACATCGCCAAACGCAAAATCGCATCGCCGCGAGCAAACTCTCTGCCAGAATTGTCGATGATGCCTGAAAAGTTAAGGCCCTTCCGCTCACGGGGGCGAAGCGGAAGGGCCAGGAACGGAAGCGGGAGTGGGATCGCCCTTCCATTCAGGGTTACTAATACACTGCCGCACGATACGAATGACAAAATTTGTTAAAAGCCGCGAAATTTTTTTCCCTCGGATGGTTTTTCGTAGCGTTGTGCCGTCGAAGAGGTCCGGGGTCATCGGGCTATTCACACCCAAGACGAATGTGGGACTTGCAAGGTTTTGCCCGGGCAAAGGCGCGCATCTCCGAGTCGCATTTCGCAATTTTTTGCGCATTCACGGGCGGCCTTGCGGGGTTCCATACCGTGTCCGTACGCCGAGCCCTGGAGCGGTATACAGCACCAGCATGGCGGGTATCAGCCAGGCGAGACGCCCCTGAT
Source organism: Erythrobacter sp. (assembly GCA_049649965.1). Taxonomy (GTDB): domain Bacteria; phylum Pseudomonadota; class Alphaproteobacteria; order Sphingomonadales; family Sphingomonadaceae; genus Erythrobacter. The sequence continues at coordinate 8,612 of JBARZK010000193.1, forward strand.
AGCGATCGACAGGCGCAGAAAGTCCTCCGAAGACCGCGGCGTTTACTGCAAGGGCCACCGCCAGCAGCACGAATGCTTCGCGGCCGCGCGGTCCTATACGACCCGTCGCCATTCCAGCCAGGACCAGTAGCGCCGCGACCAGAGTTGCCGCAGAAACGATGCTGTCGAACATGAGCAACTGGCTTGGCTTCTCCCGTTCGCCATCCACAGGCTCGATCTCGTCCCCGGGGAAAGCGTCCGCGGGCCGGGTCAAGGTCCACATGTCGTCGAGCCCGACCTTTACGGCCTGCAATCCCGCGTTGCGAGCAAGCGCACGCGTCTGCTGGATCGGGTAGCGCTTGAACGCCTCCCACAAAATCGCATTTTCCTCTTCGTGGATCCGCGCGATCTGCGCATCGCTCGCACCGGCATAGCCGCCCTGTTCCCAGAGGAACGCGGTGATGTTTTCGGGCATGGGGTCGAAAATCTCGCACATGGCATAGCCCGCTTGCGGGCAGGCATCGTCAAGATACCAGCGCGCAGGCCCGTCCTCTATCGAACGCGCGAGGAGGATCGGCAAGCGCTTGGGCGCAGCGCTGACGCTCTTGGCGGTTGGTTGGTCCGACGTTGCGACACCCACCGCGAAATTGAACGAAAGCACCGCCACGACAGGGCTGATCGCCATCAAGGCGATGCGCCAGCCGAAACGCCCCTCGAACCCGCGCCACGCCAGCACGACAACCGCCAGAACTGCCGCGAGAGGCTGGTTGCCGTAATGCACCGCGATGGCTGCCGTCGCGAGCAGCGCCAGCACCCACCTTTGCCATGCGGCCATCCGATCGATGCGGCGCAGCAGAATGATGTAGTAAACTGGCAGGATCGCTCCGAGAATATCGGGCATCGCGTACGACACGAACCACGGCAGGGCGGTGAAGACGACCATCAGCGCAAACCCCGCCCACAGCCACCACGATGGGCGCAGGGCCGCCGCGGGGACGAGGGCGAAGAACACCCATATCGCTATCGCACCCTGGACGAGGCACGTGAAATAGAGGCCCAGCGGGGTGTTCGCCGAAAGATAGGTATAGAGAGCGTAGGGCAGCGAGCGGATCCTGATGCCGGTGAGGCCCGGCTCTCCCTGTCCGCCCGCCGTCGCGCCGCCTGCATCCCCGACCGGGGCCGCCACCTCTTGCGAGCCAAACACCATCGCGATCAGTTTGCCGCCGCGGTCGTAGTATTGAACCGTGTCGAAGAACACGAGAGGACCTTGCAGCGCGAGCATCGGCCAGCTTGCAATCAGGGCCAGCAGGAAAGCCAGCGCCAGCCCGGCGGGGCCGAAGAGAGGCGTGGGGCTACGGCCGTCGACGACCTGCACGCCTCTTGCGCCTGCCATATCCGTCACGCGCGACGACGCCCGCGTTCTTCGCGCAAGCTGGCGGCGTAGCCGGACACCATCGCCACCTGGCTCAGTCCGACGAGCAGCGCCTCCGCCACGGGCCTGCGCCCCCCATGACGGAACGGCGATGTCAGCATACCGAAATAGAACCGCACGCTTTCAAGCTTGGGGCGCGGATCGCTGCGGCGATCGAGCGCCAGGTGCAAGGTGCGCGCGCCGCGTCCGTAATTGTGATGCTGGCGCCAGAAGGAGGGCAGCGAAAGTTCGTGCGCATGGGCAATCACGGCGGCCGGTTCGTAGACCAGTTCGCCGCCCGCATCGCGCCAGCGAAGGCTGAGATCGCGATCCTCCGAAGCGATGGCGAAGCCTGCATCGAACCCTCCCACGGAAAGGAAATCCTCGCGTCGGCAACACATGTTGTTGGTGGTGAAGAAGGTCATCGCGCTGCCGTTCGCCTGGTAATATTCGTACAGGAACGACGAGAGCGACTGGCTGGCCGAAGAATACGGATTGTCCGGCAGCGCGTTCGTGATGCGCCCGCCGACCAGCCGCTTGACCACCCCGCCCTGCACCGCGACCAGCCTGCTCGCCCAGTCGGGCGCCGGACGGCAATCGTCGTCGATGAACAGCAGCAGGTCGTAGCCATCCGCCTCGCGTGCGCCGCAATTGCGCGCCGCACCGGGTCCGGCATTCTCCTGCCGGACGAGGGACACGTTATCGTAAGGTTCGCAGACAGGGCCGAGCGGCGCGTCGCTTCCGTCGTCGACCACTATCACCGGCCAGGGTCCGTCTTCGAGAGCGGCGAGGTATTCGAGACAGCGGGCAAGTTCGCGAGGGCGGTTATAGGTAGGGATGACAATACAAGCGGTCTGGTTCGGCATCGCCCTTCCCTCTTGTTGTGCGTAGATCGCGTTTGTGCGCTGCATCACATACGAGCCGACGACCGTCGCCATTCCAAGCCGCGCAACCGCGCCGCTCCGCGTACCGGAGCTTATGGAGCTTTACCTACCTCTTCGCATCTGCGAGGTGACGGGGCAATGGAAGAATCCCCGCAAGATCAGATGCAAAAGTCCGTCGTCGTCATCGGTGGAGGCCCTGCGGGGCTGACCGCGGCGTACGAATTGCAGCGCCGGTCGGACGAATATCGTCCGATCGTGTTCGAAGGCGGCGATATCGTCGGGGGCATTGCGCGGACCGAAACGCACAAGGGCTATCGCTTCGATATCGGCGGGCATCGCTTCTTTACGAAGGTGCCCGAGGTGGAGGCGATGTGGAAGGAAGTGCTGGGCGATGAATTCATCACTGTCCCGCGCCAGAGCCGGATCTATTATCGCGGCAAGTTCTTCAACTATCCGCTGCGTATCTTCAACGCACTCTCCAATATCGGCGTCTACGAAAGCGCGCGGATCGCAGTCAGCTATGCCAAGTGGCGCGTGCGTCCTCATCGGCAGGAGGACAGCTTCGAACAATGGGTTCAGAACCGCTTTGGCGGGCGGCTCTACATGCACTTCTTCCGCTCCTATACCGAGAAGGTGTGGGGCATCCCCCCGTCCGACATTCGCGCCGACTGGGCGGCGCAGCGTATCAAGAACCTTTCGCTGACGAAAGCGGTGCGCAACGCGCTGACCGGCGCCAACGACACCGCCAGCCTGATCGAGGAATTCCAGTATCCGCGCCTCGGCCCCGGCCAGATGTGGGAGATGACCAGCGACCTGATCGAGGAGAACGGCGGATCGGTGGAACGCCGGACGCTGGCGACGCGGGTGTTGCGCGAAAAGGATCGCGTGACCGCGGTGGAAGTTCAGGATCGCGAAGGCGCGACGCGGGTGGTCGAGGCGGACCAGTTCGTCAGTACCATGGCAATCGCCGACCTTATCGCCGCCTTCGATCCGCCGCCACCACAGCATGTGCGCGAAGCGGCCGATAAGCTGCGTTATCGCGATTTTCTTATCGTCACGCTGATCCTCGATCGCGCCGACCCGTTCCCGGACAACTGGATCTACGTCCACTCACCGGACGTGAAGGTCGGGCGTATCCAGAATTTTCGCGCATGGTCGCCCGACATGCTGCCCGATCCCGACACCGCCTCGATCGGGATGGAATATTTCTGCCAGGAAGGCGACGGGCTGTGGACCATGGCGGAAGAGGACCTGCGCGCCCTTGCGACCAAGGAACTGGCGCAGCTGGGCCTTGCCGAGCAGGACGACGTCGTCGATGCCGCGATCATTCGCCAGCCAAAAGCCTACCCGGTTTATGACGGCGAGTACAAGGACGCGCTCGACGTGATCGAACATTGGATCCGGGGCCTTGAAAACTTCCAGACGGTCGGTCGCAACGGCCTGCACCGTTACAACAACCAGGACCATTCCATGCTGTCGGCGATGTATGCCGCGCGCAACATCCTGGGCGAAGACAAGGACGTCTGGAACGTCAATGTCGAGCGGTCCTATCACGAGGAATTCGAGCTCGAGAAGGACGAGGATACGTCAAGCGACGAGCACACCGGGAAGGAACGCCAGGCCGCATCGTCGGCGGCCTAGGGGTTCGCTTCAGGACGTCAGGGCTTCAGGCGCGCATAGGCGAAGCCGAGGCAGGCCGCGCAATAATGCAGCCACAGCAATGGCACCGCCAGCATCGCCTGTGCCGGACCGGAAATTCGCAGCAACTCACGCAGGAACGATCGGTTCGCCCAAATCAGCAGGCCGAATGATCCAAGAACGGTCGCAAGTCCCACGAACGGCAGCATCACCGCAACCGCGCAGCCCAGCAGCGTTCCAGCTACGGCAATGCCGGAAATGCGTCCCCTGAGACTGAGATTGAGGGCGTAGCTCGATGCCCTGCCGATCCGGGTGCGAAGCAGGCGCGTCCAGGGAATGGCGCGGTCGAACAGATCGGTGCGGAACATGCTCGAAAGCGTCCAGCGCTTGAGGTGCTTGCCCTGGATCGCCGGTTCGAGCCTGATCTTGCGCCCCAGCGCGTGAAGCTTCAGCCCGAGCCGGACGTCTTCCATCATGCGCTGTTCGCTGTCGAAGCCCCCCACCGCTTCAAAACTTTCGCGCCGGATCGCGCCGCAGCCGGTCCAGAACGTCACCGCGTCTCCGCGCGACTCGACATGGACCTGGCGATGCAGAAGATTGCGAAACCGGCTGACCGATGATCGGCATTCGGGCGAATTGTCGTAACTGCCGAACACCGCCGAATAGGACGATGCGGAGGCGAAGAACGCCGCGACCCGATCGCGCACGTCGGATTGGACCACCACGTCGCAATCGACGAACAGCAGGATTTCGGCATTGCTCGCCGCTGCTCCGGCATTGCGCGCCTCGGCGGCGCCCACATTCTCGGCGAGCGCGACCGGCTCGATCCCCATGGACCGGACCTTTTGCGCCGTCTGGTCCGGCGAACAATCGTCGACCACGATGATCTCGTCATCGCGAAAGCCGGCATCGCGAAGCCCCTTGATACATTTCCCGATATATTCCTGCGCGCGATAGGCGGGTACGATCGCATCGATCCCGCGACCGTTTGCGCCTGCCGCTCGCGACCCTTCCCCCGGCACGCGCAAGATCTCGGGCGCGTTCATGCCGGCACCGGAAATGCGATGGGTTCATGCAATCGGGAGATGAAACGATCCTTCGAAAACGTAGCCCTTCGCCCAAGCCGCAAATGGGCCGCGCGCGGAAAGGTTATCAGTAGGTTTACTTATGCTTTGCGTACAAAGGGGTTCCCGCGCGGCGTCCCATTTCCGCACCGGTTCAAAGCACTACGGGTGATCCCGCTCCACCAGATAAAGCTGTCGCCCACCATCGCTCAGCGAGGTGACCAGGAACCGACGACCGTCTGGAGACGGGCACGGATGCAGGTCGCAGCGCAGCGCCCCGCGGGCGGGAACATGGCCGGCAAAACTCGCGATGCGTTCGTGCTGCGCGCTGCCGGGCTGGTTGCCGGCCCGGTAGTGAACGAGGTCCACGGTCTCGCGATAGGGCGTGTCGAACACCGCTTCATTCAGGGTCTCGCTTGCGCCCGGTGGCAGATGGCGCAGATGGACGTTCTGGGTGATCAGTCCGGGGGCCAGCGTCGCGGGCGCAGCGCCGTCCGGTCCATCGTCATCGATCAGCACGAGCCTGTCCTGCTGCCACGCATAAAGTTGGAGCGAATTGAGCCACATTACGTGCGAAAGCCCCTTGGCGAGCGTGCGCAGTCCGGTTCCGTTCATGCCCCCGGTCATGCTGGCGCTTTGCCTGTCCGACCATGGACCCTCGGGGCGGCGCCAGCGCAGCTTGACGGTGAACCGAGCACCGTCGGGCGAAAGCTTCAAATGGTTGAGCCAGTAGGTGTAGCCACCCAGCCGGTGCCGCAAACGCTCGGAAAGCGGCGCGTTTTCAAGATAGGCGCGGCACAATTGCGCGATCGATACGAGGAGGATCGCCTCGCCATCGCGCTTCATCCGCCAGATGCCGTCGTCGCGCGGCAGTTTCTCCAGCACCGGGGCCGTGTCCCGCGTGGCGTAGCCGTAACCGGGCCGCAGATGTTCGAGGCGCCGCATGTTGAGACCGAAGAACGTCTCTCCATCACCGGCGACGGCGTAGACCGACCTTGGCAACAGGTCACTCTTGCCGGTCGAGACATCATGCAACCGCGCGCGAAACCGCCCTTTCTGGCGCGTGTTGAACACGATCTGCGGGCCGCCGCCGACCCATTGCGCAAGTGGCCCCTGCTGCCAGCTCCATGCGCTGGTCCGCGCCACCGGCTCGAACGATCCGGGCCGTTCGACATCGACGATGCCGACTTCCACGCGGTCGTCGGGACGCATGGTGCGCCCCTGCATCGTCATGCGATGCGCCACGACCCTGGTGCCGCTCGCATCGAAAACCGGAATGTCGTAATAACTGTGCGAATGGAACCGCCCCTCCTCGGTTCCATGCGTCAGTTGCACGGTTCGCCAGCCGTTCATCCCCTGCCCCCCGTCAGCGTGCGGCGAAGGCCGTAGGCCGCGCTCATTATCGCTCCCTTGCGCCGCATCGTGCCAAGCCGCTTTTGCCAGTCGGGCCGCGGAAAGGCCGCGTCGTCGGTCGGCAGGGCCGTGATATCGAAGCGCTCGCCCTGTTCGAGAAAGGCGAGCTGCTTTCCACCGTATTCCTCCCCTGCCGCGCTGACGCCGGGCGTCGAAAGTCGCTGTCGAAGCGAGCCGGCAAGGCTTTGTGTCCAGCGGTAATGATTGACCCGCGTCGGTACGGCGAAGCGGAAAGACGGCTCATCAATGCGCTCGAAATTGCCGAGTGGGGCACGATAAAGATAGCGCGCGCGCTTGCCGTCCACGACGTCGTGACCGCCGCGATCGGGTCGATGGTGTCCGCGCATCGCCATGACCTTCACGGTGCCGAAGCGGTCGTGGTGCCGCCCCTTTCGGCCCACGATGCCCATGGCATCGGCGCGAAGCTCGTATTGCCGGGAAAGCGAGTGTTCGGGCGCGACCGGCGCCAGCGTGCCATCATGCGCGACGCGATCGATAAAAACCCCCTGTATGACATCCGCACCCATGCTCTCGCAGCGATCGAGGAAGATCGCCAGTGGCTCCGGATATTCGTGCAATTCGTCGACATCGGCGCTGAGGACCCAGTCCGCTTCGGCGCATGTGCGCGCCTGCACCTCGCGGCGCTTCTCCCACATCGTATCGGAGGTATATGGCGCTATCCAGGCTTCGGCTGCGACGCCCGCCTCCGCGCAGTCCCGTCGCGCGCGTTCGAGCGCGGCGCTGTTCTCGTCGGCGCTGTTCAGGATGGCGATCATGTGCCCCGGATCGACCCCCACGGCCCGATAGTGGTCGACGAAGTGCGGCAGCAGGGCTAGGTCGTGCTCCACGCCGATGCATGTGACAAGTCGCAACGCCTTCGTCGTCACTGGAAGCCGCTCCGTTCCCTCCACCGGGCCTTGCCCTAAAGCCAAGCCTGTGTGCTAGGCAACAGCGCAGTTCGCCGCGCGAGGATCATGTCGCACGATCAGATCATTCCGAATGCCAAGGGACCGGCTGCGGTCTATCGCGCGGTCCTGCGCCTGATCGCGCCGGAACGACGGCGCTATTTCTACGGCCTGATAGGGTTCATGATCGTGATGGCAGGGTTCGACCTGATCGGGGTCGCGGCCATCCTGCCGTTTCTTAACGTCCTGTCGGACCGCGCCAACGCGACCGAGGGCATTGCGGGCGTGGCCTATTCCTTCTTCGGCTTCAGCGATGTCGACGACTTCGTGATCGCTCTGGGCTTTGCGGTGTTCGCGCTGGTCGTCATCAGCGTGGCGGTGCGCGCAGGCGTGTTCTACCTGATGACGCGCTTCATCCGCGCGACGACGCAGCAACTGGCGATGGATCTGCTCGCCCGCTATCTTCAACGCGATTACGAATGGTTCCTCGGCAAGAACTCCGCACAGATCGGAAAGAACCTGCTGACCGAAGCGATGCGCGCGGTGAACTACGCGATCGCGCCCGCCATCCGGCTGATCGCGAACGGGACGGTCACCCTTGCGCTGCTGGTGCTGCTGATCGCGATAGAGCCGCTGGGTGTCGCCCTGGGCGTTGGCATAATCGGGGTCGCGCTGTTCGTGATCTACGGCGTGCTCGGCCCGATGCTGGACCGGGCGGGCGACCGCCGCCTGCAGGCCTCCGAAGATCGCTTCCGCATCACCAACGAGGCAATGGGCGGGATCAAGGAAGTGAAGTTGCGCGGGCTCGAACAGGTCATTCTCGACCGGTTCCGCGGCCCCTCTCACAGGATCGCGCAAAATCAGGCCAAGATCAGCCTGTTCTCGAACATTCCGCACTATTTGATCGAAGGGCTCTGCTTCGGCGGCATGATCGCCTTCGTCCTTTACCTGCTGTTTCGCGGCGGTGGCGCGCTCGACGCCGTGCTGCCGGTCATCGGACTGTTCGCCTTCGCCGGGATCAAGCTGATACCGCTGGCGAAGGAGATCTACACCGACGCCTCGCAGCTTCGCGCGCACACACCGGTCCTGTGGAGCCTGCACGAGGATCTGCGCGGCGGGCGCCCGGACGTCGTACCGTGCGATATCGAACCGCTCGGACTAGGCCGCGAAATCCGGCTCGACGCGATCGACTATGCCTATCCGGGCAACCGGCAGTCGCTGTTCGACGGGCTGTCGCTCGAAATTGCGGCGGGCACGTGCGTGGGCATCGTCGGCGCGACCGGGGCGGGCAAGACCACGCTGGTCGACATCATGCTCGGCCTGCTGCGCCCGGACGCCGGCCGCGTCGTGATCGACGACGTAATTGTCGACGATGACAATCGCCGCGCCTGGCAACGCTCGATCGGATATGTCCCGCAAACGGTCTATCTCGCCGACAGCACCATTGCCGCCAATATCGCATACGGCCTTGGCGAAACGCAGATCGACCGCACCCGGGTGGAGGACGCCGCCCGCGCCGCCGCCCTGCACGATTTCGTGACCACCCTGCCACAGGGCTACGACACCGAAATCGGCGAAGGCGGCGTCAGGCTTTCGGGCGGCCAGCGCCAGCGCATCGGCATTGCCCGCGCCCTGTATCTCGATCCGTCGCTATTAGTGCTGGACGAGGCCACGAGCGCGCTCGACACGGTGACGGAGCGCGCTGTGATCGATGCGCTCAAGGCGTTCGGCGCGGGCAAGACCCTGCTCATCATCACCCACCGCCTTTCCACCATCGAACATTGCGACAAGATCCTGATGCTCGAGAACGGGCGGATCGAGGCGACCGGCGATTTCGCCTCGCTGTCGCAGGATAGCAGTGCGTTCGGAGCGCTGCTGGAGGCGCGGTAGATGCCTGCGGCCCCTCCCGCCGGGTCGTCGAATTGACCGCTGCGAAACAGGCCATGCCTGTCCGCTTGGCGACGGCGGCTTGGGCGGCATCGCGCGCCTATGCCCTGCATGCGGCCGTAGTGTTTGTCGCGTGCGTTGGCGTGTGGTTCGTGCAGCGCCAGCACTTTCTCGTGGGCGACGACCGCTGGCGCCACCCGGTCATGCTCGTCGCGATCGTTCTGCTGCTGTTGCCGGTACGGTCGCGCGACGTAGCTCGGCCTCTCCTAGTCACGCACCGCACGGTGTTCCTCCTGTTCACCGCCTACTGGCTGGTGTCCTACCCAGCGGTGTCCGAGGCTTACTGGCAGGGCGAGCCCTACCACCGGTTCCTCTATGTCGAGGCGCGCTGGGTCGCGGTGGCAGCGGGTGTGCTCGGCTGGTTCCGACCTGCCTTCGGCGTCGTGCCGGTGGTGCTGATGGCCTGGAAGAAGCACCTGATGGCCGCGCAGTTCGGTTTCCCGCTGAATGCGACCGATTACTACCCCGTCGCCGAACTCTCGCTCTTTCTGACCTTCGCTGTCCTCACCGCGGCTGCCGGAGCGGCCCTTGCGCGCCGTATCCATCCCCCGCGCGGCTGGGAGTCCGCCACGGACTGGTCGCTCGGCGAAGCGGCGTTTCTCGGCGCATTCGCAATTCACATGGCAAATTACGTCTATTCGGCGGTTGCGAAAATGACTCTGCCGGGCGCGGGGCCGCTGACATGGATATTCGAGAACCGCACCCACGACATCATGCTCGCCACCTGGTCGATCGGTCTTGGCCCGCTGCACGGTACCGGTCCGTTCGCGTTTGCAGCGCACGAGTTCATGGCGGGGCTGACCATACCCATCAACGCCATCACGGTGATCGCGCAACTGGCAGGGGTTCTGGCCTTGTGGCGTATCCGCTGGGGCATGGCGATAACAGGGCTTTACGACGTGCTGCACGTCATCGTGTTCGTCACCACCAGCATCCTGTTCTGGAAATGGATGACGCTAAATGTCGGGCTGCTTGTCGCGCTTCGCTACCTGCTGCCGCGCCGAGCACCGCCATGGCCGTTGGCTATCATGGCGACGGGCGTGCTGATCCTGTCTCCGCTGATCTTCCGGGTCGCCTGGCTCGGGTGGTTCGACACCAGCACGCTGAACAAGGTCACCGTCGAGGCGGAACTTGCCGATGGCCGCAGGGTCGAGGTCCCCAACGTCTACTTCCTCGAAGGCTCGGCGCAGATGTCGAAATCGGTGATCGGCGCTCCGTTCGAAGGGCATTTCGACGACATCGGCGTGTTCGGAAAGGCGGAGCGCGGCTACCGTCAGATGCTGCGCGCCAATCGCTGCGAACTGGAAACCGCCGACACCAGCGGGCTGTCGCGATCCTTCGAGCGCAATCCCCGGCTCGAGCGCTATTTCCGCCGCCACCACGATTTCATCATGTCGAAGGTCGGGCGGGACGGGCGGTTCGACACGTGGTTCTTCCCGCATCACAACTGGGCCAACCCGGCGCTTTACCACGAATTTGCGAGGATCGACCTCGCCAATATACGCGCTTACCACTATATCGTGGAGAGCATCTGCTTCTCCTACGACGGAAACGGCGGAGTGGACGAACGCGTGCAACTGAAAGGAAGCCATGAAATCCGCGTCGACTGATACCCCCCGGGTCGACGGGCCATGGGTTCTCTATGACGGCGAATGCCCCTTCTGCTCGGCCTATGTCAAGATGGTCCGGTTGCAGGACGCGGTGGGCAAGGTCCGGCTGGTCGATGCGCGCGAAGGCGGGCCCGAACTCGCCGAAGTCCGCGCGGCGGGATACAACATCGATGAAGGCATGGTGCTGAAATACGACGGCGTCCTGCATCATGGCGACGAATGCATCCATGTCCTGTCGTTGATGACGACGCGATCCGGTCTGCTCAACCGCCTGAATGCCTGGGTCTTCCGCTCTCGCCGCCGTTCGCAACTGCTCTATCCCGTGCTGAAGGGCGGGCGCAACGCGGCGCTGTCGCTGATGGGCCGAACGAAGATCGAGGGACAGCGGGCCGCGGGGCACTCCAATTAGGATGGCGACCACCGCTGCGGTGCCGGATCGTCAGCACGGGCATGTTGCGCAGGCGGCTCCGTTCCGCTTCGCGCTGCTGTGTCACCAACGCAGCGGCAGCAATGCGTTGAGCGCCATGCTGCTTCGTGAGCAGAACCTTCGCCTTTACGGACAGCTGTTCAATCCCTTCCTCGAATACACGTGGCGCAATTGGCGTCATGGCTTTGGCCGCTATCGCGCGCACCGGGAGCCGCTGCGCCATTTCGGCAGCCGGGACCTGCCACGATACCGGCTGGAACGGGCGATCGCCGCGTGCCTGCCTGCCGAGCGCGATCTCGAACGCCACATGCGGCAATTCTACGCCGCCTACGATGCGCCCGGGCTCGATGCGATCGGGTTTAAGCTTCATGACTTCCAGCTCAGCGATGCCGACCTGACCCGACTGGCGAGGCGACATGTCGATGGCACGGTCATGCTGTGGCGGCGCAACCGGCTGAAGGCGGCGGTGTCGTGGGCCTATGCGGTGCGCACCGACGTATGGAGCCGCAAGTCGGGCCAACGCGCGGCGCAGCCCCCGCTGGAGCTCGACATCGGGGAAATCCGCTGGTTCATCGAGAAGACGAAGGGCGAAGTCGAAAACTGGCGCGACCTCCTCGACCGCAGCGGCGCGCACTGGATCGAACTCACCTATGAGGATCACGTCAAACCGCGCGATTTGCGTGGTCTCTACGACTTTCTTGGCCTGCCATTCGACGGTCCACCCGAATTTGCGACCCGCAAGCTTGCCGATGCGCGCTATACGCATGTGACCAACGCCGCCGCGATCGAGCGGGGGCTTGGCTCGCCCGAAGACGGCTACCTGTTCGAAGACTGACGGGCGGACGGGTTATGTGCGGCATTACCGGATGGGTCTCCACAACAGCGCCGGTTGTGCGCGCGCAGTTCGAAGACATGACTGACCGCTTGCGCCATCGCGGACCGGACGGGCGCGGCACGCTTTATTTTCGCGACGACCGCATCGCGCTCGGCCATCGTCGGCTGGCGATCCAGGACCTGTCGCCCGCCGGGGCCCAGCCGATGCGCTGGCGACCCTCGCCCTCGCAGCCGGGCCTCGCCCTGACCTTCAACGGGGAAATCTACAACCATCCCGAGCTGCGCCTGGAACTAGAGAGCCACGGCGCGGTCTATACGACCAATTGCGATACGGAGACGATCCTTCACGCC
>JBARZK010000194.1:0-37281 GCA_049649965.1 Erythrobacter sp.
CGGGCATCGTCGGTCAGCGTGAATATCCACTCCCCCGCAATCGCGGGTGTGGAAATGCCGGCAAGGTTGAGCTCCCAGATGCGCTGACCGGTCACCAGTTCGTACGCCGCCATTCGGCCGCCCTGACCGAGAGCGTAGACCCGGCCGGAATCGATGATGGGATCGGCATCGATATCCGTCAGCGAACTGACCGTCGTCGAAATATTGGTGCGAGCAAGGGCGTCGGCCCAAAGCGTGCGCCCATTTTCGTAGCGGTAAGCGGACAGTTCACCGGACGAATATCCGGCGATGACGGTTCCCTGTCCAGCCGCCGGTGCCGCCACGCCAAAGACGCCGGACTGCGCGCTGGAGCCGGACTCGTTCCAGAGCAGAGATCCATCGCTCTGATCGAGCGCGAGGATCTGGTTGTCCTGCGTCATCACGTAGATTTGGCCGAAAGCGATCGTCGGCGATCCGCGCAAGGGGCCGGCTGGACGGACCTGCCACAGGACTTCCCCGGATTCGGCGTCGAGCGCCTTGACGTCGCCCACGCCGTTGGTCGCGTAGAGCCGCCCTTCGGCATAGCTTACCCCGCCACCGAACGCGCTGGGCCGCATGTTCGCTTCGAGCGTAGCATCGTCGCGCGTCCACAGACGCTGACCGCTGGCGCTGTCGAAAGCCTGAATCACGCCGTCGGTACCGACGACAAACAGCTTGCCACCACCGATCACCGGCGCGGCAGCCAGGCGCGCCCGCTCGGACGATCCGCGAATTTGCGCAGTCCAAGCCTTTGTCGGGTTTTCGGGAAGCGCCAGGTGACCGTAGGACTTGCTGGCCGAGCCACCGACCTGCGCCCATTCCGCATTCTGAGTAGCGGAAGGCAGCACGACGGTGACACTCTGCAGGTCCGGATCGACCTCGGCGCCGCTTTCGATGCGCGAAAGGATCGGGGTACGATCGCCGATGGTGGGTGTTTCCTTCGGTCCGCCGCCAAACAATCCGCCCGAACAACCCGTCAGGCCCGTTGCCAGCATTCCGGCAAGAAGCGCCGTTTTGGTCACCGATATGGTCCCGGTCTTCGTCATTGTATTTCCGTCCAGTTCAATAGCGTTTTCATTGTGGCGGCTGCGCGCCCTGTCCCGCCGCTGCCCCGCTGCCCGACCCCTGTGGCACGGTTGGAGCGGCAACCTGTTGCTGCTCGAGCAATTGCTCGACGTCCTCGATGGCATCCACGCCGAGCAGGCCAGCCATCTGCCGAGCGCGCGAACGCAGCGTTTCAGGCAATTCTTCATCCTTCGCAATCGCGGCGAACAACGTACCCGCCTCGCGCCGATTACCAGCTTCCAGATGCGCGATCGCGACCAGTTCGCCCGCGCTGCCGAAGAAATCGTTGCCCGGGATCGCCAGCCCTTCGAGCCGCGAAATCACCTCGCCTGGCTCGAGAGTGTCGAACTGAACCGACACCTGGCGCACCAGCGCGAGGTCTCGCAGCGGCTCGGGCGTGTCGGGATCGTTCACGATTGTCGCAAACAACTCACTCGCGCGTGCAGTCTCGCCCTGTTCGATGGCGGCAGCTGCCTGAAGGAACCGCGCCGACGTGCGCGCACCGGGTGTGCCGTCGGCGAGCAGTGGATCGACCGTTTCGCTCGCCCGTTCGAAATCGCGTCCGCCCACGTTGTCGAGCGCCTGGATGAGTGTCTCCGACTGGCTCTCGTATTCGGCTTCGACAGAGCTGTCATACCACCAGTAGGCGAGCATCGCGGCCAAGGCGAAGGCGATGACGACGCCCAGCGTGACACCGTATTTCTGCAGGAAGCGCGTGGCATCGTCCTGCCGCACGGCATCGTCGATCTCGCGCATGAGAATCTCGTCCTCGCGCGAGCGGTCGGCCGCTTTGCTGCGGGGCGACAGGCTTTTCGTACCGCCAGTTGGTTTGCGAGCCACGGGGTCTCAATTCCTTACAAAGATCAGGTTTGCGGTTGAGCGCGGAACTTTAGGGAGAGACCGTGTGTTTCGCAATGCCGCCCGCTGCGTCGATGTGGAGGCGGAATTTACAAGGCTGGACTTTAACGGCGACTGAAGCGGGATGGCGAAGTGGAGCTAATCTTTCTCGCCAAGGACGCTTTTGTAAAAGTCGCGATAGAGCGCGGTGATGCGGCTCTCTTCGAAGGTATTTCGTGCGCGTTCGGCGTTGTCCCTTGCGATCCCGGACCGCATTTCATCGTCCTTGGCAAGACGTTCGAGCGGTTTGCTTGGGTCTCCGTGCCCAACGAACGGATGGTTGGCTTCGCATACGATATCTTCGACCGGGCGTTCTGATACGATGGGGAGGCCAGCCGCCATTGCCTCTAGGATAGCGTCCGGGACCAAGCCCTCGTCCCCCGCATCGGCATATATGTCGAGCAAGCCGATGACCTTGGCTCTGTCCATGGTTTCGCCGGGCGTGTGAACGCGGTCGCTGATCGTCAAGGCGCTCGCTTTCGCGCCGATGGTATCGCGGTCGATATTGTCGCCGAATATGACCAGGTGCCAATTGTCCGGAAGATTGGCGCAAGCGCCTACGAGGTTTGTGAGCTCTTCACCGGCACGGTCCGGCGCGAAGGTGCCCACCCAGCGCTCCCCCTGACGCTTGACCAGTCGCAACGCTGCAGGCTGAGGTTTCTTCGCGAATGCCTTGGTATCGACGCTTTGCGGAATGAGGCGGATCCGCTCAGACGGGACTTTCCATACTTCTCGCGCACGCCTTTCGATCAGGCTGTTCGGAACGACAATCCGCTGCGTTCCCGCCATCGCGATGCGCCGGAACCAATCGCGCTTCGAACGGCTTCGGGATAGCCCTGCGGGGTCGCCACGGTCGTGGTGGACGAGAGGTGGGAGCCCCAGCGCTTTCGAGAAGACCGTATGCGCGAGCACAGCGTTCAAGGCGCCGCGGCCATACGTCAGAACGAGATCGTAGGGCTTGATCGCCTGCGCAATTCCTACCAATCGTCCGGGCGTAGGTCGTCCCCCAAGAGACGGAAAATCGGACCGCACCTTTATCGCGCGCTGTTTGGCGATAAAGGCGCTTTGCTGCTCGGCGTCGCCTTTGCCAAACGCGGCACCGTGACCGAAGTCCCTGCCAAGCGCTTCGACCGGCAGCTTGCTCCAGGCAGTCACATTCGACGACCCGAAGCAATGCAGAACTCGTCGCCTGTCGTTCCGTTCGCTCATTTCGTTCGCACTAGACCCGGTTCAGAAGCGCGTCGATCGCCGAACGCGCTTCGGGCTCGTCGAGCGTCGGGGCGTGTCCGGTCCGAGGAACGCTCACAACCTGCATCTCCGGATTAATTCGCTGCATGCGAGCGACCGTTTCTGGCGATAGGAGATCCGACAGTTCGCCGCGGATCAGGACCATCGGAGTGCCGCCCAACGCTTCGAAACCCGGCCACAGATCGGCAGGCGCCGCTCCGCCGGGACTGCGGAACGGTTCGGCGATCGCCATGTCGTAATCGTAGGTTATGCGGCCATTCTGAGCGATCACGAGCGTCCGCTTCGCCATGCCGAGCCAATGTTCCAGCTCGAAGTCGGGGTGCGCTTCGCCATGCACCTCGCAGAGCGACCGGGCGGCATGAACCCAGGTCGGATAACTGCGACCTTGGCCGACATAGCCCTGGATGCGCTCGATCCCCTCCGCCTCGATCTGCGGTCCGATGTCGTTCAGCACGACGCCGACGATTCGGTCCGGGTTGGCCTGCGCCAGTAGCATGGTCATCAGGCCGCCGAGCGAGGTTCCGATCGATACGAATCGTTCGATCTCGAGGTGATCGAGAAGACGCTCGACATCGGCGACATATTGGACAGGATTGTAGCTGCTCGAATCCGGAGCATAATCGCTCGATCCCCGCCCCCGCATCTCCGGCACGATCACCCGCCGCGACGCCGCGATATCTTCGGCCAGGTCCGCGAAATCCCGCGAATTGCGTGTCAGACCGTGCAGGCAAACGACTGGTGGCTTTTTTACCCCCTCGGGCCCGGAATAGTCGCGATAATGCAGCGACAAGCCATCATCGGTCTGCCAGGTCGCGGTATCGTAGGCATCGGCCATTGGGTGCAGGAAACTCCGGATTCATGAAAGATCGGCGCGCAAATGGTTGTGCACGCCACGGCTCGCGCCCACTATCGCGGGATGAACGACGAACCGCAAGCAGAGCGATACACGCCAGCCTCCGTCATCGAGACGATATCGGATTGGATCGGAGAAAGGGTCGTCCCGGCGGACTTCCCGACCACGAAAATCCGGTTCCGCAACGATACAGCGGCGGCTGAAGTCGGTCTCGCAGAACTGAAAGACGCGCAATGGGAACGACATTTCGGCCGTTTCGAGCCGCTTGATGACAACCTCTCCGCATCACTCGCGCTGAAATATCACGGACACCAGTTTCGCGTGTACAATCCCGAGATAGGCGACGGACGCGGGTTTTTGTTTGCGCAGCTTCGCGGGACGGATGGCCGCGTGCTCGATCTTGGAACGAAAGGATCGGGCACCACGCCGTATTCCCGGAGCGGCGATGGCCGGCTGACGCTGAAGGGTGCCGTTCGCGAAATACTCGCGACCGAAATGCTCGAAGCGCTCGGATGCAATACGTCGCGAACGTTCTCTGTGATTGAGACCGGCGAGCAACTCGAACGCAACGACGAGCCTTCTCCGACCCGTTCCGCCGTCATGGTGCGGCTGAGCCACTCGCATGTCCGTATCGGCAGCTTTCAGCGCCTGCTCTCGCATGAGGAAGCCGGGCGAATGGAGGAACTGGTATCCTATTGCCTCGAACAATACCCCGGACCGCCCCCGCCCGAAGATGCGCCGGGACGAACCGAACCGGCGGTGATACTCATGCACCAGGTCGTCGAGCGGTTGGCCGATCTTGCGGCGAGTTACATGGTCGCAGGGTTCGTGCATGGCGTTCTCAACACCGACAACATGAACGTCACCGGCGAAAGCTTCGATTATGGCCCGTGGCGGTGGCTGCCCCGTTGGGATTCAAGCTTCACCGCCGCCTATTTCGATCACGGCGGTCTTTACGCTTTCGGTCGTCAACCAGAGGCGCTGCACTGGAACTGTGGACAATTCGCGGTGGCGCTGCGGCTGCTGGCCGAGACCGAGCCTCTAGTTGCCGCTTTGGAGCGCTTCGGGCCGCTCTATACAGAATCAGTGGCGCGGCGATGGTGCTGGCGGCTCGGCGTCCGGTCGCGCGGAATCGAAGCGGATGCTGCGCTGGTTGCCGCTTGTGAAAAAGCCATGCGCGATACCGGCACGCAGCCCGATACGTTCTTCTTCTCGCACCGCGGTGGACGGGGTGCGGATGACGAACTCGCCGAAGTCTTGCACCAATACGAACCGGTCGCCGATGCGCGCAGTCATCCCTATTGGCAGGACGATACGCCGCAATCGATGCTGATCGAGGAGGTGGAGGCGATCTGGTCCGCGATCGACGAACGGGACGACTGGCAGCCTCTCCATGACAAGGTTGCCGCTGTCCGTCGGATGGGGGAGGCTCACGGGGTACCGCCGCGCCCGGCGGGTCATGTATGACAGGTTTGGCGGTTCATTGCAGCGAATGGCTCGAAGGTGCGTGGCCGTTATGTGATTTGTTTACACGAGCGCGACATGGGGATCGTAAACACCCAAACCGCCGGTCATTCTTGACAGTTCGGAACGAGATCGAAGAGTTAGCCGCGTGACCGACAGCCTGCTTGTATCCTACGCCCCGGCCACGGGTGAAGAGGTGTGGCGCGGCGCGTATGGCGATGTGGAAGCGATCGTTTCGAAAGCGCGCAAGGCCTGGCCCGGGTGGGCCGCCAAATCCCTCACCACCCGTATCGAAATCGTTCGCCGGTACGCCAACGAAGTTCGTGCGGACAAAGAGAAACTCGCCACACTCATCGCCACGGAAACCGGCAAACCCTTGTGGGAAGCCAATACCGAAGTCGAAGCGGTGATCGGCAAGGTTGAGATTTCGGTGCAGGCCTATGCCGAGCGAACCGGGCGAAAGAGGCTCGACAGCGCCATGCAGGGGATCGCCGCCGTGCGTCATAAGCCGCATGGGGTCATGGCGGTTCTGGGCCCGTACAACTTCCCCGCTCACCTGCCCAATGGCCACATTGTTCCGGCGCTGATCGCGGGAAACGTCATCGTCTTCAAGCCGTCCGAGAAAACGCCGGCGGTTGCCGAAGCGCTGGTCGAATGCTGGCGGCGTAGCGGGATCGACGTGGATGCCGTCCAGCTGCTCGTCGGAGGACCGAACGAGGGCAAAGCGCTAACGCTGTCGGCAGATGTCGATGGCGTGCTTTTCACCGGATCGGCGCAAGCCGGCATTTCGATCAATCGCAGCCTTTCGACCAATCCCGGCAAGATCGTCGCGCTCGAAATGGGGGGCAACAATCCCATCGTCGTTACTGACACTCCGAAAGTTGTCGATGCCGCGGCAATCATTGTGCAAAGCGCCTTCACTACCGCCGGTCAGCGCTGCACGGCCGCGCGGCGGCTGATCGTCGTCGATGCAATGTACGATGGCGTGATGGAGCAATTGCTGCCCCTTGCGAAGCGGCTGGTCGTCGACGAACCCTTCGCGGATCCTGCACCGTTCATGGGGCCGGTGATCGACAACGAAACCGCCGACCGACTGAACGAAAGCTTCCTCGAATTGATGACCCGTGGCGGCAAGCCGCTGTTGCACATGCGTAGACCCGATCCGGAGCGGCCGTTCCTGACACCAGGCATCATCGATACGACGACGCTGGAGGATCGGCCCGATATCGAACTTTTCGGCCCGGTTCTGCAGGTGATCCGGGTGGCCGATCTCGACGCGGCCATCGCGGAGGCGAACAACACCCGATTCGGCCTTTCGGCATCCCTGATCGGCGGCAGCCCCGAGGATTACGGTCGGTTCTGGGCCAACGCACGAGCCGGCATCATCAACTGGAACCGTCCGACCAACGGCGCCTCCTCGGACGCCCCGTTCGGCGGAATCGGCCTATCGGGCAATCACCGCCCCGCCGCCTATTACGCGGCCGACTATTGTGCCTATCCCGTTGCAAGCAACGAGATGGAACAACCTCGCGCCAAGATCGGCATCGGGCTGTCCGACTGACCCCAGGGATCGGCGTACGATCATACGCCAAAATGAAAACGCCCCCACACCCCGAGGGGCATGAGAGCGCTTTCCACGGCTGGTGGGAGCCGTGCCGGGACCATCGGTGGGAATGGCCCAAGATCCTGGGAAGCGGCCGCCGAACCCCGAAGAGAACGATCGGCCATTCCCGTGCGTTGAGTTAATCTGTAGGCGGGTAAACCTGAACGAGTTCGGAGCCGGCATTTTAGCAATCGTTCATCTTGCGCCGGTTTCGCGCGAGCCCTAGTGGCGCTCTGTCGATGATAAATTCCGCTCCCGATGGCGAAGGCCGCCTGCCGTCCGGCCTGCCCGCCGCGATCGGCGCGTATGTCATCTGGGGATTCTTGCCGCTTTACCTGCTCTTGGTACGCAAGGTGCCGCCGTTCGAGTTTGTTGGCTGGCGCATTCTTTGGACGCTGCCGTTCTGCCTGCTCATCGTCGCTATACGCGGACAATTTCCCGAACTTCGCGCCGCGCTTTCAAATACCCGTACCCTCGTTGCGCTAGTCGCGAGCGCCGCACTGATCGCAGCGAACTGGTTCGTTTACGTCTGGGCAATCATGGCGGGCGAAGTCTACGCCGCGAGCCTCGGCTACTATCTCAACCCGCTGCTTAACGTCCTGCTCGGCACCGTCCTGCTGAAGGAACGGCTGACACACTGGCAGTGGCTGGCTGTCGCTATTGCCGCTTGCGGTGTCGCGGTGCTGACCGCAGGCGCGCTGACCAGCCTTTGGATCAGCCTTTCTCTTGCCTTCAGTTTCGGCCTTTACGGCGTCGTGCGAAAGCAGGTTGCAGTGGGATCGTTGCCCGGTCTGACGATCGAGAGCATCATTCTGCTACTACCCGCGGCCGGCATCGTTTGGTGGTACGCAGGAGGGAATGCCGGCCCCTCTTTCGGCACGGATGTGCTTCTAAGTGCCGCGATCGCGTTTTCGGGTGTCGTAACAGCCGTGCCATTGCTGCTGTTCGCAGTCGCGGCGCGGCGCATGGATTATTCGACGCTCGGCTTCGTCCAGTATCTCGCCCCGACCATCGTGTTCCTTCTCGGCCTGACCGTCTTTCGGCAAGAGCTGGACGCTGTTCAGCTGGGCAGCTTCGTGCTGATTTGGATCGCGGTCGCCATATTCATCGCCGACTTGTGGAACCGCACCCGTCGCGCTCGGGTGGTTGCGCAACCGGGTTAGCCGTCAGCCGAAACCAGCCGCCAGCGAAGCGTTTGCCCGGCGTGGAACGGCACGATTTCCTCGTTTGTGAGATCGAGTGATGCCGTCACGGCGCAATCCCTTCGCTTCAAAGTGATCTGGGTCTCGTTTGCGGGTAGCTTGTAGAAGGCCGGGCCGTGGACCGATGCGAACCCTTCGAAACGGTCCAGCGCGTTCTCGTCGTCGAACACTTCGAGATAGCTTTCGAGAGCGTGCGGGGCGTTGAAGATGCCGGCGCAGCCGCAGGCGCTTTCCTTTGCGTGGCGCAAGTGCGGCGCGCTGTCGGTACCGAGGAAGAATTTCGGTGCTCCCGATGTCGCCGCCTTGCGCAAGGCCAGCCGATGAATTTCTCGTTTGGCCACGGGCAAGCAGTAATTGTGTGGCTGGATGCCGCCGACCAGCATGGCGTTGCGATTGATGTGCAGGTGCTGCGGTGTGATCGTCGCGGCGACATTCTCCCCCATCTCCATCACGAAATCGATCGCGTCTTTCGTAGTGATATGTTCGAACACGATGCGCAATTTGGGAAAAGCCTTGGCGATCGGACGCAGGTGGCGCGCAATGAATTCCGCCTCACGATCGAATACGTCGATGTCGTCGTCAGTGACTTCTCCATGCACGCAAAGGACGATTTCCTCCGCTTCCATGCGTTCGAGCACTGGGTAGATCCGCTCGACATCACTGATCCCATGCGCCGAATTCGTCGTCGCGTTCGCCGGATAGAGTTTGGCTGCGGTGAACACGCCCTCGCTCGCCCCACGCGCGAGGTCGTCCGCGTCGGTGGTGTCGGTGAGGTAGCAGGTCATCAGCGGAGTGAAGTCGATCCCATTGGGAACGGCGGCGACGATCCTGTCGCGATATGCCCGGGCCATCTCGCTCGTCGTTATCGGCGGCGAAAGGTTGGGCATGACGATCGCGCGCGCGAACTGGCGCGCGGTATACGGGACGACGCCCCGCATGACATCGCCGTCGCGAAAGTGGAGGTGCCAGTCGTCGGGGCGGCGGATCGTGAGGGTGTCGGTCATCGAAGGGAGCCATAGTGGGCCGGGCCGGCCCTTTCCAGTGTCGCAGAGCTTCCCTAGAGCGCGCTGGACCCATGACACACATCGGATTTCTCGCATGCGAAACAACGCTTCCCGGTTCAGGGCGACGCCGCGAGGATGCCTACGAGCACGACCTCACCATCACTGCACTCGAACCTTCGCTCGCTGCTCGCGGGATGGGCCTCGCCGTAATTGACTGGGAGGCGCCGCTGGATGCGTTCGACGGTGTAGATATGGTCCTGCTGGGCACGGCATGGAATTATCAGGACCGTGCCCAATCCTTCCTCGAGCGGCTCGAAACGCTGGAATCGCGCGGAATCACGGTGTGCAATCCAAGCGACATGGTGCGCTGGAACATGCGCAAGACCTACCTGCGCGAACTCGCCCAACGGGATGTTCCGACGATCCCCACGCATTGGCTCGACTGCGCCGATGCCTCCGATATCCGACTTGCGATGGACGAATTCGGGACCGAGCGCCTCGTCGTGAAGCTGCAGGTTGGCGCTGGAGCGCTAGACCAGCAATTGCTCGAACGCGGGACCCTGCCGCACAACTGGAGCGTCGATCGACCCGTCATGCTCCAGCCGTATCTGCCTTCGATCGAGGACGAGGGCGAACTCAGTTTCATCTTTGTCGGCGGCGAATTCTCTCATGTTTTGCGCAAGTTGCCAGCGTCCGGCGATTATCGCATCCAGTCGCTGTATGGCGGGCGAGAGCTTACCCACACCCCTTCGCAGGCGGAACTCGAAGCGGCTCTCAACGTGCTTCATGCCATACCGTTTGCCCCTCCGCTCTACGCGCGCATCGACGTGTTGAAAGGGACAGACGGGGGACTGAAGGTGATGGAAGTCGAGCTGATCGAACCTTATCTCTACCCCGAACAGGGGCCGAGGCTGGGCGAGATGCTGGCCGATGCCATAGCCGAAAGAGTGCCAGCCCGATGACCGCAACCCAACTGACCGAGCGCGCCGTGATCCGACTTTCGGCCACCGACCCAGAAGAGAATACCCGCGCGTTTCTCCAAGGGCTGGTGACCAACGACGTGACGCGCGACCTTCCGGTCTATGCCGCACTGCTTTCCGCGCAGGGCAAGACGATGTTCGACTTCATCGTCTGGGACGGAGGTCATGGCGACGTGCTGATCGACTGCGAGGCGGAGCTTGCGGACGAGCTGGCGAAACGCCTTTCGCTCTATCGCCTGCGCCGCGCCATCACGATCGAGCGCGACGATGCCCTAGCCGTGCATTGGTCGAAGGAGGCGATTGGCGATAGCGTACCCGATCCGCGCCTGCCCGCGCTCGGCCATCGCTGGTTGGCGGCGAGCGGTGACGGCGGCGCGGCAGACGAAGTCTGGCGCGCGCATCGCCTGCTGCTGGGCGTGCCGGAGACCCGCGCCGAACTCGGTGACATTTTGTGGCTGGAAACCAATGCCGTCGAACTCGGCGGCGTCAGTTTCGAGAAGGGGTGCTATATCGGGCAGGAGAATACCGCCCGGATGAACTGGCGGCAGAAGGTGAACCGGCGGCTCGTCGTGGTTCCGCTGGGCGCTTCGGAGGAAAAGCGCCGCAAGGCCGCCTATCCCGATCTCGGTCTCGCGGTCGATCATCTGCGGGTCGCGGACCTCGATCCCGCTACCCTCCCCGACTGGCAGCGCGCAGGTGTCGCCGCCTAGCGAGCGTGCTGCGCGAGCGAGGCTTCGAGATTGGTTTCGGCCCGGTCCCTGGCAGCATCGCGCGGAAGGCCGAGTGATCGTGCCAGCGCGGCCCCGATCAAGGCATCGCCCAGCGCAAGCAGGACGAGCGTAAGCGTATCCTTGTGGATCGGCTTTTCGCCGTCCTGGACCTCGCCCTCGCACGGCGCAATTTCCTCGACCAGATCGTGAATCGTGGCGATGATGGGATGCAACGCGTCCTCGTTCCCGGTCAGAAGCATCCAGCTGGTGAGCGCGCCCGCCCCTTCCCGATCGAAGGCATCGAAGGTCAGGTCGACCACCTCGCGCGCCGAACCCAGCCCCGCGCGGCTCGCGCGCACGGCTTCGATGATGGTTTCGCACACCGTACGGGCCAGGTGTTCGGCCAGCGCCTTCTGCAGCCCGGATGCCGAGCCGAAATGGTGCAGCAGGTTCGCATGCGTGCGGCCGATCCGCCCGGCGACGGCTTTCAGCGTCACCGATTGCGGACCCGTTTCGATCAGCAGGGCGCGCGCCGCCTCCAGCGCGGAACTGCGCGCGTCCTCTGGGCTCAATCGCTTGCGACCGGTCATCCTACGGCTTCTAGGCCAAGCGGGCCGCCTGCTCAAGCGGCCCGCACCGCGTCCACACGTCGAGAATCCGCCAGTGACAGCGCATATTGCGCGGTCATGGCAGGCGCGCCCCTGCCGCAGGAATGCCGCGCGATCCGGCGTCCGGTCGGGCGAAATCCGAGCTTTTCGAGAACCCGGCCCGATGCCGGATTGTCGAGGAAATGCGAGCCAACCACGCGGCGGTGTCCGAGCATGCGGGCGAGCGCGATCACGGCGCGGCCCGCCTCGGTCGCGTAGCCTTGTCCCCAGTACGGCCGCGCTATCCAGTAACCCAGTTCCACCGCGCCTTCGTCGTCCTGAGGGATATCGCAATCTTCGGCGGCGAGGCCGATGCACCCGACCACCCGGGCATCAACAGCGCGTGTGACAAGGAAGCGCGGCAGCAACGGATCGGCCGGCAATGCGGCAAATTCGCGCGCGTCACTCTCTTCATAGGGCCACGGCGCCCTCGCAAGATTGCGCACCACACCTTCGTCCGCGATCCCTGAAAAAATCGCTTCCCAGTCTTCCGGCCAGATCGGTCTTAGCAACAGGCGTTCGCTACGATGGAACACGGTCCATTCCCTCCTTCGCCCCGCGCCCGCCAGCTAGGACGGATGCGTGACGGTTTGATGGCCCGCCCGCCGCTTTCTGAAGGGGAGCGGGGCGCATCAATGATCGAGGGAGAAATGCGAAGAGGGAGAACGGCGCTCCCCCGGATGGCCGGGGTGGCCCTTCTCCCTCTTTCATGACCGAAATCGCATCGGTCGGGACCGCCCCCGGGGGACGATCCTGTCAGTGAATCGTCCGGTTATTCGGCCGCTTCGGCCATTGCATCGACCGATACGTATTTGCGGTCCTGCTTGCCGCCGTGGAATCGCACGACGCCCGCTTCGAGAGCGAAAAGGGTGTGGTCCTTGCCCATGCCGACATTGGTGCCCGGATAGAACTTGGTACCGCGCTGGCGCACGATGATGTTGCCGCCGATCACATCCTGACCGCCGAACTTCTTCACGCCGAGGCGCCGACCTGCCGAATCGCGACCGTTGCGCGATGAACCGCCTGCTTTTTTATGTGCCATCGATCCTGGTCCTTACTTTTCTTCGCTCGTGGAAGCGGTCTTCTTGGCCGGGGCCTTCTTGGAAGCGGACTTGGCTTCCTTGGCCGTTTCCTTGTTCTCGACCGCCGTGCCCTTGCCGCTTTCCGCCTTCTTGGCGGGAGCCTTCTTGGGCGTTTCGGTCTTCGCCGCATCATCCTTCGACGCGGTTTCCGTCTTTGGAGCAGCCTTCTTGGTCGCGGCCTTCTTGGTTCCGCCCTCACCGACATCGGTGATCCGCAGCAGCGTCATCTGCTGGCGGTGACCGGCCTTGCGGCGGTAATTGTGGCGACGACGCTTCTTGAAGACGACGACCTTCTCGCTCTTCGCCTGCGCGATGATTTCCGCCGAAACGGTGACCTTGGAGGCATCGGCGATCGAATCGCCCTCGCCCGCCAGCAGGACATCGCCCAGCGTGATGGTGTCGCCGGCGTCCCCGCTCAGCTTTTCGACGGCAATCTTGTCTCCGGCGGCAACCCGATATTGCTTGCCGCCCGTGCGCACTATCGCGAACATGGCTTTACAACTCTCTGTCTCGTGCTGTGTCCGAACCGAAAAGGTCGCCTCTTTTGGAAACGGCCCTGTTCGCGGAACGAACGGCAGTGCCGCGCCGCGAGGTGCAGCGCTGCGAAAGAAGGGTGCCGTTAAGCCAAGGATGGCGCGAAGTCAACGCCGTCCGGTTCTAGAAATCGCGAGTGCGAGCGCGCTCCTTACGGCATACGTCCCTGCTTGCGCGCGCCCCGCCGCCTGCCGTATCAGGCCCTGCGTTATGCAATGCCCGTTCCCCGCCCGTTCGCCGGCATCTATCGTGCTGGCCCTGCTTGCCGCGGCAGCGACCCTGTCGGGCTGTGCGGGCGACAGCGATCGCTATCCTTCGCTCGCCATTCGCGATGCCGAACGCGACACGGGAGAGATCGCGCCGGTACCGCAACCCGAGGTGGAGCCGGTCGTATCCACCGCCGCGCTCGCCGAGATCGTGGCGCGTGCCGAAGGGTTCAACAGCCGCTTCGAATCGGCCCGACCGGCCGTGTTGCGCCTCGCGCTGAACGCAAGCGGTGCCGGAGCCGAGAGCGAAGCGCGTGCCCGTGCGCTCGTCGCCATCGCGGACCTGACCTCGCTGCACGGTCGGACTTCGCTGGCCCTTGCCGACATCGACCGCCTCGAAGCGGAGGCGCGCACCCGGTTCGCACCTATCGAACCGATCGAGGAGGCGCAGGCGCTGGTCGCGCAATGGGTCGCTGCACAGGACGAGGCGCTGACCAATGTCGAAACGGCCGCGCGATGAGCCTTGCCTGCGACACATGCCCGGTGCGCGACAGCGCCGCCTGCGCCGTCCTGTCGGAGGAGGAGCGCACCGCGCTCGCCACTGCCGGGCGAACGCGTGTGCTCGAACGCGGGGAAATGCTGTTCGCCGCCGGAGACGAGGATGCTGCCTGCGCGACGCTGATTTCCGGCGCGCTCAAGGTGACGGCCTACGACGCAGACGGGAACGAGCGCATCCTCTCGCTGGTCCATCCTTCGGGCTTCATCGGTGAACTGTTCGCGCCGTTCGCCCATCACGACGTCGTGGCGCTGACCGAAAGCCGCCTCTGCACGTTCGCCAAGGCCGATATCGAAAGCGCGATCGAGAGCTACCCCGCGCTTGCCCGGGCCTTGCTCCGGCGCAGCCAGGAAGACCTGCTCGCTTCGCGCAGCCTGCTCGAACTGACGGCGCAGGCGAGCGCAGAGACCCGGCTCGCGGCCCTGCTCCACGATTTTGCCGCAGCCGCAAGCGACACGTCCTGCCACATCGCGGCGCGCTTCGAACTGCCTGTGACGCGCGGGGAAATCGCCAACATGCTGGGCCTGACGATCGAGACGGTCAGCCGCAAGCTGGGCGAGATTGAGCGCGCGGGCGCCATATCGCGCAGCGGAAAGCGCGGGATCGAGGTGGTCGATCCCGCGCTCCTGCGCTCGCTTTCGGGTCGGGGCTAACGCCTATACCAGCGCGGCGATCACCACGACGGTGCATCCCCAGCCGACGATCAGCGTGGGCAGGATCAGCATCTGGATCGCGGCATCGCGCGGGGCGAGACGCCCGGTGTGGGTCACGATCCCGTCGGCCTTGAACCGTGCGGCGGTCATCGGGGCGCTGTCATTGTCGCGCAGCCGGACCCAGAGCGCCGGGACACCGAAACCCGCGACGATGAACAGGGCGAATATCGCCATCGGGATCACCAGCCCCGGATTGCCGAAGCCGGCGAACATGACCGCGAGGAAGCCGAGGTAAAGCGCGACCGTCGCGCCGAACAGGCCGGTGGGCAGTTCGAAGTTGCGATCGATCTCGAACTGGTGGCGCGGCGCGTTGGGGCGCGCGACGGCGGGGGCGGCGATTGCCGGTTCGGGAACCACGCGGGCCGCGCCGGTGGCGATCTTGTCGTGGACTTGCTGGGTCATGATCGGTCTCCTTCGTTCGAAAGGAGATCTACCGCGCGAATCGCGCCGACACTTTGACGCCGATCAAATTGCGCGCGTTTTCCGGTCCCATCGCGCGAGATCGGCATGATCCTGCGGGCGCGGCTCTATCCAGTGCCAGGTGCCGCCGCGCCTCTCGCGTTTCCAGAACCACGCCGCGCTCTTGAGGTGGTCCATGCAGAAGTCGACAGCCTCGATTGCGGCCCGCCGATGCGGCGCGGCGGCGGCGACGCACACGATCGGTTCGCTCGGCACCAAACAGCCGGTGCGGTGCAGGATCACCAATCCGTCTAGCCCGAACCGAGCGCGCGCCGTTTCGGAAAGGTCGACCATGCCGGGCAGCGTCAGCGGCGCGTAATGCGACAGTTCGAGCGCTTCGACCGGTTCATCCTCGGCATCGCCCGCCCGCACCTGTCCGATGAAGCTCGCTATGCCCCCTGCCCCGGCCGTCGTGTCGGCGAGGCGCCCGATTCTTTCAGCAGGATCGAAGGGTTCGCCAAGCAGGCGGGTGTCGAACATGCGCCGTTATCCGCCCGATACCGGCGGGAGCAGCGCGACCTCCTCGCCGTCTTTGGCCAGAAGTGTCGTCTTGTCTGCAAGGACCTTACCCTCGCACGCGACATGGACCCGCTCCTCCTGCAACCGGGCGGCGACATCAGGACCGACGGCCTCGAGCAGACCTGCCCAATCCAGCGGCCCCGCCGCTTCGCGGGTCACCCCGTCGGCGAGATCGCCGAGCGAGCCCAGCAGCACGATCGTCACCGCCATTGCCTATCCCCCCGTGGTGGACATGTGGCGTGCCAGTGCAGGCGCAGCGCCGCGCTCGTCCATGCGGAAATGGTGACGCTCCGGCTTGATGATCATCGCCGCATCCAGGGCCTCGGCAAGTTGCCCACGCGGATCGTTGGAACGCAGGGCGGCTCGCAGGTCGACCCGCTCACCGCCGCCGAGGCACGGATAGAGTTGTCCCGTCGCGGTGACCCGCAGCCGATTGCAATTGGCGCAGAAATTGTTGGTGTGCGGCGCGATGAAGCCCAGCCGCCCCCCGGTTTCCGCGATATGGACGAAGCTGGCAGGGCCACCGCTCGAATGATCGCTGTCGGTGAGCGTCCAGTCCTTGGCCAACCGCTTGCGCACAATGTCGAGCGGGAGGTACTGGTCGAGCCGTTCCTCCTCGATATCGCCCAGCGGCATCACTTCGATCAGTGTCACCTCGTGCCGTTCGCCATGCGCCCAGGCGATGAGGTCACGCAATTCATCCTCGTTCACGCCTTTCAGCGCGACCGTGTTGAGCTTCACCCGGAGCCCCGCTTCCCGCGCTGCGGCAATCCCTTCGAGCACCTGCGGCAAGGCATCGCGCCGCGTAAGCGCTGCAAATCTATCGCGGTCCAGGGTGTCGAGCGATACGTTGACCCGCCGGACACCCGCTTTCGCCAGCGTATCGGCATGATCGGCCAGTCGGGTGGCATTGGTGGTGAGCGTCAGTTCTTCGAGGCCGTCCCCGATCCTGCTGCCGAGCGCCGTGAACAGGTCGGAGATGTCGCGTCGGACCAGCGGCTCGCCTCCGGTGATGCGAAGCTTGGTCACCCCGCGCGCGATGAAGGCGGTCGAAAGCTCGTACAATTCCTCCAAGCTGAGGACTTCGCGCCGTGGAAGGAACGTCATGCGCTCGGGCATGCAATAGGCGCAGCGCAGGTCGCAGCGATCGGTCACCGACAGGCGCAGATAGGTGATGCGGCGGCGAAACCCATCGACCAGCGGGCGCGGCGAAGGGGTCTCTTCGTCGAACCGCAAGCGATCGGGAATGCGCGCGATACTAGTCATGCGCGCGATGATACTGTCCGGTGACGCCCGGCGCACCCTCCAAATATGCGAGCAGGGTCTGCCGGGCCGGGCCGGCCGGTCCCGAAACCACGTTCACCCGCTTCGGCGTGTACGCGCGAGCAAGGTCTCGTGCGAGCGCCCTGCGCCAATCGTCGTGATCGTCGCCTGCCGTGGGAAGCACGATGGCGAGCGCGTCCACCCCGTCGTCGTCCAGCGCCGCGCGGGCATCGTCAAGGGGGCGCGCGTGAAACGCAGCACTCGCCTCGATGCCGCTTTCGGGCAGTTCCGCGACTTCGAAGACGGTTTGCGCCAAATCCGCTATCCCGCCGGTCTTTCGCGGTGGAGCGTGATCCCGATCTTCTCCTGCGCCTCTGCGATGGCGAGCTTGACGATGCTGACGGTCACCCCCTCGACCCGCGCATCCTGCACGAACAGGGTTTCGCAGATGTGATCGGCCACCGCCTCGATCAGCTTGAAATGCACGCCCTTGGGCAGC
Source organism: Erythrobacter sp. (assembly GCA_049649965.1). Classification (GTDB taxonomy): domain Bacteria; phylum Pseudomonadota; class Alphaproteobacteria; order Sphingomonadales; family Sphingomonadaceae; genus Erythrobacter. The sequence continues at coordinate 17,523 of JBARZK010000194.1, forward strand.
CCTTCGGAGGCCGCGAACTTCAGGTCCATGTAATTCTTGCTCGCATCCAACGGCGTATCGGGATCGTAGCGATCGGCCACCGCATAACGTGCCGCGACGGTGATGCGCAGCGGTTGGGGCTTGCCCGTTTCCTCCGAATAGATGCCGGTGAGGACATCAACTTCGAGATCGGCAACTTCGAGCGTGAGCGAATCGGTTGGCTTGCTGGTCATGTGTGCGACGTGTGCCCTAGCGCGGATCGTGCCAACGCGCGAAGATCGCGGTGGGGAGCAAGCGCCCATCGCGCGTATCGCCCCCGCTCTCACACACGCACAGTTCGCCGTATTCGATGCGCCCCGGGAGGTGCGCGAGCTTTTCGTGCAGCAGCCCGGCCAGCGCGACACTGCTCATCCGCACGGCATAGACGGTGAGGAAGAGGAAGGCGCTGTCGCCGTCCAGCAGCTTCGCGCAATCGCCGACCAGGCCCGGCAGTCCGTCCTCCAGACGCCATGTCTCGTTCTTCGGTCCCCGCCCGAACTTGGGGGGATCGAGGATGATGCCGTCATAACGCCGCTCGCGCCGAACTTCGCGGGCCGCGAATTTCGCCGCATCGTCGACCAGCCAGCGGATCGGGCGATCGTCCATGCCCGAAAGCGCCGCGTTGTCGCGCGCCTGCGCCACCGATTTCTTGCTCGCATCGACATGGGTGACGCGGCCGTGTCGCGACAGGGCCAGCGTTCCAAGCCCGGTATAGCCGAACAGGTTGAGCGTTTCTGCGTCCTCCCGGCCTGCCAGCGTGCCGCGCATCCAGTCCCACACCGGGGCCATGTCGGGGAAGAATTGCAGGTGGCGAAAGGGAGTCGGCTGCGCGGTGAAGCTCACCTCGTTCCACGATAGCGGCCAGCCGTCCTGCGGGACTTCATCGGCAAGGTCCCAGCGCCCGCCCCCGTCTTCGTCCGATCCGGGCACGAACTCGCCATGCGCATCCCAGTCGGCAAGACGCGGCTCCCACAGGGCCTGCGGTTCGGGGCGGATGAAGGAATGCGGGCCGAAGGCTTCCCATTTGCGCCCCGCCCCACTGTCCAGCAGGCGGTAGGAATCCCAGCCAGTCCCTTCGATCAGGATCGGTTCGCGCGACAGTTCCGCCATCAGCCGGCGTCTGCACTCGCATGTTCGAGGATGAAATCGCGCGTCGCCTCGTAGTCGCCAGAGAGCTGGACGAAATGCTCCTCTCGCCCGAACAGGTCGCCGACGCGCGACGGCAGCGCGGGGCGCACACCGATGGCGCGTTCGACCGCGTCGTTGAACTTCGCCGGATGGGCAGTGGCGAGCGTGACGATCGGTGTGTCGGCCTCGACCTGCTGCGCATCGTGCGCGGCGAGCGCGGCATGCAGGCCGACGGCGGTATGCGGATCGATCACCTCGTCCGCGTGGCGCCATGCCCATTGCATGGCGCGGGCGGTCTCGTCCGCATCGGCCCGCGTGCTTGCGAAGATTTCCGCCGATCCCTCGCGTTGCAGGTCGGTCAGCGTCATGGCGGACGCGTCTTCGAAGCCGCGCATCTGCTCGGCCAGAGCGGTGCCGTCGCGTCCGCCGACATCGAACAGCAGTCGCTCGAAATTGGAGCTGACCTGGATATCCATCGAAGGCGTCTGCGTCGCCGTGACCACGCCCGCCGAGTAGTCCCCGGCTGAAATCGCGCGGTGGAGGATGTCGTTGACGTTGGTCGCCACGATCAGTCGCTCGATCGGCAGGCCCATGCGCGCAGCGACATGGCCCGCGAACACGTCGCCGAAATTGCCGGTCGGCACGCTGTAAGCGACCTTGCGTTCGGGTGCGCCCAGTTGCAGGGCGCTGGCGAAGTAATAAACCACTTGTGCCATCAATCGCGCCCAGTTGATCGAATTGACCGCGCCAAGAGTAAGTCGGTTCGTCACCGTCTTATCGGAGAACATGCGCTTCACGTGCCGCTGCGCATCGTCGAAGCTGCCCGAAATGGCGATATTGCAGACATTCGGCGCGCGCACCGTCGTCATCTGGCGGCGCTGCACCTCGCTCACCCGTCCTTCGGGGTGGAGCATGAATATCTCCGTCCGGTCGCGCCCGGCCACAGCGTTGATGGCGGCCGAACCCGTATCGCCACTGGTCGCACCCACGATGGTGAGGCGCGCATCGCGCCGTTCGAGGAAGGTTTCGAACAGGGCGCCAAGCAGTTGCAGCGCCACGTCCTTGAACGCGAGTGTCGGGCCGTGGAACAGTTCGAGCAACCACTGACGCTCGTCCAGTTGCACCAGCGGGGTGACCGCAGCGTGGCCGAAATCGCCATAGACCCGCTCGCAAATCGCCTCCAGCTCCTCGACTGTCAGGCTTCCTTCGACGAAAGGCTGCATGACGCGGGCAGCAAGCTGCGGATAGGGCAGCCCGCGCAGATCGCGGATATCGTCGGCCGACAGCCGCGGCCACTCGCGCGGCAAGTACAGGCCGCCATCGGAGGCGAGCCCTGCCAGCGTCACTCCTTCGAAGTCGAGAACCGGCGCGCTGCCTCTGGTCGATACGTATTCCATGGTGCGCAGCGGGTAGCTCTACACGCGACCCTCCGCAATGCCCCCTTATGGCTTACCGCTTCCTGCGCAAACGGGTGCGCAGCGCAAGACCGTAGATCACCAGCGCCGTCAGCGCGAAGAAGAACCACTGCCCGGCGTAGGCGAGATGGTTGTCGGGCAGGTCGGACGGGTCGGGTGGAGCGAGTGCCCGCAGCTCACCAACCGGCGGATCCGCAACAAGCCGAGGGCCCGGCGCGATCACGCCCTCGACGCGGCCGCCGCCCCAGTTTACCGGGGCCGGGTCCCGGGTGAAGCCCAGGTCGACCGTGACGCTGGCGCCTCCGACCATCACGCAGGTCGCACGCTGCGCCCAGCCTTTCTGGCCGTTCGCAGCGGTGCCGGCGACGGGGGCGACGGTACCGAGATCGTCGCACGGCACCTCGCTGCGGCGAAACCAGACGGCCTCACCCAGACCCTCGAGCGGAAACGCGACCGGCTCTTCCGTGGCCGTCGAACGCGAATATGCGGCGATGAGGTCGGCCTTTTCCTGCGAGCGGCCGATCTGCCAGACGCCGAGCGCAACCATCGTCGCCACAGCGGCAAGTACGATGATCGTCGATATGAGCGGAACGCGCGCGCTCATTCGCCGGAGCCATGCCGCGCTTCGTAGGCGGAGTAGAGCATTACCGTCTTGAACAGGCGCAACGCGCCGATCACGCCGAACACCGTTACCGGCGCCCATATTGCGAATTGCAGCCAGAGCGGCGGGCGAAGAGCCTCGTCGATCCCGATCGCAATCAGCATGAGGACGATCGCGACCAGCGCCGTCAGAACGCCGCCAAAGCGACCGCCCCTCTCCAGCGCGCCCAGATCGAGACCGCATCTAGAGCATGCGATCGCAATTCGGGCCGGCGCCTCGAACATGGTGGGGCTACCGCAACGAGCGAATAAACCGAGAAGGGCAGCCCGGACGATACCGGGCTGCCCTTCGTTTTCGGCAGGACTCTCGCCCCCGGAATTCACGAACGCGCCATCAATGGTATTCGGCGCCCCAACCGCCCCAGATGTAGACGGCGATAAACAGGAACAGCCAGACCACGTCGACGAAGTGCCAGTACCACGCCGCCGCTTCGAAGCCGAAATGCTGGCGCGAGGTGAAGTGGCCGATATACGCGCGATAGAGGCACACGGCGAGGAAGATGGTGCCGATCAGCACGTGGAAGCCGTGAAAGCCCGTCGCCATGTAGAACGCGCTGGAATAGGTGTTGCCGCCGAAGCCGAAGGGCGCGACGGAATATTCGTAGGCCTGGATCGCGCTGAACAGGACGCCGAGCGCGACAGTCGCCCAAAGGCCTTGCTTCAGGCCCTCGCGGTCCCCGTGAATCAGCGCGTGATGCGCCCAGGTCACGGTCGTGCCGGAGCACAGCAGGATCAGCGTGTTGAGCAGCGGAAGCGCGAAGGGATCGAGGACTTCCATGCCTTCCGGCACGAAGCCGGCATCGGCTGCACCTTCCTGACCGAACAGGTTGACGGTCGCATCCGCCGCCGCGTCGTACTGCAAGGGCGCAGGGAAAAGCGCGAAATCGAAGAAGCTCCAGAACCATCCGACGAAGAACATGACTTCCGACGCGATGAAAAGGATCATGCCGTAGCGCATGTGCAACTGAACGACCGGCGTGTGGTCGCCGCGCTGGGCCTCCACCACGATGTTGCGGAACCACATGAAGAACGTCGCGATCAGGCCCGCGAGCCCGAGATACATCACGATCGGTCCTGCCACCCCGAACAGGTCGGGGTAGAAGTTGAGCACCATCCCGCTGGTAAAGGTCAGAGCCGAAAGCGATCCGACCAGCGGCCAGATATCCGGTTCTAGGATGTGATAATCGTGGTTTACGTTGCCTGCCATGATTTTTCCTGCGGGTCCTGCTGAGGCGATAGTGAAAGCGAACGGCGTCAGTTCTAGCGGTCGAGCCCGCTCGATACCGGCTCTTTCGCGCGGTGGAAAGTGTAACTCAAGGTGATCTGCTCGACATCGGCCATGAACTCGTCCTCGAGGATGGCCGGGTCGATATAATACAGGACCGGCATGTTGACCTCTTCGCCGGGCTGCAGCGTCTGCTCGGTGAAGCAGAAGCACTGGATCTTGTGGAAATAGCGCCCGGCCTGCGAGGGCTCGACATTGAAGGTCGCCGTGCCCGTAATTGATTCGCTACCATCGTTGCGTGCCACATAGGTCGCAAGGTCGCGTTGGCCGATGCGGACCGTGTCGGTTGGCTGCGATGGATGGAAGGTCCACGGCACGCCCCGTGCGGTCGTGCCGTCGAAGCGGATCGATATCTCCCGCATCACGCCGCTCGCCGCAGCGCGAGTGGCATCCGCCTCGCTCGCGACCTGGGTCGTCCCGCCAAAGCCCGTCACCCGGCAAAACAGGTCGTAGAGCGGCACGGCCGCGTATCCTAGCCCGAGCATCAACACCGCGCCCAGCAACGCAAGAAGTCCGACCCGCGCGTTGCGGCGGTTTACATCTCGCTCGAGAACGGCAGCATTACTCACGTCAATCTCCCATTCTCACGACGGTGATCGCGTAGAAGAGCACGACGAAGAACAGCAGCACCCCGCCTACGACGTAGTTGCGCGAGGTGCGACGGCGTTTGAATTCGGTTTCCTCCTCGGGCGTCATGCGAGGAGACCTCCGCTGATGAGCCCATGTGCCGCGAGTACGCGGTCGGCGACCAGCGCGGCGAACAGGATGAACAGGTAGTAGATGCTGAAGCGGAACAACGTCTTTTCTTCGCGCATCGTATCGGTTTCGCCGCGCGTGCGCAGCCCGACAGGCAAGGCGAGCGCAAGGAACAGGCCGGACAGAACGACCGCGACCGAACCATAAATCCAGCCGGTCCCGCCGATCAGCCAGGGCGCGATCGCCACAGGAGCAAGCAGCACGGTGTAGCCGAGGATCTGGCGGCGCGTCGCCCGCTCTCCGGCCACCACGGGCATCATCGGGATGCCGACTTTCGCGTAATCGGACTTCATGAACAGCGCCAGCGCCCAGAAATGTGGCGGGGTCCACATGAAGATGATCGCGAAAAGCAGTACCGGCATCGCGGTGATTTCGCCCGTGACGGCAATCCATCCGATAAGCGGGGGGAACGCGCCCGAACCGCCACCGATCACGATGTTCTGCGGCGTACGCGGCTTCAGCCACATCGTGTAGACGACCGCATAGTAGACGATCGCAACGGCAAGCATCCATGCCGCGAGCCAGCCGATCGCAACGCCCATCAGCACGACCGACGTCGCCGACAGGAACACGCCGAAATCGCGCGCATCGTCCGGGCGCAGACGGCCGCTGGGCAGCGGACGGTTCGCCGTACGCTTCATGCCCGCATCGAGGTCCGCCTCCCACCAATGGTTGAGCGCCGCAGAACCGCCAGCGCCCATCGCGATCGCAAGCACGGCAGTGAAGCCAAGCACCGGATGGATGGTGCCCGGCGCCGAGAGAAGGCCACAGATCGCCGTGAAGATGACCAGCGTCATCACGCGCGGTTTCGTCAGCGTGAAGAAGTCACGCCATTCAGCCGGCAGGCTCGTAGCAGAGGGGGTAGCGGCGGTGGTCATATCGCGCGTGTCGATCTCGGTTCTTTGCGAAGGAAGCGCGTCCTTGCGAACGCGCCCCCTCGTCTCGGTCAAGTTACGCCCGGCTTGTGAACGCCGGGTCCTGGCGATCACGCCGTAACGGGGCGGTGATCGTGGTAGTCGTGATGATCCTCGATCACCGGAAGCGTTTCGAACTGGTGATACGGCGGCGGGCTCGACAGTGTCCATTCGAGCGTCGTCGCGCCCTCGCCCCACGGGTTCGCACCGGCCGGCTTACCCGCCGTGAACGCGTAGGCGATGTTTACCAGCCAGGGGATCAGCGACGCGGCGGTGATGTAATAGCCGAACGTGCTGACCTCGTGCCAGAAGGTGAAGGCCTCGGTGTAGTCGGGATAGCGGCGCGGCATGCCCTGCATTCCCAGGAAGTGCTGCGGGAAGAAGATCACGTTCACGCCGACGAAGAACGTCCAGAAGTGAATGTGGCTGAGCAGTTCGGAATACATCTTCCCGCTCATCTTCGGGAACCAGTAATAGAAACCCGCGAACATTGAGAACACCGCGCCCATCGAGAGCACGTAGTGGAAATGCGCGACGACGTAGTAGGTGTCGTGCAGGTTGTCGTCGATGCCGCCATTGGCCAGCACGACGCCGGTCACGCCGCCCACGGTGAACAGGAAGATGAAGCCTAGGGCCCAGACCATGGGCGACTTGAACTCGAGGCTGCCGCCCCACATCGTCGCGACCCAGCTGAAGATCTTCACGCCCGTAGGCACGGCGATGACCATGGTCGCAGCGGTGAAATACATCTTCGTGTTCACGTCGAGGCCGACCGTATACATGTGGTGCGCCCACACGATGAAGCCGACGACGCCGATCGCGACCATGGCGTAGGCCATGCCGAGGTAACCGAAGACAGGCTTGCGGCTGAAGGTCGCGACGATCTGGCTAACCATGCCGAAGCCGGGCAAGATCATGATGTAGACCTCGGGGTGGCCGAAGAACCAGAACAGGTGCTGGTAAAGCACGGGGTCGCCACCACCGGCGGGATCAAAGAAGGTCGTGCCGAAATTGCGGTCGGTCAGCAGCATCGTGATCGCCGCAGCCAGAACCGGCAGCGCCAGCAGCAGCAGGAACGCGGTGACGAGGATCGACCATACGAACAGCGGCATCTTGTGCAGCGTCATGCCCGGAGCGCGCATGTTGAAGATGGTGGTGATGAAGTTCGTCGCGCCAAGGATCGAACCGGCACCCGCAAGGTGCAGAGCGAAGATCGCGAAGTCGACCGCCGGACCGGGCGAACCCGTGGTTGAGAGCGGCGCGTAGACCGTCCAGCCAACACCCGCGCCCGGACCGGCACCGCCGGGAACGAAGAGCGAGAACAGCAGGCTGCAAAAACCGGCGACAGTCAGCCAGAAAGAGACGTTGTTCATGCGCGGGAACGCCATGTCGGGCGCCCCGATCATGATCGGCACGAACCAGTTGCCGAAGCCGCCGATCATCGCGGGCATCACCATGAAGAACACCATGATGAGACCGTGCGCGGTAATGAACACGTTCCACATGTGAAGCGCTGTGTTGAGATCGCCGGTGCCGCCCATGAACTCGGCCCACCAGGTCAGGTACTGGATGCCCGGCTCCGCCAGCTCGACGCGCATGATTCCGGAGATCGCACCGCCCACGAGACCGGCGATGATCGCGAAGATCAGGTAGAGCGTACCGATATCCTTGTGGTTCGTCGACATGAACCAGCGAGCGAAGAAGCCCGGCTTGTGATCGGCATGGTCGTGCGCGCCGTGATCCCCGCCATGGCCACTCTGGGGCCCGGCGGAAGGAGCAAAGTTGTCAGCGGTGGTGGCCATTATCGTGTCTCTTCGGTTCGGTTCAATTCGTCGTCGTCAATCGGTGCGGTGCGCGCTCGCCGTTAGGGAGCTGGCACGTCGGCGTCTTCATCACCTTCCTCGGTGACTTCGACCCCGGTTTCCTGACCAAGCGGTTCGGAACCCTCTTCAAGCTCCTCCTCGTCCGGCATCGTGCCACCTTGCGAGGCCACCCAGCGGCGGAAATCCGCCATTGGAACCGCTTCTACGGCGATCGGCATATAGGCGTGCCGGGTACCGCAAAGCTCGGAACACTGGCCGTAATACACGCCCGGCTCCTCGATCGTCATCATCCGTTCGTTCAGGCGGCCCGGCACGGCGTCCTGCTTGAACCACAGGGACGGAACCGCGAACGAATGAATTACGTCGGCTGCGGTCGTCTGGATGCGAAGCGGCACGCCGACGGGCACGACCATGCGGTTGTCCACCGCAAGCTGCGCCGGTTCGCCATTTGCGATCGCATCGGCGTCGGAGAGCATGTTGGACACGATTTCGACATCGTGATCGGGATATTCGTATCCCCAGTACCACTGGTAACCCACCGCCTTGACGGTGATCGCATCGGCGGGCGGCGTTTCGTACTGGCGCGCCAGCAGCGTGATGGATGGAACCGCGATCACCACGAGGATAATCACGGGAACGATCGTCCAGACCACTTCGACCAGCGTGTTGTGCGTCGTGCGCGAAGGAACCGGGCTCGACCGGCGATTATAGCGGATCACGACCCAAAGCAGCAACGCGAGCACAAGCAGGCTGATCGCCGTGATCACCGGCAGGAGAATCGCGTCGTGCATCCACACGGCGTAATCGCCGTCCTTCGAATACTGGTCCTGGAAGGTCATGCTCTTGAAAGCATCTTCTTCGTAGGACGTCGGCATGCCCTTGCCCTGCGTAGGTTCCATCGGGGTATAGGCACCCTCGCCCTCCGGCGCGTCGGTCTCGCCGGCGACGACTTCGCCCGGCATCGCACTCCGGGGCGCTTCGCCGAGCTGGCCGTCCGGCGATACGACCGTATCGCCATCGCTCGGCGCATCGACCTGTGCGAAAGCGGGCGCGGAAAAAGCCGCGATCATCGCCATCGCCAGGGCTGCCAAAAGTGCAATCTGAAAGCGGGCTAGAGCCTGACCCATTGTAACGCCTGTCCGGTTTGCATGTTATCGAAGCGTCGCGCCGTGCAAAATCCGCCGATGGGCTTTCACCCGGGACGCGACCGGGCCGACACGAATGCCAGCCTCACGGCGGCCTCTTAACCGCGCTTGCCCGCCGCCTCAAGCGCTTCTAGGGAGAAAATTATGCAAGCAGCCATGCCGCCCGCGCAATGAGCGCCGTCTCCCCCCTTGTTCCCGTAACGTCCGAGGCCGTGCTCGACGAGTTCAGAGAGAGCGGTGCGCTGCTCGAAGGGCACTTCAAGCTCTCCTCGGGTCGGCATAGCGGTCACTACCTGCAATGCGCCCGTGTTCTGATGCACCCGGCGCGGGCCGAAAGGCTGGCCCACGCAGTAGTCAATGCCATTCCCGCAGACATCGTAGAGCGCATCGATGTCGTCGTGTCACCGGCGATGGGCGGTATCATCATCGGCCATGAGGTCGCACGGGTGCTGTGCAAGGATGCGATGTTCCTCGAACGGCCCGAAGGCACCTTTCACCTGCGCCGCGGCTTCGCGCTCGAACCGGGCGCCAGCGTGCTGATGGTGGAGGACGTGGTCACCACCGGCCTTTCCAGCCGCGAGGCGATCGAAGCGGTCTCACGCGAAGGCGGTGAAGTTATCGCCGAATGCGCGCTGATCGACCGTTCGAACGGTTCGGTCGATCTCGGCGTGCGCTTCCATCCGCTGATAGCCATCGACTTCCCGACCTATGCGGAAGATGAAATGCCCGAGGAACTCGCAGCGATGCCGGTGACAAAGCCGGGCAGCCGGAAGGAATAGCTGCACCAATGCGGGAACCCTTGCGCCTTGGCGTCAATATCGATCACGTCGCGACCATTCGCAACGCACGCGGCGGCGACCACCCCGATCCCGTCCGCGCGGCCCGGATCGTCGCGGAGGTCGGAGGCGATGGCATCACCGCGCATCTGCGCGAGGACCGGCGCCACATTCGCGACGACGATCTTGCCCGCATACGGGAGGCGACCGACCTACCGCTCAACCTCGAAATGGCGGCAACCGACGAGATGCTCGCGATTGCCCTGCGGCATCAGCCGCACGCTGCCTGTATCGTACCCGAAAAGCGCGAGGAGCGAACGACCGAAGGTGGGCTGGATGCGGCCGGACAGCACAACCGGATCGCCCCCATCGTCGAGCAATTGCGCGACGCCGGTATTCGCGTCTCGCTCTTCATCGAAGCGGAGGAACGCCAGCTCGACGCGGCAATTCGCTTGCGCGCTCCGGTGGTCGAGTTTCATACCGGCGAATACGCCCACGCGATCCAGGATGGCGACAGCGAGCGGACCGAGCGCGAGTTGCGGCGCATTACCGACATGGCGGCGCTGGCGGCGAAGAACGGGATCGAACCTCATGCCGGTCATGGCCTGACTTTCGACAACGTCCAGCCAATCGCGGCGATTCCGCAACTGGCGGAACTCAACATCGGACACTACCTGATCGGCGAAGCGGTCTTCACCGGGCTCGAACCGGCGATCCGCCGGATGCGCGAGTTGATGGACGACGCGCGCTGAATTTTCGGGACCCGATGGCGACTTCAGACAATCCTCCTCCGCTTACCACGGCGCAAAAAGGCTGGGCTCTGGCTGCGGCCGCCCTGTTTCTGCTGGCGGTCACGTTCGCCGGGTTCGCGCTTTCGCGAGGGGTGCTGGTGCCTTTCGCGATCGGCTGGGTGGCGTTGCAGATCTTCGGCTATGTCGGCGCGCTGAAATTTGCGCACGGCGATTTCGCCCACCCGCTGTTCAAGAGCCAGGTCATGCTCCACATCATCGGCCTCGCACTCCTGGTGCTCGCCATAACGAGAGCGACGTCATGATCATCGGCATGGGATCGGATCTGTGCAATATCGAACGTATCGCGAGTTCGCTCGAACGGTATGGCGAGCGTTTCGAGAACCGCGTCTTCACGGAAACGGAGCGCGCGAAGGCACGCAAGCGGCCCTATACGATCGCGGGCACCTACGCGAAACGCTTCGCGGCGAAGGAGGCGTTCAGCAAGGCCGTCGGCACCGGATTCCGGCGCGGCGTCTACATGAAGGATATAGGCGTGGTGAACGCCCCGTCCGGCGCGCCGACGCTGGCGCTCGAAGCGGGGGCGGCAAAGCGGCTTGAAGAAATGACGCCGGCGGGCCATGAGGCTCACGTTCATCTTACCCTCACCGACGATCATCCATGGGCGCAGGCCTTCGTCATCATCGAGGCACGGCCTGTCAAAGGGGCCTGATGCCCGTTCTGGCAAGGCATCGTCGCCGATCCTTTTCGAAATGACCAGCTTGAACCAGACAGACCCCTCCCGAACCGACGGCGCCCGTCCTGATGCTGGCGCAGGCGCGTCGAAAGACGACGAAAAGGAAGGCGTCGACTGGATCGCGGAGTTCCGCGGTCTTGCGCTGATGCTGCTTGCGGTGCTGGCGTTCCACAGCCTTGTCGCAAAGCCGTTCTACATTCCCTCGACGTCGATGTATCCGACCTTGCACGTCGGCGATCGGCTGATCGTCAGCAAATATCCCTATGGCTGGTCCTGGGCTTCGGCGAGCTTCCATCTGCTGCCGCGCGGCGACTGGCGCATCCTGCCCTCCACCCCGGAATACGGCGACATCGTCATCCCCGTGCACCCGATGCGCGACGAGGATTACATCAAGCGTGTCGTCGCGCTTCCGGGCGATACGATCGAGGTGCGGGACGGGCGGATCGTGCTCAACGGCGAGCTTATCACGCGCGAAGTCGTCCCCCCCGTTCGTATCCCGTTCGAGCCGGAACTGACCTGCAACGGGCGCCCGTGCCTTGCGAACTTCGATTCCTACCTCGTGCGAGAGCCGAACGGGCAGCAATTCTTCGAACCGCCGACCTTTCGAGAAACGCTCCCGAACGGCGCGACCTATCTCGTCATCGATCATGCCCAGCGCGCAGAGGACAATTACGGGCCGTTTATCGTGCCCGAAGATCAGGTCTTCGTAATGGGCGACAATCGCGACGAAAGCGCCGACAGCCGCGCCAGCCTTGCAAAGCTGGGCCTTGGTGGCGGCATACCGATGGAAAACATCGGCGGCAGGGCCGAATTCATCACCTTCTCGCTCGACGGATCGACGAGCTGGAACCCGGCGACGTGGTGGTCGGCCTTGCGCGGCGAACGCGCTTGGACGACCCTGCGACCGGCAATCGCGGAAACGGGACGGCCCCCTGCCGAACCCGCGGAATAAGGGCACGCTCACCTAAAAATGGCTCGCAAGTTTCTCTATTTCGTCGCCATCTGCGTGGTGCTCGTCGTTGCCGGTCGTATTGCCTACGAGGTCTTCGACGACGAGTTCGCGCGACTCGCGTTCGTTCCGTCGGCCGAATTCACTCCGACGGAGCCGCTGGAGGCGAACGCCTACCAGGATCCCGCGCTGTGGTACTCGCGACCCGGAATCGGCGTCAACGATCCCGCTCGCTGGCAGCCCGCGTTGGCGCAAGGTGACGCAGGCGACGTTGCAGGCGAAGAAGGGTTGGACTCCGCCTCGACACGCGGCTCGCGGGCGGTCGACCCGCGCAGCGAGGAACTGGGCGTTGGCGGCGAAGTGCCGGACTTCGCAGTCTTTTTCATCCATCCGACGAGCTATCTCAGCCGCGGGAACTGGAATGCGCCGCTAGGCGATGAGGAGGCCGAGCGGGTTGCGCGCATCTACGTGCGCGGGATGGCGAGCCCCTTCAATGCGGCGAGCGAGATCTGGGCTCCGCGTTACCGCCAGGCCACGATGGGAGCCTTCCTGACCGAAGAGCCGGAAGCCCAGCAGGCGATCGATGCCGCCTATGCGGACGTGCTCGAGGCCTTCCGCTACTTCGTCGAATCGGTCGAAGACGACACGCCGATCGTCTTGGTCGGGCACAGCCAGGGATCGCTTCACCTGCTCAGCCTGCTGCGCCAGGAGATCAGCGGATCGCCGATCGCCGATCGGCTGGTCGCGGTCTATGCGATCGGCTGGCCGATCTCGGTCGAGCGCGACCTGCCCGCGCTCGGCCTTCCCGCTTGTGCAACGCCGGCCCAGACCGGATGCCTCGTTTCATGGTCCAGCTTCGCGGAGCCTGCCGATCCTTCAGCGCTGATGGAGACCTATTCGACCTCGCTCGGTTTCGACGGGGAGCCGCGCGGGGAGACCGACATCCTTTGCACCAACCCGCTGACCGGTCGGTTCGGCGGCACCGCTCCGGCCAGCGCCAATCTTGGCACTCTGGTGCCCGATGACAGCATTTCGAACGGCGAACTCGTGCCCGGTGCCGTTCCCGCTCGATGCGATGAGCGGGGGCTATTGCTGATCGGTGATCCGCCGGAAATGGGCAGCTACGTGCTTCCCGGTAACAATTACCACGTTTACGACATCCCGCTTTTTTGGACCAATACGAAGGCCGATGTCGCGCGGCGCGTGCGTGCGTTCGCGGGCACCGGGGATGGCGAAAGCTGATTAGCGACGACGCATTGGCTTTCGCCGACGCGCTGCCCGATGGCGGCGTGCTGCTCGGCCTCGACCTCGGAACCCGGACGATCGGCACAGCGACCTGCGATGCGGGCTGGCGTTTCGCCACGAGCGGCAAGACGGTCAAGCGCGTGAAATGGGGCCGCGACCGCGAGGCCTTGAGAGAGATAGTGAAAGCCCGGTCAATCGCCGGCATCGTCCTGGGCCTGCCGCGCAACATGGACGGCAGCGAAGGACCGCGGGCGCAGGCGAGTCGCGCCTTTGCGCGCAATCTGGACGAGGCATTCGCTCTGCCCATCCTCCTTTGGGACGAACGCTGGTCCACTCGCAGCGCAGAGGCCGGCATGATCGGGCAGGACCTCAGCCGTGCAAAGCGTGCCGTCGCGATCGACAGCCATGCCGCGGCGATCATCCTGCAGGGGGCGATCGACCGGCTCGCCGGCGGCGTGATCTGAGGGGGGGCCGCGCAAATGCCGTTGTCATCGCCGCAAGCGCAGGCTTAGGGACCCGTCATGGCCAAATCCTCCTCCACCACCGGGCAGGCGCGGTTCGACGCGAAGCAGGCATCGACGTTCTTCTTTCGCGGGGGGCACACCGGCTGGCTCGGCCTGCAATACACCGCGCATGGCGACGACTGGGTCGAGCTCGAACTGCCATGGCGGGAGGACTTGCTGGGTGAACCGGACCGGGCGGTCCTTGCTTCTGGGCCGATCATCAGCCTCATGGACATGGCAAGCGGTATGTCGATCTGGCAGAAGACCGGCGTTTTCATGCCTGTCGCCACTCTCGATCTGCGCGTCGACTACCAGCGCCCGGCGCGGGAGCGCAGTGCGGTGCGCGGTAGGGTCGAGTGCTATCGCACCACCCGTTCCGCTGCATTCGTACGCGGAATTGCCCATGATGGCGACCAGTCCGACCCGGTCGCTCACGTCGCCGGAGTGTTCATGACAATAGCCTCGGACCCGCGTCAAAGGGGTACTGAGGGGGACACAGAGTGACTGAAGCCGTACCGAAGCTGGACCTGCCGGCCTATGCGAGGTCCTTGGGGATCGCCATTCACGAATGGGACGGCAACCGCCCGATCCTGACCGTCGATTTCGGCTCTAATGTCGAAGGCCGGCCCGGTCATTTCCACGGAGGCGCGACGGCTGGCCTGCTGGAAAATGCAGGCTATGCCGCCTTGCGTGCACGGCTGATCGAAGATGACCGCCATCCGCAGCTGAAACCGATCAACATCACCGTGCAATACCTTGCCGCGGGCAAGTCGAAATCCGCCTTCGCCATCGGCCGGATTACCCGCCTGGGGCGGCGCAACGCGAACATCTCGGTCGAGGCTTGGCAGGACGATCCGCAGCGGCCGATCGCCACGGCGGTGATGAACATCCTGATGGCCTGAGCGCGCCGAATACCGCCTGCCGCTATCGTTGGTCTCGCAAGCGCTCCGTTTCGCGCTCCACCCGCTCCTGCGCCCGTTCCAGTTCGCGTTCGATCCGTTCGATCTCGCGTGTCACTTCGGGGTTCTCGCGCGGGTCCTGTTCGATGCGCACCCCGTTCTCGTCTATGCGAACGCCCATCGGCATGCCGTCCTGTGAGAAGATGATCGCATCGTCCTCGAACCGCAGTGAGGTGCCGCCCTCGCCCAGCGGAATGTCCTGCCCATCCTCGATGTCGAGCGGCTGGACCGGTCCTTCGGGATCGGGCGCCGGGCTCGGGCGCGAAGCGGGCAACGAGAGTGCGCCGCGCATGAAGTCCTTCCAGATGCGCGCAGGCATCCCGCCCCCGGTCACCCCGTCGAGCGGTGAATTGTCGTCGTTCCCAACCCAGACGCCGACCACAAGGTCGCCCGCATAGCCCACGAACAGCGCGTCGCGGTTGTCCTGCGTCGTGCCGGTCTTGCCGAAATTGGCGATCGGAAGCTCTGCCGCCTCGCCCGTGCCGCGATTGATCGCCGCGCGCAGCATCTGCTCCATGTCGGAATGCACGCGGCCGGAGAGATCGTCAGGCCGATCGGTCAGGCGCTCCCACCAGCTGCGCTCCTCGCGGGCAAAGGCGTGCGGCTGGACCGGGAAGCTGTTGGCCGCGACACCGGCATAGGCGGCGGTAAGTTCGAGCAGCGACATGGTCGAGGTGCCGAGCGCCATGCTGGGATCGCCCTCGGTCATCGGCGAGGTGACGCCCAGCGCGCGGGCTGTGCGGATCACGTCCTCGCTGCCGACCTGGCCCAGCAGCCGGACGGCTGCGACGTTGCTGGAGCGCGCGAACGCTTCTTCCAGCGTCAGGCTGTCGGAATAGCTTTCGCGTGAATTCTTCGGCCGATAGCTGCCTTGCGTGATCTCCGTGTTGTCGATCCGGTCGCTCGGCTCCCAACCCTCCTGCAAGGCGGCGAGATAGACGAACAGCTTGAAGGTCGATCCGGGCTGCCGCTTCGCCTGTGTCGCCCGGTTGAAGGCCGACTGCGCGTAATCCTTGCCACCCACCATCGCCACGACCTCGCCATTGGGACGCATGGCCACCAGCGCCACCTGCGCATTGCCCAGCGCCGCGCGGCTCGTCACCCGGCCCGCTAGTTCCTGCAGCCGCGCATCGAGCGTCGTGGTCAGCGTCTGGCGCGAATAGCTCGGCTCCACTCCTTCGCGCGCCAGCGGAAGCGCCCAGTCGGCGAAATAGGTGCCGGTCGGCAGGTCGTCGCGCGTGCGCACGTCCAGCACCGGGTCGGGCAGCGCGTTGGCCTCGGCCTGCGTCAGGTAGCCTTCCTCGACCATCGCTGCGACGACGAGGTCCATGCGCGCCCGCGCGCGGTCGTAGTGATTGGTCGGCGCATAGCGCGAAGGGGCCTGCAGCAACCCCGCCAGCATCGCCGCCTGGTGGGGCAGAAGATTCTCCGGCTGGCGGTAGAAATAGTGCAGGCTGGCAGCGCGAAGGCCGTACTGGTTGTCGCCGAAATAGGCGTTGGAAAGATAGCGCTCGAGAATCTCGTCCTTGGTCAGCCATCCTTCCAGCCACAGAGCGATAAGGGCTTCCTGCGCCTTTCGCGACAGGCTGCGTTCGGGGCTGAGGAAGGTGAACTTGGCAAGCTGCTGCGTGATCGTGCTGCCCCCGCCCCGGCCGGTCCAGACGGCGCGCGCAATACCGCGCGGGTCGATCCCCCAGTGCGAATAGAACCGCCGGTCCTCGATCGCCATGAACGCGCCGGTCACGTGCTCGGGCAGTGTCGAGACATCGACCGGATCGGCGACCATCGCCCCGCTGCGCGCGATCGGCGTGCCGTCGCTCGCCAGCAACGTGACCTGCGGCGGCGCGATGGGTTCGAGACTCTTGGAAAGCGGCGCGGTGACCGCGAGCCAGCCGATCAGCAGGACGAGGACGAACAGGAACGCGGCGATGGCGCGGACCGCCCACCAGCCCTTCCCGCGGTCACGGTAATGCTCGGGGCGCCACCACGGCGTGCGCCGCTTCTCCTCGCGCTCGACCGAACCGTCGAGGCGCGAAAGGCGCGCGTCCCAGTCGTCGTAATCGGGGGCGGCGCGCTCTTCGGGATCGAGAGGTCGCTGCGATTCGTAGAGCGGGTAATATCCCTCGCTCCCGTTTCCCGGTTCATCGCCTCCGGAGCGTCTCCAGAATCGTTCGAACAGCGCCATCGCAGAGTGTGTTAGCAGTATGATACACCTTTGGGCAAGCGCCTAGAAGGATTCGACCAGGTCGCGGTAGGACTCCCGTTCTTCGATATGGTCGAGCAAGAGCGTTCGCGGCTTGCGACGACAAGCCGTGATGAGGCGTTCCCACTCTTTTTCGCTTTGCCGCCGATTTGCCCGTCTCTCTTCGATCGACGGCTGCTGTCCACCAGTCAGGAGAGCGACATTGGTCAGCGACGTGAATGCGTTTTCGGGCCAGAACAGGGGCCGACCGCCGGGATGGACGCTCTTGAACCAGTCATATTCCCGGATAAAATCGGCACACGTGTAATCGACAATCCCGCCGCCGGGGCTGCCGGAGTCGAAGCGCGCATACGCCATGTAGACGTCGATCGTGCCTTCGATTGGTTCGCCCGCAGCGTTGGTTCCCGCCGCGTAATACATCGCCTCGGCATGTTGGCGAACGGCTTCGTCGATGGCTTGCGAGTTGCTGCTTTGCTTGAGGACGAGCGACACGAGCTTGCCATCAGGTCCGACGGTCGCGGTGTATATTGCCGAACCGTTGTGACCGGCATCCTTCGCCCACTGCGGGATATCGAGTTTTCCGTCGTTCAGGTAGATCGGTTTGGTGGGATGGCGTCGGGCGAGCGTGGGTGCCGGCACCGCAATGGCCCTTGGCACGATCTCCACGTCTGCCGAATTCTCGGCTTCAGCGGCAGGCGCTTCCTGCGCGAATGAGCCGGGAGCCGAGAACGCGGCGGCAAACAGGAAGGCTGCGCCGGAGGCGATAGCTAGCTTCATCGACGATGCATGACCTGGCACATCGGTGTCGAACAATTCAGGCACCGGAGCCGATCGAATACAGCTATCGCCTGCGCCTGAATAGCTGGATTCGATGGGCCGGGATCACACGTCCTTCGCCACACTTTCGGGCAGGTCCTCGTCGAAGACGCGCTGGTAGTATTCGCTCACCAGCGTGCGCTCCGCCTCGTCGCACTTGTTGAGGAACGACAGGCGGAAGGCAAAGCCGACCGATTTGAAGATGTCGGCGTTCTGCGCCCACGTGATCACGGTGCGCGGGCTCATCACCGTGGAGATGTCGCCGTTGATGAACCCCTGCCGCGTCAGTTCGGCGACCTTCACCATGTCGGCGATCAGCGCGTCGTCGGCTTCCGGAGTCTTGGACTTGACAATCTGCTGCTCGGTCTCGGCTTCGAGATAGTTGAGCGCGACGACGATGTTCCAACGGTCCATCTGCGCCTGGTTGATCGCCTGCGTGCCGTGATAAAGGCCGCTCGTATCGCCCAGACCGACTGTGTTGGTGGTCGCGAACAGGCGGAAATACGGGTTTGGCGTGATGACCCGGTTCTGGTCGAGCAACGTGAGGCGACCGTCGAATTCGAGGATGCGCTGGATCACGAACATGACGTCGGGCCGCCCGGCGTCGTATTCGTCGAAGGTCAGCGCGACCGGGTGCTGCAGCGCCCAAGGCAGGATGCCTTCCTTGAACTCGGTGACCTGCAACCCGTCCTTCAGCACGATGGCATCGCGCCCGACGAGGTCGATGCGGCTGATATGGGCATCGAGGTTCACCCGGATGCTCGGCCAGTTAAGGCGAGCGGCGACCTGTTCGATATGGGTCGACTTGCCGGTGCCGTGATAACCCTGGATCATCACCCGCCGATTGTGCGCAAAGCCCGCCAGGATCGCGAGGGTCGTGTCCGGATCGAAGACGTAGGCATCGTCGCGTTCGGGCACGTGCTCGTCGTTCTCGCTGAAGGCGGGGACCTGCCAGTCGACATCGATGCCGAACGTGTCGCGCACGTCGATAGTCGTATCGGGCTTTGAGGGCATGGCGCCAGAATCATTCGGGCCGCCGGCGAAGCTTTCGGAAGAATGGGAGTTCATTGCGCGTGCGGCGTTAATGATCCAGCGCCCCGCCTGCAAGCGCCTCTTCGCTAGCGATATGCGCAGCGCATCTTTCCAAGCCGTGCGCACGTAACCATATTCCGATGGCAATGGCGGACCCTATCGAAACCCTGCGCGTGAAGCTGGTCGAGCAGGTGCGCGGCGTCTTCAACGATTCGTCGCAGGGTCAGAAGCCGGTCCCGCCTTCCGACAATGCGCTGTACGAAAAGGACACGCCGATCCGGCTGGTCCATGCCGATCTCGTCGGGATGATGACCGGCGGGATACGCGGCCTGCTGCTGCAGATGCTGCACCCCCATGCGTTGCAGGGCGTGCTCGACCATTCGAACTTTCGTGCCGACATGCACGGTCGCCTGCGCCGCACCGCGCGGTTTATCGCGGTGACGACCTTCGGCGATCGCGATGCGGCGATGCAGGCGATCGACCGGGTCAACCGCATCCACGCCAAGGTCGGGGGCGAACTGCCCGACGGCACCCGCTACGAAGCGACCAATCCGCGTACGCTCGCCTGGGTCCACGTGGTCGAGGCGCAGAGCTTCCTCGCCGGCTACATGCGCCATGTTCGCCCCGGAATGCCGCGGGCGGAGCAG
>JBARZK010000195.1:0-2849 GCA_049649965.1 Erythrobacter sp.
CGCCATCCACTCGGCCTCGTCCGACACCAGCGCGCCTTCGTCTGCGGTGTTGGGCACCTCGTCCGGGATGACGAACATGTTTTCGCGGTACTTGCCCCAGTGGCCGGATTTCTCCCACTGGCGTGCATCCATGACCTGCGGCGTCTTGATCTCGCGGTAGCCGCCGCCATCCATCCGGCGACGCATGTAGGCTTCGAGTTCGCGCCAGATGCGATAGCCGTTGGGATGCCAGAAGACGCTGCCATGCGCCTCTTCCTGCAGGTGGAACAGGTCCATCTCGCGCCCCAGCTTGCGGTGGTCGCGCTTGGCCGCTTCCTCCAGCCGGGTCAGGTGGGCGTTCAATTGTTTCTTGTTGAGCCAGCCGGTGCCGTAAATGCGCGTCAGCTGCGCGTTCTTCTGGTCGCCGCGCCAGTATGCGCCCGCGACCCGCATCAGCTTGAACGCCTGCGGATCGAGCTTGCCGGTGGAGGCGAGGTGCGGGCCGCGACACATGTCGAGCCAGGATCCTTCGGCGCCTGGATCGCCCGACCAGTAGACGGTCAGTTCCTCGTCCTCGGGCAATTCCTTCGCCCATTCGGCCTTGAAGCTCTCGCCCTCGCTCTGCCATTTCTCGATCAGGCGTTCGCGGGTCCAGGCCTCGCGCACCAGCGGCTTGTCCGCCTTGATGATCTCGCGCATCTTTTCCTCGATGGCGGGCAGGTCATCCATGCCGAACGGCTCGCGGCTTTCGGGCGCCATGACGTCGTAATAGAACCCGTCATTGGTCGCCGGGCCGAAGGTGATCTGCGTGCCGGGCCACAGCGCCTGCACCGCCTCGGCGAGCACGTGGGCGTAATCGTGCCGCGCGAGTTCGAGGGCATCGTCCTCGTCCTTGCTGGTGATGAGAGCGAGTTCGCTGTCGCGGTCGAGAGGGCGGTTGAGATCGCGCACCTCGCCATCGACCTTCGCGGCGAGCGCGGCCTTGGCAAGGCCCGGCCCGATCGCGGCGGCGACATCGGCGGGCGTCGACCCGGCCGGTATTTCGCGCACGGAGCCATCGGGCAGGCTGATCTTGAGAAGTTCGGTCATGGTCTAGCGGTCCGTCTCGTTTGGCGACGCCCTTGGCATAGCATCGGGCGCGCTTGAAGAGCGGCGTTCGGTTTCCTGGCGATTTCGGGAGGACGCCGCGCCACCCGGAACCGGGCGGCGGGCAGCGCGACTAGACCGCGACCGACCGCCCCCGCAAGGCCGGGGTGGTAGTGGTCGTGATGGTCGCGTCGAAGTGAGCCATCGCCTTCACATAGTGCGCGATGATGGAAAAGTCATTACCGCAGCGCCCGGAGGACGTCTTGCTAGACCGTCAGCGCGTTCGACCCCGCCTCGCTCGTCAGGCGATGCGTGCCCGCCAACTGCGTCGAGCGCTGGCGGATGCCGGAGGTGAAGCGCCATTCACTGGTCGCGCGCGTCGGCGTCAGTTCCACTGCCATATAGCCGCGTTGCGAGGTGTCGGCCCATTTGAGTTCGTCGTTCGCGGTGAGGACCAGCGAGGCTAGGCGGTTCGCAGGCACGGCGGCGAGGTAGCTCTCGAACCCGGGCGAAGACACCGAGGATGTGCCGAATTCGACCCCCACCGGCGCGCCTTCGTGGGCCAGGTCGAACGCCCAGGCATTGTGCGTGTCGCCCGCCAGCACGACGAGGTTGACATCGGCGGCAAGCGCCCCTTCGAACAGGCGATTGCGCGCGGCGGGATAGCCGTCCCACGCATCCATGTTGAGCGGCAGTTCCGCCCGGCTCGCCATCGCCGCCGCCATCAACCGCTGCCGCGCGAATTCGGGCAGGCCGTCGCCGATCTCGTCCACCAGTTGCAGCGGGGATCGCAGCTTGCCCATCAGCACCTGCTGCGCCAGCACCTGCCAGCGCGCGCCACGCCGCTTCGACGCCGCAAGCCCCTCGATCAGCCAACGCTCCTGAGCCGGGCCGAGCAGCTGGCGACCGGGATCGGCGTAGTCTCCATCGCGGAATGCGGCGAGCGCGGCCATCATCGCCCGGCTGTCGGCCTGCCCTTCCAGCACCCGTTCGAGACTGAACTGCTGCTCGCGTCCTTCCAGTCGGGTGTCGAGCCGGAACAGGGTCGCAAGATCGCCGATGTCGTAGGCGGCATAGGGCTCATCCGACACCGGCATCCATTCGCGATAGACCTGCTTGGCGATGCGCTTGCGCACCTCCCAGCTGCCCTCGGTTTCGGGCTGGTGGTTCTGCGCACCGTCCATCCAGCTGTCGTTCGTGCTCTCGTGATCGTCCCACATCGCGATCATCGGCAGGACCTGGTGGACGCGCTGCAGGTCCGGATCGGCGCGATAGGTCGCATGGCGCAGGCGATAGTCCGCGAGCGCGACGATCTCGCTGCCGGGCTCCGCGATCCGGTCCGGGTGGCGCTGGTCTTCGGACGGGTAGGTGTCCGACCCGTACTCGTAGATGTAGTCGCCCAGATGCACAGCGAGGTCGCAGTCGTTCGCTTCGGCTGCGTGGGCGTAGGCGTTGAAATAGCCGAAGCCGAAATTGGAGCACGAGAAGACCGCCATGCGGAACCGCTCGGTCGGGCCCTCCGGAAGCGTCCGCGTACGACCGACCGGCGACATCGACCCGTCCGGCGCGGCGAAGCGGTAGAAATACCAGCGGTTCGGCAACAGGCCGCCCGCGATCCCCTTGACGCAGAAATCGCGCGCGGGAGACGCCTCGACCTCGCCTTCGGCCGCGATATGCGAGAAGTCAGCGGTTTCGCTGACCTGCCATTCGAGTCGCGTCGGCGCGTCCGCGACATAGCGGGTCCAGAGCAGCACGCTACGCGCCTGCGGCTCCCCGCTCGCGAC
>JBARZK010000196.1:0-1962 GCA_049649965.1 Erythrobacter sp.
GGCCAAGGCCGACCATCTCAGCAGCGGCGAGGATGCGCATCTCGGCGATGATGCCCCGCAGGCTTTCCGGATCGAGGTCCAGCCGTGCGTCGGCAGCGAGCTTGGCACGCGAAAGCCTGAGTTCGCCGGCAATGCTCCCATCGGCCAGGCGGTAGGCCCGCACTTCAACGCCCTCGGCATCGGCCGGGACGAGGAAGCAAGCGCCCGATCCTTCATGGGTCGCGGTAACGATGAAGAGGTCGGCGAGTTTCGCACCCATCACGAACGTCTTCTCACCGGTCAGCGTGAAGCCTCCATCGGAATCCTTCGCTGTGGTGCTTGAGGGTTCCAGATTGTATCGCTGGGCGCGTTCGGCCCACGCGAAACTTGCGATGCGTTCCCCCTCAAGAACCTGCCCGAGCGGCTCCGACGCCCCGCCTTCGGCCAGAAGGCGCGCGGGCAGCACACCGTTCTCGAGCCACGGGTCGGGGGAATTGGCGTGACCGATGGCTTCGGCGACGAGCGCCAGGTCGATGATGGAGCCGTCCATTCCGCCCGAATCTTCGGGCGCGGCAAGCGCGATCAGGCCAAGTTCTGCCAGTTCGCCCCACCGTGCGCGCTCGTACCCGCCTGATGCCTCGCGCAAGGCACGGCGTGCTTCCACGTCGATCGGAGCGGCGAACCGTTCCACCGAATTGCGGAACATTTCCTGTTCGTCGGAATAATCGAAATTCATTGCCCCACCCCCGCTCAGCGGGCCTTGGAAAAAGTGATCGGCAGCCGGGTCACGCCGCGCAACAGGATGTTCGGCAGGACGGCGATCGCGTCTTCGTCGGCGATCGCGAAATCGTCGAGCCGCTCGAGCAACTCGTCGAACGCTACCAGCATTTCCTTGCGGCTCAGCATGTTGCCCACGCACATGTGCGGACCCTTGCCGAAAGCGAGGTGCGCACGGGCGTTCTTGCGCTCGATGTCGAACGCGTCCGGATCCTCGAACTTGGCCGGATCCCGATTGGCAGCGGCATAGCGAAGCTGCAGGGTCGAGCCCTTGGGGATCTCGGTATCGCCAAGCCGGGTATCTTCGCGCACCACGCGCCACATCCCGGCGGTCGGCGTCTCGTAGCGAAGCGCTTCCTCCACGAGATTGCCGATCAGCTTGGGATCGCGGCCGCCCGCCGCCGCTTTCGCCTTCTCCATCTGCTCCGGATTGCGCATCAGCTGGAGAAGACCTCCGGCAAGGGTCGAGGTGGTCGTCTCGTTTCCCGCAACCATGAATTGCTGCATGATCGACATGATCTCGGCGTCGGTCAGCGGTTTTTCCCCGTCGACACGCGCATTGACGAGATCGGCGAGCAGGTCGTCGCCCCCGTTCTCGCGGCGATCGTCGATCTTGCCCTTCATGTAGTGCTGGTATTCGACGAGGGAGCGCGCGCAGTCCTTCTTGCGCTCGTGATCGACCATCTGGCTGAACCGGTCGACGGCAGCGTCGGACCAGTCCTTCACCTGCTTGGGATCGTTGTCGAGCCCGATCTGGCCGGCGATCATGTAGACCGGCAGCGGGATCGCGAACTCCTCCACGAACTCGCATTCGCCCTTGTCGGCGAAGGTCTTGATGAGTTCGATCGACTTGGTGCGCATTTCGCTTTCGATGGCGTTCACGCGCGGCGCCGAGAATGCGAGGTTGACCAGCTTGCGATTGCGGGTGTGGACCGGCGCATCGGCGGTAAGCAGGGTCGGTTCGTCCGGCCATCCTTCTTCCAGGATCGCCATGATCTCCGCGTCCTCCTCACGCCCCATGAGGGAACTGAAGTCGTTGGAGAATACGTCGGGCTTCGTGTTCGCTTCGCTGCACAATTCGTAGCTGTAGACGACGAACGTGTTCATCTCCGGCAGGTGTTCGATCTTCATGCCCGCATCGTGGACCGCACGATAATAGGAGAACGGATCGGTCAGCGTCTCGGGCGCGAACAGGTTCCGCTCCAG
>JBARZK010000197.1:0-5277 GCA_049649965.1 Erythrobacter sp.
GCCTATTACACCTTCCTGTCCTTCATTCCGCTGCTGGCCGCGACCGTGCTGATCTACGGTATCGCGGTCGATCCACAGACGCTCGCCGAGCATACCGCGGGGCTCGCCCGGTCGTTGCCCGGCTCCGCTGCCGATCTCGTCAACGACCAACTCGAAGCGGTGGTCGAGACGCGCAGCGGTGCGAGTGGGTTTGGCCTGCTCGCCGCTCTCGCAGGGTCGCTCTTCGCCGCGCGAGTGGCCGCCGGCGCAGTGATCAAGGCGCTCAACGATGCCTTCGGCGCGAAGGATGATCGCGGGTTCATCAAGTCGAACCTGCTGGCGCTGGCGATCACGGTCGGCGCGGTTATAGCGATGGGCGTGGTGGCGGCAACGACCGCGCTCGTTTCGACCGTCCTGCAAGGGGCGGGCGGTGCCTTCGCTGGTTATGCCATCGTCGGAGCCGCCGGCGTCGGCGGCGCCTTGATGGCCTACCGTACCGTACCCAACACGCACGCGGTTTCGACCAAAGCCGCCCTTCGCGGTGCAATCCTGTTCGCCGTGGGATGGATGGTGGCGAGCGCGGCCTTCGGTTTCTACGTCGCTCAGTTTGGCAATTACAACGCGACCTATGGCTCGCTCGGGGCCATCGTCGTGTTCCTGACGTGGCTGTTTCTCAGTGCGTATCTGCTGCTGCTCGGCGCACATACAGCCTGCGCCTGTGACCCACGGCGACGCGAATCGGAGGGCGTTTGAACGCCCTTGGCCCGGTGTCCTTCGGAGACTCGCAATTTTGTTGCCGTTGTGTTATACAATGAACCAAGCCGCACCGGTTTGGTCCCGGTGCAGGCGTGGAAGACCAGAAAGGCCGACTTTCCAGCAACACGCAGGTTTCCGGGTCCCTTCCGGCCCTTTCGCTCCATGGATGTGCGAGCGGCAGGATCCGAAGGGTCACACCCGGTTCGCGTAAAGCGGGTCCGGCTCGATTGAAAGGAAGAATTCGAGTGGCAAGCAATGCGACCGCCTTCACCGTTGGCGATTATGTTGTCTATCCAAAGCACGGCGTGGGCCGGGTCATCGAACTGCAAAGCGAGGAAATCGCGGGCATACAGCTCGAACTGTACGTCCTGCGGTTCGAAAAGGAGCGCATGACCCTGCGCGTCCCGCTCAACAAGGTCGAAGCGATCGGGATGCGCAAGCTGTCCTCCGACAAGACCCTGAAGGAGGCAATGGAGACGCTCAAGGGCAAGCCCAAGGTCAAACGTACGATGTGGTCGCGTCGGGCCCAGGAATACGAGGCGAAGATCAATTCCGGCGACCTCGTATCGATCGCAGAAGTCACGCGCGACCTCTTCCGCCCCGAGGACCAGCCCGAACAGAGCTATTCGGAGCGCCAGATCTTCGAAGCCGCTTCGAGCCGTCTTGCGCGCGAACTGGCGGCGATGGAGGAAACCGACGAGCCGACCGCGCTCGAGAAAATCCTCGAAGTGCTGCGCGAGCATGCGCCGCAATATTACGACAACGACGACGAGAGCTGACCTCTCCCGTCTCTCTAGGTTTCAAAGGGGTCACCCGGCGGGTGGCCCCTTTTTCTTTGAGCCCGGCCCGTTCGGACCGCAAGATCCGCTTAGCGACTTGCCACCCTCCCCTTGGTGTATTAGAACAGCAACACGCTATCGGCGCCAAATGGGAGGAATATGATGGTCGAGATGGTTCTGAAAGGTGTTCGCGGCGCAATCGGACTGGTCGCGGCGCTATCACTTTCCGCCTGCGCTTTCGCGGATTGGAACGAGGTCGGCGGCGTCCCCCTGTCGGAACTCGACCTCGCGGGCGATCCCCCGAGCGAGATCAAACTCGCCGGCCCCGACCGGGTCGTAATCTCCGATGGTCCCGGCTTTTCGATCGAGGTTGGCGGCGACCCGGATGCGGCAGACGCCCTGCGCTTCGACCGCGAAGGCGATACGCTGACCATAGCGCGCGATAGCTCGATCTACGACCGGTCCGGCGCAGCGATCGTCCTGTTGTCGGTGCCGAGCCCATCATCGCTCGAAGTCGCGGGAAGCGGCCGAATCGAGGCTGCAACGATGACCTCGGACGCCGACATCGAGATCGCAGGATCGGGCTCGATCGAAGTCGACTCGATCCAAGCCGAATCCTTGAGTATCGAGATCGCAGGATCGGGCGATGTCAGCGCAGCCGGCACGGCACGATCGGTGGAAGTTGAGATTGCCGGATCCGGCGACGTCCAGCTCGGTCAACTGACGGCTGATGATGTCACGGTCGAGATCGCTGGGTCGGGCGATGTCGAGATCGCTTCCAATGGCAGGGTTTCCGCCGACATCGCCGGCTCAGGCGATGTCACCGTATCGGGCTCGGCGGAATGCACGGTGGATAGCGCCGGCTCCGGAACACTGACCTGCAACCCCGCAGCCACCACTACGGCGGCGGACTGATTGTCCGGGTCCGGGTACGACGGGTCGATATGCGCGGTATCGCTTTTGTCGTACTCGGGGCCTGTTCGCTAACGGTTTCGGGATGTGTGCTCAAAACGGCGATGGACGTCGTCACCGCACCCGTTCGCGTCGGAGCCAAGGCGGTAGACCTCGCCACCACAAGCCAGTCCGAAGCCGACGAGAAGCGCGGCCGCGAGATACGCAAGCGCGAGGAACGGCTCGCTAGGCTCGAGCGGGAATATCGCGCGCAACTGGAGCGATGCGACGGCGGTTCGACCGAGGCGTGCGAACAGTCGCGTCGGACGTACGCGAAGATGCAGGAATTGCTCCCGAGGATTCCCCTCGAACCCGCAGAGCGGAATTAAGCGTCGTCGGCGGGCGTTGCCGCGCGCGCCAGCCGGTCATTGATCGCACGGCCCAGGCCGGCACGCGGAACCGGCGCGACGGCTATGCGCGGCTGCGAGGCGCGGGCACCGCGATGTAGGCAATCGTAGAGAAGCGCCGCCGCCTCCTGCAGGTCGCCAGTGGTAGAGAGCGTGACCTCGCCACCTATCGGACCAAAGCCGATCATGAACTCGTCCGGATCCGCCCGCTCCGCTTCCAGCCTCACCGGTTTGCCCGGCGCGTAGTGACGCGCGAGCTGGCCCGGCGCCTCGATCCTGTCGTTCGTGCCGCTTCCGTGGTTCTCTCCGGCCACGGCAAGGTCGATCGGACCGGCTCGCAATTCCTCCACCCAACCATCCGCACGGACCGCCCCGATCGTCGATTCCAGCCCGCCGGCCGTCGGGCCGCCATCGAGCACAAGGTCGATCCTGCCGTCGAGCGACGCAAGCACGTGATCGGCCCGGGTCGGGCTGATGAACCCGCTACGATTAGCGGAGGGTGCAGCGAGCGGGAAATCCAGCGATGCAAGCAGGGCCCGCGCAGCCTCGTGACCGGGGACGCGGAGCGCTATCGTTGGAAGCCCGGCCGTGATGGCGTCGGGCAATCCGCACCCTTCGCGCCGCGGCACGACCAATGTCAGTGGACCGGGCCAGTGCTGCTTTGCCAGTACCTCAGCCCGATCCGGTAAAATCCCGAACTGTCGAGCCTGAGCGACGTCGCGCACATGGACGATCAAGGGATTGAAACCGGGACGCTCCTTCGCCTCGTATATTCGCGCAACCGCCGTCGCATCGTCGGCCCGCGCGGCAAGGCCGTAGACCGTTTCGGTCGGTATCGCGACCAGCCCGCCGTCACGCAACAGCTGCGCCGCCCTCGCAAGGCCCTGCGCATCGGCCGGCACCATGGGCGTTGCATCCTTGTCGCTCATGCCTCGCTCGCTATATCCTGAGGCGAACCGTGCCAAGCCAATCCCTTCAATATCGAGGATCGTTGCGACCGTGACCCCATACACTCCGCCGACCCAGGACCAATTGCTCGCCATCCGTGTGAACGCGGGGATCGAGGAACTCGCGCAGTCGGAGAAGTTCTCTCACGCCGAGCCCGACCTGGTGGAAGCGATCGTCGAGGGCGTGGGCCAGTTTGCGGCGGGCGAGTTCGCACCGCTCAACCGGATCGGCGATGTCGAAGGGGCGAAACTGGAAAACGGCGTGGTGCGCCTGCCCGACGGGTTCCACGACGCTTACCAGGCCTATGTCGAGCAGGGCTGGAACGCGATTGCGAGCCCTGCCGACTTCGGCGGGCAGGGCCTGCCGTTCACACTGTCCTGCAACGTGCTTGAAAATCTTGGCGCTGCGAACATGGCGTTTAATCTCCTGCCGATGCTCTCGGTCGGCGCGATCGAGGCGCTCGAGCATCATGGCAGCGACGCGCAGAAGGGCCGCTATCTCTCCGATCTGGTGAGCGGCAAATGGTCGGGCACGATGAACCTGACCGAGCCGGCGGCGGGCAGCGACGTCGGCGCGCTGCGTTCAACCGCCGAACCGATCACCGAAGGCGAGCACGCGGGCAAGTACCGGATCGCCGGCCAGAAAATCTACATCACCTGGGGCGATCACGAGCTGGCCGAGAACATCGTCCACCTTGTGCTCGCGCGCCTGCCCGACGCGCCCGAAGGCAGTCGTGGCGTATCGATGTTCCTCGTGCCGAAATACCACGTGAAGGACGACGGTACGCTCGGTTCGCGCAACGACCTTCGCTGCGTGAGCCTCGAACACAAGCTGGGCATCAATGCGTCACCGACCTGCGTGATGAGTTATGGAGACAACGGCGAGTGCATCGGTGAGCTTGTCGGCCAGGAGAATCGCGGACTGATGGCAATGTTCACGATGATGAACAACGCCCGGATCAACGTCGGCAATCAAGGCAACCAGATCGCCGAGCGCGCCACGCAGCAGGCGATGGCCTACGCGCTCGACCGGGTGCAGTCTGCGCGCGCCGGCTCGCCCGACCGCAATCCGGTCGCGATCATCGAGCACCCGGACGTGCGGCGCATGATCCTGCGGATGAAGGCTCTGACCGAAGGATGCCGCGCCCTGCTGTATTACTGCGCGGGGCAGGTCGACCGGGGAACGATCGGCGATGCAGCGGCGAAAGGGCGGGCCGAAATCCTCGTTCCGCTTCTCAAGGCGTGGGGCACTGATATCGGCGTCGAAGTCGCTGGACTCGGCATACAGGTGCATGGCGGTATGGGCTTCGTCGAGGAAACCGGCGCAGCGCAGCACTGGCGCGATTCGCGAATTGCGCCGATCTACGAAGGGACGAACGGGATCCAGGCCGCCGATCTGGTAACGCGCAAGCTCGGCCTCGAAAACGGCGAAGTGATGATTGCGCTGTTCGAGGACATTGCCCGCGACGCCGCCGACGAACCAAAACTGGTCGCTCTCGCACAGGACTGTGCCGGGAT
>JBARZK010000198.1:0-23626 GCA_049649965.1 Erythrobacter sp.
CCGCGACCGCGGCTCTGTTTGCGACGTTTGTCCTCTATTTCGGGCTTGCCAATGCCGGGCCGCTGGTATTGCCGCTTGCAGCAGTTACAGGCGCCTTCATCGCGACGCTGCTGGTTGCGCTGGCCGCGATCCGCACCCGCTCGGTCGTCACGCTGATCCTGATCGGGGTCGGGCTGTCGAGTTTCTCGGCAGCCATCATGGCGCTCATGATGAATCTTGCGCCCAATCCGTTCAGCCTTTCCGACATGGTGAACTGGATGCTGGGCACGGTCGACAATCGCAGCTTCGACGACCTGCTGTTCGCCTTGCCCTTCATGGCGACCGGAATGGTGATCCTGCTGGCATCGCGCCGGGGGCTGTCGGCGCTCGCGCTCGGGGACGAAACGGCGGAGGGCATGGGGCTCGACCTGCGCCGACAGCGGATTGCGGTGATCGTCGGGGCCGGCCTGGCGACCGGCGCAGCCGTCGCGCTCGCCGGTGCCATCGGTTTCGTGGGGATCGTCGCCCCGCATCTCGTGCGCCCTTTCCTGCGCTACGACCCGGCGCGCCTGCTCATCCCGTCGGCATTGCTCGGCGCCGTGATCCTCGTGCTTGCGGATATCGGCGTGCGCGTGCTGCCGACCGACAGCGAGTTGAAACTGGGCGTTGTCGCCTCTCTGCTGGGCGCGCCGGTGTTCATATGGATCGCTGCACGCAGGAGGCTGGCATGAGCCTGCTGCAAGCAGACGGTCTGAGCTATGCGATCGATGGCCAGTCGCTGGTCCGCGATGCCGGCTTTGCGCTGGAAACGGGTCAGCTTACCGCGCTGATCGGGCCCAATGGTTCGGGTAAGACGACGCTGCTGCGTCTCGCACTCGGCCTTCTCCCGGCCGATGGCGGGACGGCGTCGATCGGTGGCGCTGCGGCCGGTTCCCTCTCGCCGGTGGAGCGTGCGCGGCGCGTCGCCTATCTGCCGCAAGCGCGGCCATTGGTCTGGCCACAACCGGTGCGCGACGTGATTTCCCTCGGGCGCTTCGCCTATGGCGCCGCGCTCGGGCGCTTGTCGGCGGAAGACGAGGGCGCGGTGCAGCGCGCTATTTCCGCCTGCCGGCTCGAGGGTTTCGAAGAGCGGGCGGCGGACACCTTATCGGGCGGCGAACTGTCACGCGTACACTTGGCGCGCGCCCTCGCGGCGGAAACCCCTCTGGTCGTGGCCGACGAGCCGGTCGCCGCGCTCGATCCGCGTTACCAGCACCAGACCATGCAGCTATTCGATGCCATGGCGAATGACGGGCGCGGCGTGCTGACGGTGATCCACGATCTCGACCTTGCGCTGCGCTATGCGAGCCGCATCCTGTGGATGAAGGAGGGGAGGATCGTGGCGGACGGGACGCCGCAGGATACGTTCACGAACGAGCGATTGCGCGACGTTTTCGGTATCGATGCGCGTGTCTTGCAGGATGGCGGCTCGATGCGGCTCGAAATAATGGGCCCGGCCTGACCGATTTGACCGGCTCGCCTGCGCTGCTAATCCTTCAGAGGTGAGGGAGAGCAGCGTGTCAGGACCGGCTAGCATCGTCCTTGCCGGAGCGAGTGGGACGATCGGCCGCGCAGTTGCGGCGGCTCTGCTCGAAGCTGGCCATAACGTCACCTGCGTGGTCCGTCGTTCGGCCAGCGGCGAGGAAGCGACGGCGGATCCGGCTTTGGCGTCGGCGCAATTCCACTTCGTCGAAGCCTACGATGAGGCACAGCTTTTCCATTTGTTCGAGGAAGCGGCCCCGCAGGTCGTGATCTCCTGCATCGCTTCGCGCACGGGCGAACCGGGCGATGCGAAGCGGGTCGATTTGGAAGCCAATCTCGCTTTGCTGGGCGAGGCGGAGCGATCGGGCGCCGAGCAGTTCATCAGCCTGTCGGCCATCTGCCTGCAGCGTCCGCACCTCGCGTTCCAGCATGCCAAGCTCGCGTTCGAGGAGCGCCTGGCCGCAAGCGACATCGCCCACACCATCGTGCGACCGACGGCCTTCTTCAAATCGCTATCCGGACAGGTCGATCGGGTCGCGCGCGGCAAGCCGTTCCTCGTCTTCGGCAGTGGCGAAGCGACGCGCTGCAAGCCTATCGGAAACGAGGATCTCGCGCGGTTCATAGCCGATTGCGTCGGGCGCGCGGACGCATATGGACGCATCCTGACGATCGGCGGGCCGGGGCCGGCGCTGTCTCCGCGCGAACAAGGTGCGATCCTGTTCGAACTTACTGGCAGGGCGCCGCGCTATCGCAGCGTTCCGGTCGGCCTTTTCCCTCTCGCCGCGCGAGTGCTGTCGCTCGGTGAGCGTTGGTCCGGGCGCATGGCCCGGGGCGCGGAATACGCCCGCATCGCGCATTATTATGCGACCGAAAGCATGCTGGTCCTGGATACGGAGACGAGCACATACAGCGAAACGGCTACCCCGTCGTTCGGCACGCAGACGCTGCGCGCCCATTACGCCAAACTGCTGGCGGAACGCGGTTGACCACATTCGCAACGGGATCGAACCGTTAAAGGTCGTGGGTGTTGCATTTACACATATAAAAATGTCTTTATATGATGATCGCGATGGTCATCGACGCACTCTTCAAGGCTCTGGCCGATCCGACGCGGCTGCGCATCGCGCGGCTGCTTTCGACGATGGAGCTTGCCGTTGGTGAACTGGCGCAGGTCCTCGGGCAAAGCCAGCCGCGGGTGTCGCGCCATGTCGGCGTATTGTGCGATGCGGGACTGGCGGAGCGACGGCGCGAGGGCAGCTGGGTGTTCCTGCGTTCGACCGGCGGCCAGACCGGCGAAGGCGCCGCACCTGTCCTTGCCGCCCTCGACCGCTTGCTGGCGACCGCGGAACGCGAGAATGCCGAATTCGCCGCAGCGTGCGAGGGGGATCGCCGCAAGCTCGCCTCGATCCGCAGTGCTCGCGCTGTCGCGGCAGAAGACTATTTTGCCCGCCACGCCGGCGAATGGGACGATCTGCGCGCGCTTCATTCACCCGACGCGATGGTCGAACGCAGGCTGCTCGACATTCTGGGCGACGAGCCGCTTGGCCGCATGCTCGATATCGGGACGGGCACCGGCCGCATGGCGGAACTCTTCGCCGAGCGCGCCGATCACGTCGTGGCGCTGGACAGGAACCTCGAAATGCTGCGCCTCGCGCGGGCGAAGTTGCAGGACCTTCCGACCAATCGCACGGAGATCGTCCACGGCGATTTCGCCGATCTGCCGTTTGGCGCCGGTCGGTTCGACATCGTCCTTCTCCACCAGGTCCTGCACTACGCGCAGGATCCTGCCGTTCCGCTGGCGGAAGCCGCGCGGGTGACGCGGCCCGGTGGTCGCATCGCGATCGTCGATTTCGCCGATCACGACCGCGAGGAATTGCGCGAGCGGCACCAGCACGTCCGCCTCGGCTTTACGGATGACCAGATGCGAAACCTGCTCGAACGCGCGGGCTTTTCCGCTCGCGATCCGGTCGCTCTCGAAGGAGGCGAACTGGTGGTGAAGATATGGGTGGGCGCGCGCCAATCACTTTCGACAACCGAGGCCGGACGGCCCGAACGAAGGAAAGCGAATTCATGACACCTTCGCTCGAACAATTGCACGAACACCGCACCGCGACCGACACCCCGCTTTTTTCCGGGCTGCCCGGAGACGTGGCGGTCAGTTTCGAGTTCTTTCCGCCCAAGAGCGAGAAGATGGAAGCGCAGCTGTGGGACGCGGTGCAGCAGTTGAAGCCGCTCGACCCCAGCTTCGTCTCGGTCACCTACGGCGCGGGCGGATCGACCCGCGAACGCACCCATGCGACCGTGTCGCGGATCATATCCGAAGCGCGCCTGCCCGCAGCGGCGCACCTCACCTGCGTCGGCGCGTCGAAAGCGGAAATCCGCGAAGTTGCCGAGAGTTACTGGGAAGCGGGCGTGCGCCATATCGTCGCCCTGCGCGGCGATGCGGGTGAACCGGGGGCGCCCTTCACCCCGCATCCCGAGGGGTTCGCCAACGCAGTGGAGTTGGTCAAGGGTCTGAAGGAAATCGCGGATTTCGAGATTTCCGTCGCGGCCTATCCCGAAACACACCCGGACGCGGATTGCCCGCAAGGCGATATCGATCACCTCAAGCGCAAGCTCGATGCAGGGGCGACGCGGGCGATCTCGCAGTTCTTCTTCTCGCCGGAAACCTTCTTCCGCTTTCGCGACGAACTGGCGAAGAGCGGGATCGACCAGCCCGTCGTTCCCGGGATCCTTCCGGTCACAAATGTCGCGCAGGCGCGCAAGTTTGCAGGCGCCTGCGGGGCCGAGATCCCGGCATGGATGGACGGCCTTTTCGAGGGACTCGACGAAAAACCCGCCGCTCGGCAGTTGGTCGCCGCAACCGTCGCCGCCGAACTGTGCCGCCGCCTGTATGCGGGCGGTGTCCGGGCCTTCCATTTCTACACCCTCAACCGTCCCGAACTCGCCTACGCGATCTGCCACATGCTCGGGAAACGGCCGTCCGGAGAGCGATCATGACCGCGCGTGAGCGACTGAATGCCGAAGCTGCGAACCGCATCCTGGTGAAGGACGGACCCTATGGAACCGCGATCCAGAATGCCGGCCTCTCGGAAGCCGATTTCAGCGGGCAAAGCGGGCTCGAACAGGATCAGAAGGGTAACAACGACCTCGTCAACGTGACCCGACCGGCGCTGATCCGCGAAATATGCGATGGCTACATCGATGCAGGCGCAACGGTGCTGGCGACCAACACCTTCAACGCCAACCGCATCAGCCAGGCTGACTATGGTGCGCAAGGCATGGTGCACGAGATCAACGTGTCCGCCGCCCGCATCATTCGCGAGGCGTGCGACGCGGCCACTGAAAAGGATGGCGTCGCGCGGTTCGTCCTCGGCGCGATGGGGCCGACCAACAAGACCCTTTCGCTAAGCCCCGATGTCGAGGACCCCGGCTTTCGCGAAGTCGACTTCGACGAGGTCAAGGCGGTGTACCGACAACAGGTCGAGGCGCTGGTCGAGGGCGGGGTCGACCTCATCCTTATCGAGACCGTGTTCGACACGCTCAACTGCAAGGCGGCGATCATGGCTGTCGGGGAAGTTTCCGCGGAGCTTGGCCGGGACGTGCCGATGATCATTTCGCTGACGTTGACCGACCTTTCGGGCCGCAACCTGTCGGGCCACACGGTCGAGGCGTTCTGGCATACCGTGCGCCATGCCAACGCCGCGGCTATCGGCCTCAATTGCAGTTTCGGCGCCGAGCAATTGCGCCCGCACGTCCAGTCCCTTGCCGGCATGGCCGATACCCTCCTGCTCGCCTATCCGAATGCCGGTCTGCCCAACGAACTGGGCGAATACGACGAAGCGCCCGACACGACCGCGACCCTTGTGGGCCAGTGGGCCAAGAACGGGCTCGTCAATATCCTCGGCGGATGCTGCGGGACGACGCCGGCGCACATCGCTGCGATCGCGCGCGCCGTCGAGGGAGTGGAGCCGCGTTCGCTGCCGACCCGCGAACCCGCGATGCGCCTTGCCGGGCTCGAACCGTTCGCGGTCGACGCATGAGCGGGCAACAGCGCGACTGGACCCTGCGCGCCGCGGGGCGCGAATATTGCGAGGCTCTCGCCCTGATCGGGGCGGCGACCTTTCTCGAAAGCTTCGCCGGTATCCTCGACGGCGATGCCATCGTCGCGCATTGCGCCCGCGTCCACTCGGCAAGCGCCTATGCCCAGCTGTTCGAAAAGGGCGCGAAGGCCTGGCTGGCGCTGGCGGGCGAAGGCAAGGCGCCCATCGGCTACGCCCTGACTGCACCGCCCGATCTAGCCGCCGCGAAGGAAGGCGATATCGAGCTCAAGCGTATCTACGTCCTCTCGCGCTATCACGGCGCCGGTGTAGGGCACGCCCTGATGCAGGATGTTCTCGCATCGCACACCGACCGCGACCGCCTCCTGCTCGGCGTATATGCAGCCAACGACAAGGCAATCGCATTCTACGAGCGGCAGGGCTTCTCGCGGATCGGCACGCGCCGCTTCGACGTGGGCGGAACGCTTTACGACGATCTCGTCCTTGCGCGGCCGCTCACCACCATTGTTCCAGACCGGAAGATCCTCGCGCAATGACCAGCGACACCCCCGAACGATCCACCGCGCGCTTCGTCAATATCGGCGAGCGGACCAACGTGACCGGCTCGGCCCGGTTCAAGAAGCTCATCCTCGCAGGCGATTACGCCACCGCGGTCGAGGTCGCGCGAGACCAGGTCGAGAACGGCGCGCAGGTCATCGACGTCAACATGGACGAAGGCCTGCTCGATGCGAAGGAGGCGATGACCACCTTCCTCAAGCTGATCGGCGCCGAACCCGATATCGCGCGGGTCCCGGTGATGATTGACAGCTCGAAATGGGAGGTGATCGAGGCCGGTCTGAAATGCGTGAGCGGAAAGCCGATCGTCAATTCGATCAGCATGAAGGAAGGCGAGAAAACCTTCCTCGAACACGCGCGGCTGTGCAGGGCATACGGCGCGGCGGCGGTGATCATGGCGTTCGACGAGGAGGGGCAGGCGGATACGCGGGACCGCAAGGTCGCAATCTGCAAGCGTGCCTACGACCTGCTGGTCGCCGACGGCTTCCCGGCGGAAGACATCATCTTCGACCCCAACATCTTCGCGGTGGCCACCGGCATCGAGGAGCACGATCGCTACGGCCTCGATTTCCTGGAAGCCGTGCGCGAAATCAAGCGGCAGTGCCCGCATGCCAAGACGAGCGGCGGGCTTTCCAACCTGTCCTTCAGCTTCCGCGGCAACGAGACCGTGCGCCGCGCGATGCACTCGGTCTTCCTCTACCACGCGATCCCGGCCGGGCTCGACATGGCGATCGTCAATGCTGGCCAACTCGACGTCTACGACCAGATCGACCCGACCCTGCGCGCGGCATGCGAGGACGTGATCCTCATGCGCGAGGTCGAAGGCGAGGAGACCGCGACCGAGCGGCTGATTGCGCTTGCCGAAAGCTATAAGGGAAAATCGAAGGAAGACGACCGGCAAGCCGCCGAATGGCGCGGCTGGAACGTGTCGCGGCGGCTGGAACACGCGCTGGTCAAGGGGATCGACGCGCATGTGGTCGACGATACCGAGGAAGCGCGCGCCGCGCTGGAAGCGGATGGCGGTCGCCCGATCGAGGTGATCGAAGGGCCGCTGATGGACGGCATGAACGTTGTCGGCGACCTGTTCGGATCGGGCAAGATGTTCCTGCCCCAGGTGGTCAAGTCGGCGCGCGTCATGAAGAAAGCGGTCGCCCATCTCATCCCCTACATCGAGGCGGAGAAGGACCTGCTGCCCGAAGCGGAGCGCAAGGCGAAGGGCAAGGTCGTGATGGCGACGGTCAAGGGCGACGTCCACGACATCGGCAAGAACATCGTCGGCGTGGTCTTGCAATGCAACGGCTATGACGTGGTTGATATGGGCGTGATGGTTCCGTGGCAGGACATCCTGCAAAAGGCGAAGGACGAGAAGGCCGACATGATCGGCCTGTCCGGCCTCATCACGCCCTCGCTCGATGAGATGGTCACCGTCGCCGAGGAGATGAAGGAGGCGGACATGTCGATGCCGCTGCTCATCGGCGGAGCGACCACCAGCAAGGTCCATACCGCGCTGCGGATCGACCCTGCCTATGACGGGCCGGTGATCCACGTCCTCGATGCCAGCCGCGCGGTCGGCGTCGTGTCGAAG
Source organism: Erythrobacter sp. (assembly GCA_049649965.1). Taxonomy (GTDB): domain Bacteria; phylum Pseudomonadota; class Alphaproteobacteria; order Sphingomonadales; family Sphingomonadaceae; genus Erythrobacter. Next base: position 7,702 of record JBARZK010000198.1, read on the forward strand.
CTGCTGTCCGACACGCAGCGCGACAGGTTCGTGGACGACACGAAGGCCGAGTACGAGAAGGTGAGGCTCGCGCGCGAAGGCAAGGCGCAAAGCGTGCTGCTCTCGCTGGAAGAAGCGCGCGCGAACCATTACGATCCGTACTTCAAGGACAAGCCACCCCGGCCCGAAAAGCCAGGGCTCCACGCCTTCGACGACTGGGACCTTGCGGATCTGCGCGATTATATCGACTGGACGCCGTTCTTCCGCGCATGGGAACTGCACGGCAATTATCCCGCGATCCTCGACGACGAGATCGTGGGCGAGACGGCGCGGCAATTGTTCGACGATGCGAACGCGATGCTCGACCGGATCGTCGCCGATAAATGGCTGCAGGCGCGCGGTGTCGCAGGGCTATGGCCGTGCGCCCGCGACGGCGACGACGTGACCATCCACGATGTCGAGGACGAGGATCACATCGCCTTGCCGTTCCTGCGCCAGCAGGTGAAGAAATCGCGCAAGCGCGCCAACATGTGCCTTGCCGACTTCATCGATCCGGACGGCGACTGGATGGGCGGCTTCACCGTTGCCATTCACGGGATCGAACCGCACTCGGCACGCTTCCAGGCGGACAAGGACGATTATTCGGACATCCTGCTGAAGTCGCTTGCCGACCGGCTGGCCGAGGCTTTCGCCGAAGCGCTGCACCGGCACGTGCGTGTCGACCTGTGGGGTTATGCGCCTGGCGAGCAGCTCGACAACGCGGCCCTGATCCGGGAGAAATATCGCGGCATCCGTCCTGCGCCGGGCTATCCCGCCTGTCCCGACCATTCATTGAAGCCGATCCTGTTCGATCTGCTCGATGCGCCCAAGCATGCCGGGGTCACGCTTACCGAAAACTTCGCTATGTTGCCGACGGCTGCCGTTAGCGGTTTTTATTTCGGTCACCCCGAAGCACAATATTTCGGTGTTGCCCGGATCGGACAGGACCAGCTTTCCGATTACGCCGAGCGGCGCGGAGTGGCCGCCGAAACCGCGGAGCGCTGGCTTCGCCCGAACCTTTAGGCCGAGGTTTCGCGGCATTGAGGGACCGGGTGTTCCGGTTTTCGACCATGTTGCCGCAATGCAACAACCGTCTGTTTCAAAACGACACGGACGCGCTTGTTAGTCGATCTGGCTATAAATCCGGGTGGCCAAATTTCGTTGATGAGTTATTAAGACGGTCGAATCGACGGCAGAGGGGCAATCTATCTCGCCGCCAGTTCGAAGTAAGTGGCTGCTCATGAGGCAGGGGGATTTTGGATGTTCTTGAGGTTGGCGATCGCCTGCGCTTTTGGCGCGATGGCAATTGCGGCGCCCGCGGCGGCGCAGGACCTCGTGCATGAGCCGATCAGCCCGACCTTCGGCGGAAATCCCTTCAATTCGAACCACATTCTCGGCATCGCGAATGCCCAGAACGACACGCGGGATCCCAACGCCCGCTCGCGCGATTCGCAGGCCGACATCTTTGCGCGGCAATTGCAGTCGCGGCTTCTCTCGGCACTGTCCTCGCAGGTGGTTGACGCGATCTTCGGCGACAACCCGCAGGAACAGGGCGTCATCAGCTTCGGCGGCCAGACCATCGAATTCTTCAGATCGCTCGATTCCGTCACCCTGGTGATCCGCGACGACGATACGGGCGAGGAAACCCGGATCGTCGTTCCGCTCTTCGTCGAGGTCAATTGATGCGCCTCCTTGCGAAGATCGGTCTGCTTGGGATGCTCGGTGCCGGTCTCGGCGGTTGCATGACGCTCGCCGACGACGGGCGCGACCTGCTGCCCGAGGAAACGAGCCTCGCCTACTTCCCGAAGAAGACGCAGACCCAGAACCTGTTGCAGCAGCTGCCCGGGCCGCAGCGCCAGGTCGCGATCGCGGTCTACGGCTTCACCGACCAGACCGGCCAGTTCAAGCCGACCAATTCCGGCCAGACCCTGTCGCGGGCGGTGACGCAGGGCGCCGGGTCGATCCTGGTCAAGGCGTTGCAGGATGCCGGCACCCGGTCATGGTTCACCGTGGTCGAGCGGGAAAATCTCGATAACCTGCTCAAGGAACGGCAGATCATTGGCGAGATGCGGCGCCGCTATCTTGGCGAGGAAGAGGTCGATCCCAACGCGCTTCCTGCCCTGCTGTTCGCGGGCGTTCTGCTCGAAGGCGGCATCATCGGCTATGATACCAACACGGTAACAGGCGGTGCGGGTGCTGCATTTCTGGGCATCGGCGGGCGGACCGAATACCGGCAGGACACCGTCACGGTGTACCTGCGTGCCGTTTCGGTGCGCACCGGCGAAGTGCTGACCAATGTTCAGGCATCGAAGACGATCGCGAGTCAGGCGATCGGCGCCAATGCCTATCGCTTCGTGGCTTTCCGCGAACTTCTCGAGGCCGAATGGGGCATCACGGCGAACGAGCCGGACCAGATCGCGCTTCAGCAGGCGATCGAGAAAGCGGTTTACGGGCTGGTGCTCGAAGGGGTCGAACTCGATCTCTGGCGCTTCGCCGATATGGAGCGGGCGGCACCGATCCTCGCTACGTATCGGGCCGAGCGTGATGGAATCTACGATGCGCGGGATGTGCAGAACGCTGTTCGCCGCGCCGGGTCGCTCACTGCCTTGACGGTGGTGGAGAACGAAGACGAAACAGACGAGGGGTCGTAGCCTAAAAGTCTGTTCGATCGGGAAAAGGCGCGCCGTTTCAAAGAGAGCGGGCCTCCCATGGGTTGCATAAAAAAACAGCACGCAAAGGAGCTGCCACTCCGATGCGTGCGAGAGAGCAAGGGCGTTAACCTTATGGTGCCCGGCGACTAAGCGCGCCGGTACACCTGCTGGTTATCGCCCAAACCCAAGGGCGATGCAACTTGAAGCGCATTCTTTTCTGTACTGTCTCCGCGTTTGCGCTGGCCGGAATGGCCCAGGCGCAGGACGGCCGGAACATCTCCGACGTCGAACAGACGGGCACGGGCGAAGCGGCCATCGTCTCTCAGAGCGGCGCGGGTTCGAACGACAGCGAGGTCGATCAGGACGGTGAAGCCAACGAGGCTTTTGTCACGCAACTCAGCGTCGCGGGCGACCTGAACAGCTCCGTCATCCTCCAGTCGCTAGGGTCCGAAGAAAACAGCGCCGATGTCGACCAGGTCGGCGAAGGCAATGCGAGCGAAATCCGCCAAGGCGGCAGCGCATCCTCCGCCATCGTAACGCAAAACGGCGCCGACAATATTTCCGAAGTGGTGCAGGACGGCTCGACCTCCGGGACTACCGCACAGGTGGGACAGAGCGGCGACCAGAACACTTCGCAAGTCGTCCAGGCTGGGCTGGCGGCGTTCACCAACGTCACCCAGAGCAATGATCTCGCAAGCACGGACGGCAACGATTCCGTCGTGAACCAGACCGGCGTCCTTGCCGTGGTCGAGGTCGACCAGTCGGGGCAGGCGAACGTTTCGACCGTCAACCAGCTGGCCGGGAGCGCGATCGTCGAGATCGACCAGGATGGTGTCTCCAACGATTCCGTCGTCGGCCAGACGGCGCTCGGCTCGCGTGTCGCGATCGTCCAGGACGGCACGCGCAACGACAGCGAAGTCTCGCAGGCCGGCGCGTTCGCGCTGGTCAATGTCGAGCAGCTCGGCACCACAAATGCCTCGCTCGTTACCCAGCTCGCCGGCGGAGCCCGGATCGAGGTCTTTCAGGACGGTACGTCGAACGATTCCCTAGTTGGCGGCATCGCCGACGGATCGTCGGTCGCGGTTTCGCAAGAAGGGTCGTCGAACAGCGGATCGATAACCCAGAACCCCGCCAGTCGTCCTGGCTTGTTGTTCGGCTTCATCCCGGCGACGCTTCCGGTGTCGAACGAGAACCAGAATGCCGAGCTGTCGCAGGAAGGCAGTCAGAACCTCGCGGCGATCGCGCAATACGGCACGAACCAGGTCGCGGTGATCGAGCAGATCGGCACCGGCAACATTTCGGGCTCCCGGCTTGGACCGGCAGGGATCGTCCAGGTCGGCACCGGCCAGTTCGCGCGGCTCGCGCAGAACGGCAATCGCAACAACTCGACGATCGCGCAGGGCACCGATGGCGATTTCGCCCTGCTCACTGCGTCGATGAGCAGCAACAACGAAGCGCGCGTCACCCAGAACGGCGACGACGGCGTGTCGGTCGTCACGCAGAACGGCGCCGACAATCTCGCCTCGGTCCTGCAACTCGGCGGATCGTCGCTGAACGCATCGGTCATTTCGCAAAACGGCGAGGGGAACACCGCGAACGTGGTGCAGGGCGGGTCTGCGAACTCGTCCACGATCAACCAGAACGGCGACGGCAATTCCGCCGTGGTCACGCAGAACGGAGCATAAAGGACTGGACGGCTCGTCGTGCCAGATCGGCACGGCGCACTCACGAATAAGACGGATGCAAGTCCGTTAGCTTACGGAGAGCCCAACACGGATTTCCGCAGTAATTCACTACCTCGAAAACGTTAACAAATGGATGATGGAGAAATATTCATGAAGAAAAGCGTATTTGGCGGAGTATCCGTACTCGCACTCGCGATCGCCGCACCGGCGATGGCACAGAGCAACACCAGCACCATCGACCAGGACGGTTCCGACCACATGGCGGAAGTGACGCAGAGCGGTGCGGCAACCTCCACGATCGACCAGGACGGTGAAGACAACCTCGCGGTCGTCCAGCAGGAATCCGGAACCAGCGGTGCCGAAAGCACGATTACGCAGTCCGGCGAGGACGAGCGTGCCAGCGTCATCCAGGAAAGCGGCGCTGCCACCTCGATTATCACGCAGAGCGAGGGCGCGCAGAATGCATCGGTCTTCCAGGCCGGCGACAGCGCATCGACCATCACGCAAAGCTCGCGTTTCAATGAGGCCAGCGTCAGCCAGGTCGGCGATGGCAACGCAAGCACCGTCCTGCAGAGCGGCGTCAACGGCGCTGCGGGCGACCCGGACAACGATTACGACGAGGCCGATCCCGATAACCGCGTCGGCGTCGCCCAGACCGGCGACGACAACAGCAGCTTCGTCATCCAGACCGGTGACAACGCGGTTGCCGACGTCAACACCGTCGGTGACCAGAATTTCGTCGAAATCACCCAGCAAGGCGACTTCTCCAATGCCGCGGTCGCGCAGACCGGCGACAACAACAGCGCCACCGTCGTCCGCCAGAGCGCCGATGGCACCGGTGATTCCAGTCCGCCTACCCAGCCGGTGACGTTCGGCGACAACGCGGACGCCTTCATCACCCAGACCGGTAACGACAACACGGCACTCGTGACCCAGGATGCGGTGCCCGTGACCGCGACTATCGACCAGATGGCCGATGGCAATATGGCGACCATAGTGCAGACCTCGACCGCCGGCGGTGCCGAGGCCACGACGACGCAGTCCAGCGACGACAACTTCTCGAGCATCGATCAGTCGGGCAGTTCCACCGCGACAGTCACGCAGACCGGCGGGTCCAATGGCTTCGGTTCACGCATGTTCGACGGTACCGCGACGGCGGCGAACATCGGCACCGCGTACGACAACAACGTTTCGCTGGTGAACCAGTCGGGCGATGGCTCGTCGGTCACGGTCGGCCAGAATGGTGTCATCAACCGTTCGAACATCGATCAGAGCGCCAATGACGCGAGCGTAATCGTGTCGCAGAGCGGCCTCTACAACACCTCTGCTATCGAGCAGTCCGGCGACGGTTCGATCGCAAACGTCACGCAGGGCGGCGATTTCGCTCGTAACGTTTCCGGCATCGTCCAGACCGGGCAAAACGGATCGGCGACAGTGACGCAAACGGCTGCGAACCTCGCGGCGCCGCAATCGTCCCCGACGCAGGAAAGCTTCATCGACCAGAGTGGCGATGATGCCGACGCGACCGTGACGCAGATCGGTGACGAGAACCTCTCCGAGATCGCTCAGTCGGGCAGCTTCAACACCGCCGAAGTCTATCAGGACGGCACACGGCTGGTGTCGGACGTCCTTCAGACCGGGACCGGTACGTTTGCCGATGTCGCACAAAGCGGCGACGACAATGATTCGACCATCACCCAGACCGGCACCCTGAACGGTGCGGACGTGATCCAGTCGGGCGCGGGCAATACCTCGACCATCACCCAGTCGGCCACCGTGCTTTCGGGTGCGATCGTCGAGCAGGCCGGTGAGGACAACACCTCGACCGTCACGCAGAGTCCGATCGGCGGCCACCAGGCCAACGTCCTGCAAGACGGTGTGAACAACACGTCGACCGTCACACAGTCGGGTCTGGCCCAGAACGCCGGTTCCTATCTCGACGAAACCGATGTCGGCGTGATCCAGTCCGGTACGAACGGCAGTTCGACCGTCACGCAGAGCGGCGGGTTCCAGGTCGCTTTCGTCGAGCAGCTTTCGGGCAGCTTCGGCGCAACCTCGAACATCGACCAGGGCACCAATGGCGGCTTCCTCGGCATCGGCGCTGGATCGGGTCAGCTCGCGGAAGTAGAGCAGGGCGGTACCGACAACACGTCGAACATCACCCAGCGCGGAACCGACCAGACTGCACGGGTCGTTCAGGCCGGTGCGGACAACACCTCGACCATCAATCAGGGTGATACGCTGTCCGGCTTCTTTACCAATGGCGTCAACACCGGGTCGGACAACCTCGCCGAAGTCGACCAGTCGGGCATCGAGGGTTCTTCGCTGATCGACCAGCTCGGGTCGGACAACGCAGCCAGCCTGACGCAGGCCGGTACCGACAACGTCTCCACCATCTTCCAGCACGGCAGCTTCAACACGGCCGACGTCAGTCAGGGTGGGATCGGCGACACGTCGAGCGTGTCCCAGGTCGGAAGCAGCAACTCGGCGATGGTGAACCAGAACTTCGCACCGTCGACGAACTAACCGGCTCGGTCGGGGGCGTGCCCGTGCGGCGCGCCCCCGATCCCAGATCGGGCAGGCATCCGTCTGCCTGGCAACCAGGCGGGGACGAATAATCCCGCGACTACCTCGATAAGTCGCAAGTCCTAAGCAAACTTGAATCTCAAGGAACGACACATGAAAAAGACTATTTTCGCAGGCGCCAGCGTCCTGGCCCTCTCGATCGCCGCTCCGGCCTTCGCCCAGGATCAGGTCGGCGTGCAGCCGGGTGACGCTGTTCCTGCCGATTGCGTTGGCGCGAACAATTGCAGCGTGATCGACCAGACCAACAACAACAACTCGGCGACGGTTACGCAGTTGGGCGACAACGCCGTTTCGGTCGTCGACCAGGATTCCAACATCGCTGCCGGCTCCAGCCGCCGCAACACCGCGAATGTCGATCAGGATGGCGACGGTGCGGATTCGCGCATTAGCCAGTCGGGCAACCGTCAGGAAGCCGACGTCGACCAGACCGGCGCCAGCTATTCGGAAATTTCGCAGCAGGGTCGGACCCAGTCTGCAAAGGTCGAGCAGGCCGGTGACGGCAACGAGTCCTTCATCGATCAGAACGGCAACAGCAACTCGATCGGCGACCCGAATGACGGAAGCTACGAGGACAAGCCGATTTCGGCCGGCGTCTACCAGGACGGTTCGGACAACCTTTCGGTTATCGATCAGAACGAAACGACCTTCAGCACGGCCGAAGCCGTCCAGCTCGGCTCGGGCAACGATTCCTTCATCCAGCAGGAAGTCACCGGGGGCGCTGGCCAGCAGAACCGCAGCTTCGTCGAGGTTCTGCAGGACGGTACCGACAACATTTCGAGCGTCACCCAGGTCGAAGCGGGTCCGCCCAAGGCTCGTCTCGATGCGACGGTCAACCAGTTCGGTGCCGACAACGATTCGGACGTGCAGCAGAGCGGCACGCTCAACACCGCGACCGTGACGCAGCGCGCCATCGGCGAGACCGTCGGCAACGATTCGACCGTCCTCCAGCGTGGCGAAAACGCCGTGGCGACGATCGACCAGACCGGTTCGGACAACAACTCGGAAGCAACGCAGGGCGCTGATAACCGCACGACCGGCGAGCAGGAACTGCTCGTCACGCAGAACGGTACGGGCAACGATTCGACCGTGACGCAGTTCGGTTCGCTCAACACGGCCAATGTCAATCAGGATGGCACTGACAACATTAGCTCAGTCAATCAGCCGGGTTTCGACAACTCCGCAGGGGTCCCGGGCGTGATGACCGTTGGCATCAATCAGATTGGTGAAGGCAACGAAAGCGAAGTGACCCAGTCCGCGAACTTCGGCCAAGTGAACGTCGACCAGATCGGCGACTTCAACATCAGTTCCGTCACCCAGACGGGTCGCGCGAACTTCGCGGTCGCCGATGTCGATCAGGGTGGCACGGGCAACAACAGCACCATCACGCAGACGGCTCCGACGCCTGCCGATGGCGGTCCGGCCTTCAACATGGTTGCCGAAGTCGTCCAGGGCGATCTTTCCAGCAACAACACCAGCGAAATCACCCAGACCAACACCCTGGGCGATCCGCAGAGCTCGGAAAACTTCGCACGGGTCGAGCAGTACGGGGAGCAGAACTTCTCCTCCGTGTCGCAGGACGGCCACAACAACTCGGCCAACGTCATGCAGTATGGCGATTTCGATGCGAGCTACGTGACGCAGTCGGGCAACGGCAACGTCGCCACGGTCACGCAGGGCACCAATTAAGGTCTGAACCGAAATCCGGGGCGCGCCGTGGCGCGTCCCGGGCTTTCGCCAAATTATCGGGGGAGGGGAGTTTCTGACGTCGGCTAGCGCCTTCGTTGCTCCCTTGTTCAAGAACTCTCATTCTTCCGGAGAATACCAGTGAACAAGCTTATCCTTACCAGCGCCTCGATCATGGCACTCGGCCTTGTCTCCCCGGCCGCGGCACAGTCGGTCGGCGACGTCAACTCCGCCAGCCCGACGTGCGACAATCTCGGCGGCGGGAATTGCAGCGACATCGACCAGGCGGGCAACGGCAACGATGCCCAAGTCAACCAGGGTCCGGGTATCGAGAACGTTTCCGATATCGACCAGAACGGTGACAACAACACCGCGATCGTCACGCAGGGCCACACGCCCGAAGGCACGCTGAACTACAGCCGCCCGGCGAACGAAAGCGTCATCCTGCAGGACGGTGACAATTCCTACGCCGCCGTCACGCAAACCGGCCAGGACGCGCCAACCCGCGACAACGATTCCACGATCGAGCAGTACAGCGGAGAGAACGGACCGACCTTCGTCATCGCCGATCGCATCGCCGACCTTCCCGCCGGACCGATCGAACCGGCGATCAACACCGGCGGAGCGAGCGCGACCAATGCCGCGATCGTGCGTCAGTCCGCGGGCGTCGACAACACCAGCCTGATCCGTCAGGGGACATCCGGTTCGAGCGTCAGCGGCAACTTCGCCTATGTCGAACAGGTCGGCAGCGGCAGCGATGCGGCGATCTACCAGACCGGCAACGACAACACGGCCATCATCGATGAATCGGGTGAAGACCTTGTCGATTCGAACAACGACGCGCTGATCATCCAGTCGAACGACCGCAACTTCGCGGACGTCGATCAGGACGGCTCGGACCTTTCGACCACCGTCAACCAGTCCGGCACCGACAATGTGGCGCTGGTGATGGACCAGGAAGGGTTCAACAATGCCGTCGCGATCAACCAGATCGGCAACTTGAACTACACCGAGATCAACGACCAGAACGGTTCGAACGGTACGGCCACGATCACTCAGAACGGCGAGTACGACACCGCTCTCGTCGGACAGGGCGGGAACAACAACAACACCACGATAACCCAGAACGGCGATCACGGTGTGGGTTCGGGTGAACCCGGACCGGACCAGGGCCCCAACAACATCGCACTGAGCCACCAGGCGGGCGAGGACAACCTGTCCATTATCAGCCAGACCGGAGCGACCAACTTCGCGAGGGTTGAACAGCTTGGTCAGGGCGACGTCTCGAACGTCATGCAGAACGGTACGGGGCTCACCGCCATGGTCACCCAGAACTGACACGACATGACAAGCGCCGGGCGTTCCTTTTTTGAAGGAGCGTCCGGCGCCGGTTTCGACTTTCATGCGTTTACCCTTTCGCCCCCAACCGCCAAGGCCAATCAACATGTCGACATTCAGCCAACGCATCGCTCCGACGCTTCTCGCGCTGGTCGCCGCAATGGGGCTTTCGTCGGTCCCGGCAATGGCCGACAACGGCAAGACCCCTCCTGGCAATCCGTGCGGCGATGGCCCCGGTGTCGGCAAGGGCAATCCGTGCGGCGGGAACAACGGCAATTCCGGTGCTCAGGGGAATGCGGGGAACAAGAGCGGCCCCGGCACGGTCGACCCGACCTTCGAGGAAATCGAAGTCCCGGCTGAAGAAGCGCGCGGCGTCTTCATCTCGCAGATCGGAGCGACCAACCGCGCCGACGTCGATCAGGGCGAGACGAACAGCTATGCCCGCGTTTCGCAGAACGGCGCCGAGAACATCGTCGAACTCGCACAGGGGGATACCGGGACTCATTACGCTCGCATCGCGCAGGAAGGCGATCGCAACGAACTGAGCGCCCGGCAGGATGGCGAGGGCCAGACCGTATTGATGTTCGCGCAGGAAGGCGACGGCAACGATGCCAATCTTTTCCAGCGCGACGACGGTGACAACTATTCCGCGCTCGCGATTGCGCAGACCGGCAACAACAATTCGCTTGTGATGGTCCAGGACGGCAGCGACAACCAGGCGCGCCTTGTCCAGGATGGCAACAGCAACACGATGACCGCCACCCAGCTCGACGCCGGCAACCGGCTCGAATGGACGCAGGACGGATCGAACCTGTCCAGCCTCGATATCCGGCAGGAAGGCAACCAGACGACCTATATCTACCAGACCAGCAATGGCGGCGCGGCGTTCGCGCCCGGCAACTGACCCGCGCTCCGCAACCGGCCCGCGGACGGGCGCGGGTACCGACGGGAAATCGTTCGCGCAATCGCCCGGTTTCTGGTATTGCGACGCCATGTGGAACCCGGATGATCGCGAAGTTTCGATGAGCCGAAAATCACCAGCCCGCGCGCTCGTCGCGCTTGCGGTGGTGGGTGCTGCGCTTCCCGCTTCGGCATTCGCGCAGTCGGCCGCTTCGTCGCAGGAGGACGAGGTGTTCGTGCAGCAGGCACCCGCCGGTCCTCCGGCGCGGACCGGATCCGACGATGGCGCGGCATCCGCGAAAGACGCATCGCCCTCGCGTGTTTACTACCCAGACGTGATTTCTCCCGAAGTGGCGGCTGCCGCGCGCGCGCGTCGGGCTCGGCAGGAACAGCTTTCGGTGCAGGAGGTCGAGGCCGAGCTCGATCAGGTCGGGCGGGATGACGACGGTTCGCCGGTGGAGCAGCTTTCGGCAGAAGAAGGCGCGCGGGCCCTTGCGCAACTGACCCCGGCCGAACGACAGGTCCTGCTCGAAGCGGTCGAGGGCACAGACATCTGCGAACGCAATTCCGAGGTGGTCGCCATCCTCGCATTGTGCGCCCAGCGGCTCGAGGATCGGTCCGAGGAGTTCGCGCAGGACAATCGCTACCGGCCCTCCGCAGAGGAGCGGTTGCTCGGCGAGCGGCTCGACGGCAACCGCGCGCAGACCATCGAGAGCGCGATCTCGCGGCTGGCGCGCAGCGAGGTCGAGGCCGACGACTTTTCCAACCAGGTTCTCGCCTCGGTCGCGAACAGTCCGCAGCCGGGCGACGTAACGCCGGAGCCGGACAACCCGGCCAGCGAGCTGTCTGCTGAAACGCAGGCGCTCATCAACGCGATCGTCGAACAGTTCGGCGGCAATACGGGAGGTTCGTGATGCGTATTTTCGGCAGGGCCGCAGTTCTTCTCGCTCCCGTGCTGGCGATGGCGGCACCGGGCGCCGCTTCGAACGGGGCCGAGATGGCCGTAAAGGGGGGAGACGACATGCCGCATGCGATTGGCCTGCGCTGGGAAGAAAGCGATAGCAGCGTGGAAATCCAGATCGTTGCGCAATCGGCGACGACTCAAAAGGTCGATTACGCCATCGAACTGGTCGGCAATTCCCGCTCCCGCCATCGGGGCAGCACGACCATTCCCGCCAACGAGGAAAGCGTCCTATCGCGCCTATCGACCGGATATTCGGAGAGCTGGTGCGCCACGGTCGACGTGACCGAGGGCGATGGCACGCACTACACGCTCACCGCAGGCGATTGCGACGCCCGCGCCTGATCCGGCTGGCGTCGTCGGCCCGCTCTAAAGAAATTCCCTCCGAGCTCGGGTAAAAACGGCCCGCGAACGCGTCATCGCGATTGACGCCGCGCGGCTGATCGTGGAGACGGTAAGGCGCCTTTCCGGAAGCGATTCCGGACGTCTTTCGCGGGAGAGACCGTCCCGGCCGCAAGGTCGGGGGCACGGCGCCGAAGGAGCAACCGCCCCGGAATCTCTCAGGCAAACGGACCGCGGACGAACAGGCACTCTGGAAAGCGTGTTTTCGCCAGACAGCGAAGATACCACCGAAGGGGAAGGCCGGCAGCGCGGACATCAGGGTCCGCAAACCCGGCTAAGCTCTCAGGTTTCCCGACAGAGGGGGCAGGAACAACGCGCGGTTTCCGGGCGTTTCTGGCCTGTTTGGGCTGGCCTGTTCGGGAACCGAGATATTGAGCGACGAAAACGAACCGCAAGACCAGCAACCGGAAGAGCTGCCGCTCGATGCCTGGCATCGCGGGCAGGGCGCGCGAATGGTGTCCTTTGCCGGTTACGAGATGCCGATCCAGTATGAGGGCATCGTGGCCGAACACAACTGGACCCGCGAACACGCCAGCCTGTTCGACGTTAGCCACATGGGCCAGCTATCGGTCACCTCGCCCCAGGACGATCCCGAACTGGCAGCGCGCGAGCTCGAAAAACTGCTGCCGGGCGCGATCGCATCGCTCAAGCCGGGGAAGATGCGCTATTCGCTTCTGCTGACCGATTCCGGCGGTATCCTCGACGATCTGATGGTCACGAATGCCGGGCCGCACCTGTCGCTAGTGGTCAACGGCGCGCGCAAGTGGGACGATATCGCCCATCTGCGCGAGCACCTGCCCGACGAAGTGACGCTTACACACTACGATGATTTCGCCCTCTTGGCGTTGCAGGGGCCCGATGCCGGCGGCGTGCTGGAAGCCTTGGTGCCGGGCACCGGCGCGCTGACCTTCATGACCGGCTGCCTGTTCGAATGGGAAGGCCAGCACCTGTGGGTCAGCCGCGCGGGCTATACCGGTGAGGACGGGTTCGAAATCTCGCTTCACGCAGGCGCGGCCGAGGCTTTTGCCAGTGCGCTGGTCGCAGACGAGCGGGTCAGGCCCGCCGGGCTGGGCGCGCGAGATTCGCTGCGGCTCGAAGCGGGCCTGCCGCTGTACGGTCACGATCTCGATGAGGATATCGACCCAGTCACCGCCGATCTGGTCTTCGCCCTGTCGAAGAAGCGGCGCGAGACGGGTGGCTTCCTCGGCCACATGGCGGTCGCCGCGCGGCTCGCCGATGAAGGCGCAGGCACGCTGGCGCGGCGACGGGTCGGCCTGCTGCTCGATGGACGCCTGCCCGCCCGCGAAGGCGCGGAAGTGTTTTCCGGCGACAGGATGGTGGGCAAGGTGACGAGCGGCGGCTTCTCTCCGACCCTCGGCCGCCCGATCGCGATGGCGTATGTCGACGTGCCGCATGCCAGCGAAGGTGCCGCACTCGAATGCGAGGTGCGCGGAAAGCGCCTGCCCGCCAGCGTCGCCCCCATGCCTTTCGTCCCACACCGCTATTATCGAGGGAGCTGATCCGAATGCCGCGTTATTTTACCGAAGAACATGAATGGATCGATGTCGAGGGCGACAGCGCGACGGTCGGGATCACCGATTACGCGCAGGAGCAACTGGGCGACATCGTCTTCGTCGAACTGCCCGAGGTCGGCGCGATGCTGGACAAGGGCAAGGACGCGGCCGTCGTCGAAAGCGTCAAGGCGGCAAGCGACGTCTATGCCCCGATCAGCGGCGAAGTGACGGAGAGCAATTCCGCGCTCGAGGACGATCCCGCGCTCGTCAATTCCTCACCCGAGGACGAAGGCTGGTTCTTCCGCCTGAATGTCGGCGACAAGAGCGAGCTCGAAGGCCTGATGGACGAGGCGGCGTACAAGGCCTTCGTCGACAATCTGTAAAGTGAATGCGGGTGCGGGCGTCCAAGTGGCGCGGCACCGCGTAGCTCGCCGTAACCTCGTCACCCGCATGGGTTCGGAGACATCGTAATGCGCTACCTTCCCCTGACCGACACCGATCGCGCCGACATGCTGGCGACTATCGGAGCGGACTCCATCGACGACCTGTTCGTCGACGTGCCGGCTGTCGCGCAACTGGACGGCCCGATCCGCGACCTGCCGATGCACGCGAGCGAAATGGCGGTCGAACGGCACATGCAGCGGCTGGCGGCAAAGAACCTCGCGGCGGGCGATGCCCCGTTCTTCCTGGGCGCGGGCGCTTATCGCCACCACATCCCGGCCAGCGTCGACACGGTGGTCCAGCGCGGCGAGTTCCTGACCGCCTACACTCCCTACCAGCCCGAAATCGCGCAGGGCACATTGCAGATGCTGTTCGAGTTCCAGACCCAGGTCGCGCGTCTGTACGGCTGCGCGGTGGCGAACGCCTCGCTCTACGACGGTTCGACCGCGTGCTGGGAGGCGGTGGCGATGGCGGGGCGCGTGACGAAGCGCAAGCGTGCGGTCCTCTCGGGCGCACTCCACCCGCATTACGCGCAGGTGGTCAACACCATGGCACAGTTCACCGGCGGGACGATCGCGACCGCAGAGCCCGCGATCCAGTCAGAGCCCGACCTTTCCGGGCTGATCGGCCGGATTGACGAGGAAACCTCCTGCGTTGTTGTCCAATATCCCGACATCCTCGGCCGGATCAGCGACCTGTCGAAGCTTGCCGAAGCCGCACACGAAAAGGGCGCGCTGCTGATCGCCGTCAACACCGAGCCGGTGGCGCTCGGCGCGATCCGCTCGCCCGGCGAGATGGGCGCGGACATCGTCGTTGGCGAGGGGCAGGCGCTGGGCGTCGGGCTGCAATTCGGCGGTCCTTATCTCGGACTGTTCGCCGTGCGTGACCAGAAACACGTGCGCCAGATGCCCGGCAGGCTGTGCGGCGAGACGACGGACGCGGAGGGCAAGCGCGGCTTCGTCCTGACGCTTTCGACGCGCGAGCAGCATATCCGGCGCGAGAAGGCGACTTCCAACATCTGCACCAATTCCGGGCTGTGTGCGCTCGCTTTCAGCGTTCACATGACGCTGCTTGGGGAAAAGGGACTGCGCGAACTCGCGGCGGAAAACCACCGCCTCGCCTGCACGGCCGCGGACAGGCTGGCGACAGTACCGGGCGTCAGCGTCCTCAACGAAGCCTTCTTCAACGAGTTCACAATCATGCTCGAAGGCCGGTCGGCCCGCGAAGTCGTGCGCAAGCTTGCCGATCGCGGCGTGCTGGGCGGCGTATCGCTGGGGCGGCTCTATCCCGGGATCGAGGCGCTGCGCCAGGCGCTCCTGGTCGCGGTGACCGAGACGACGACCCCCGAGGACATCGAAACGCTTGCGACAGAACTCGAAGCCGTCCTGCAGGAGACCGAGGAATGAACGCCCCGAACAAGTCCGGCTGGAAGCCTGCGATGCAGCCCGACGACGGTCTCCACAACGGTCCGCGCACCACCACCGGCAACCGCGCGCTGATGCTGGAGGAACCGCTGCTGTTCGAGATCGGTCATGCCGAGACGACCGGCGTTGACCTGCCCGAACCGGATAGCGGCGTGCCCAACCGGGTCGGCGGTTTCGAGCGGGACGAACCGATCGGCCTCGTCGGGCTGACTGAGCCCGAGACGATCCGCCACTACACCCGGCTCAGCCGGCAGAATTACGGGATCGACCTCGGTTTCTTCCCGCTCGGCAGCTGCACGATGAAGCACAATCCGCGCCTCAA
>JBARZK010000199.1:0-19739 GCA_049649965.1 Erythrobacter sp.
CCAGAAGCATGTCGGTCGTCTCGCCTCCGGCGCTGGCGCGCAGGACGACTTCGTAGAAATTGTCGCGATTGGCGTCGCTCGGCAGGTCGAAGTTCGGGTTCTGGTTGAAGCGAAGGTTTCCGCTGCCATCCATCACCAGCTTGTCCGCATCGGGACCCGAATGGAGGGTGATCGTGACGGGGTCGCCCTGCGGATCGCTTGCCTGCGCCGTGTAGAAGGCGTCGAGGGTATTCTCCGTCACGTTCACGCTGGTGGTCGATGTGAAACCGGGTTTCGTCACGACCGGCGGCGTGGGCGTGGGAGCAGGCGTGGCGATCGGCGGTGAGGAATCGTCCCCGCCGCAGGCTGCAAGCATGGTGCACAGGCCAGCGCCCACGACGAGTGCGAGCCGCGAGGCCCGGTACGACGGTGTTTTCACGAGTTTTGCCCCCCCAGGTATTCGGTTCCCACACTTATTGCGGGAACCGGTGAGGGCAAGATTAAAATTAGCCGATTATTCCCACTGTCTTGCCCGCACGCTCGAAGCGTTCGAGGATCGTTTCGACCTCCTCGCTCGAATGTTCGGCGCACAGCGAACAGCGCAGCAGCGTCATGTTGGCGGGCGTTGCCGGCGGGCGGGCGAGATTGACGTAGAGGCCCTGCTGCAACAGCGCTTCCCACATCGCAGCGCCGCGTTCGAGGTCGGGCATGATGACCGCCACGATCGCGCTTTGCGGGGTCTCGGTGCCGAGTTCGAAGCCCAGCTCCTTGAGCCCTGCGTGCAGGCGCTTGGAATTCTCCCACAGATGCGCGCGCTTGTTCGCGCCGTGCATCAGCTTGCGGATCGAGGTCGCGGCGGTCGCGACCACGCTGGGCGGCAGGCTGGCGGTGAAGACGTAGGGGCGGCAGACCAGTCGCATGATGTCGAACTTGGGATGGTTCGAAACGCAGAAGCCCCCGACCGTCCCGACGCTTTTCGAGAAGGTGCCGATGATGAAGTCGACGTCGTCGATGACGCCCTGGTCCTCGGCAACCCCGCGCCCGTTCTCGCCTATGAAGCCCATCGAGTGCGCCTCGTCGACGAGCACCATCGCGCCGTGCCGCTTGGCGATGGCGACCATCTCCTTCAAAGGCGCGACATCGCCGAGCATCGAGTACACCCCTTCGAGCACGACGAGCTTCCCCGCGCCCTCGGGAATGCGCTTCAGCCGCTTTTCCATCGCCTCGATATCGTTGTGGCGGAAGGGGACGATCTCGGCATCGCCCATCTTGCACCCGTCGTAGATCGAGGCGTGGCTGTCGATGTCGAGGACGATGTAATCGCCCTTTCCTGCAAGGGTCGAGATGATGCCGAGGTTCGCCTGGTACCCGGTCGAGAAGACCATGGCGTGATCCATCGCGTAGAACTCGCGCAGCGCGTCCTCGCACTCCTTATGGCCCTGGTAGGTGCCGTTGAGGACGCGGCTGCCGGTGGTGCCCGACCCGAAATCGGAGAGCGCCTGCTTCCCGGCGTCGAGCACGTCGGGATCGAAGGTCATGCCCATGTAATTGTACGTTCCCAGCAGGATCGTGTCGCGCCCGTTGCAGATCGCGCGGGTGGGCGAGAGAACTCTTTCCATCACCAGGTTGAACGGATCGGTCACCCCGCTCGACAGCAGGGTTTCACGGGTCTTGATCGTCTCGTCGAACTTGGAGAGAAGGTCGCGATCGGTTTCGCGGGTATCGTCGGCGCTGCGCGCAGTTGCGGTATCGGTCATGGACGCCCCTTATCAGCTATCCTGCAGCTTGTGCACCGCATCGACGAGCTGGCCCCAGGTTTCGATCTCGGCCTGCTGGTTCATGCTGATGATGATGTCGAACTCGTCCTCGATCTCGGCGACGAAATCCATCACGGTCAGGCTGTCGAATTCGAGGTCGTGCTGAAAGGTCGTCGCATCGGTGATCTCGACGTTCTTCTTGTTGAACGGCTTGATGAGGGCTCGGATGCGGGTGTCGACTTCGGCTGGGGTCATGCGGGAAACTTTCGTTCGGGGCGCGCGCCGGGCGGGCTTGCCGTTGAGCGCGACGTTTGCGCCCAAGCAAAGCGGTGCGGGCGCAAACTTGTCAAGTTTCCCCGGCAATGCCAAACCGCGAAGGACCGGGCGCAGCGGATCGATCACGACCTGTGAAAAGGGGCGGATCGATTGTCGGGAGTAGCGATCATGTCTCAGGATGTCCGGCCACGCGTTGCGCCGACAACGCCGCGCCATGGGGAGGAGCCGCAGCCTCGCGACTTCTTCCCGCAGGCGGTGCACGTTACCCGCACCATGCAGGTGAACGCGCTGGCGCTTTCGCAGATGGCGGACCAGAAAGCCTCGATCCTGATCGGTGCCACCTTCGTCGTGTTCTCGCTGCTGGTGACGGGCGTGCCCGATGGCGCGTTCGCATGGTCGACGCTCGCGCTCGCCGCGACGGCGCTCGTCTCTTCGATCTTCGCCGTGCTCGCGGTGGCGCCCCGGCTGTATGGCCTGCCCGAGAACAAAGCCGACACCAACCCGCTGTTCTTCGGCCATTTCGCCGAGCTGGACGAGGCGGAATGGACCGAGGACCTGATCGCCCTGCTGCGGGACGAGGAGGAGGCGTTCCGGACGATGCTGCGCGATACCTACCAGAACGGGCTGGTCCTTTACCGGCGCAAGTTCCGCTATCTCACCTTTGCCTACGGCTCTTTCATTTTCGGGTTGGCCCTGACGGCTGCGATCTATTTCGCCGAGCGCGTGGACCTTCTCTGACCGGCTGGCACGCCGTGCCCCGCTTCGCCACAGGTCGAGAGCTCAGTCGGGCAACAGGCCGTTCACCGCGTTCATGAACGGCGTGATCGACACCGGTTTTGCAAGGTAGCCTGCCGCGCCTGCGGACCGGATCCGCTCCTCGTCGCCTTTCGCCGCGAACGCCGTGACCGCCAGAACGGGAATGGATTCGAGCGCGCTTTCACGTTTCGCCGCCTCGATCAGGTCGACGCCCGATATGCCTGGCAGCTGGATGTCCATGATGATGAGGTCGGGCGAGGTGTCCCGCGCGGTCTGCAGCACCAGATCGCCGTCGGCGACCGGATCCACGTCGTATCCGTTCGCGCTCAGCACGTCGCAGAACAATTTCCGGTTGAGGTCATTGTCCTCTACAACCATTATTCGCTTTGCCACGCCACATCCCCTGTTCGGTGACCGTTTTTTTGCGAAACCCGCCAGAAACCTACTCCACCCGGAAGGACACCACAATCCCGTACGGTTCCCGTCGCGATACCCGCGTATCTCCACCTGCCGATGCCGATGCCGATGCCGATGACAATGTCGAAGTCGCGTCGCAGCGGGCCGATCCGCACACCCGCGCCGCGACCCTCGCGCTTGCCGCTATCGGCTGGGTACTGCAGGACGAAAGCCGCGCCCATCGCTATCTCGACCTGACCGGTCTCGATCCCGATACGCTGCGCGCAGGGCTCGGCGATCCGCGGGTGCTGGGATCGGTGCTCGACTTTCTCGCCAATCACGAACCCGATCTCGTCAGCGCGGCCGATGCGCTCGGCGTCGAACCCGCCGAACTGATCGCCGCGCGCAAGGACCTCTCCCGATGAACGCCCCTACCAAGCTCTCCAGGCAAGCCCGTCCCCTCGTCATCAGCGATTGCGACGAGGTCATCCTCCATATGGTCGCGCCGTTCCGCGACTGGCTGGCGGAAAGCCAAGGCGTCGATTTCGACCTCGCCGGATCGAACTTTTCCGAAGCGATGCGATGGCAGGAGAACGGCGAGCTGCTCGAACAAAAGGAAATCTGGCGCCTGCTCGGCGGGTTCTTCGAAACCGAGATGGATCGCCAGATGCCGATTGCGAACGCGATCGAATCGCTCAATTCCCTGGCCGAGGACGCCGATGTCGTGGTCCTGACCAATCTGCTCGACGAGCGCCGCGATCACCGCGCCCGGCAATTGCTCGCGCATGGCCTCGAGGCGAAGGTCTATACCAACCAGGGGCCGAAGGGTCCGGCGCTCCAGCGCATAATCGAGGAATATGCGCCCAGCCGCGCTATCTTCATCGACGATCTCGCCCAGCATCACAGTTCGGTCAAGGATACCGCGCCCGATGTCGTGCGCCTTCACATGTGCGGCGAACCCTCGATCGCCCATGCCATCGATTGCGCGCACACGGCCGGCCATGCCCATGCCCGGATCGACAATTGGGCCGAAGCGTTGCCGTGGCTGAGATCGCAACTGGAGGAACCCGCACAATGACCATCGAAGCCCGCCTCGAACAGCTCGGCATCCAGTTGCCCGAAGCGGCTGCACCGGTCGCCAGCTACGTGCCCGTCGTGGTCCATGGCGGGTTTGCCCACGTTTCGGGCCAGCTGCCCTTCGTCGATGGCGAACTCGTGACCGGACGGCTGGGCGACGATCTGGATCTCGACGCGGGGCAGGCGGCGGCACGGGCCTGCGGGTTGATGATCCTCGCCCAGTTGAAGGGCGCGCTGATCCCGCTCGACAAGGTGGAGCGGATCGTCAAGCTCGGCGCGTTCGTCACCTCGACCCCCGATTATGCCGACCAGCCCAAGGTCGCGAACGGCGCATCGGACCTGATGTTCGAGGTGTTCGGCGAGAAGGGCCGCCATGCCCGCGCCGCGGTCGGCGTGCCCGCGCTACCACTGGGCGCGGCGGTCGAAGTCGATGCGGTGATCGCGATTGCGGACTAGCACGGGCCGATGAAACGGCGCGCCACCCCCGACTGGCTGACGCGGTGGGAATACGCCCATCGCGGCCTCCATGGTGCGGGCGTGCCGGAAAATTCGCTTGCGGCGGCCGAAGCCGCGATGGCGGCGGGGCTGGGGATCGAATGCGATATCCAGCGCAGCGCCGACGGTCACGCATTGGTGTTCCATGACTGGGAACTGGAGCGGCTGACCACGGGGCAGGGCGCGCTCGATGCGTTCCGGATCGAGGAGATCGAGTTGCTTTCCTACCGGGAGACCGACCACCGGCCCGCTCGTCTGGCGACGCTGCTCGGCCTCGTGGCGGGGCGCGTTCCGCTGCTGATCGAGATCAAGTCGCGCCCCGGCTACGACGTGGAGCGCACCTGCGAGCACGTTGCCGGCCAGCTCCATGGATATGCAGGGGATCATGCGGTGATGAGCTTCGACCCGGTGGTGCCGGTCTGGATGCGCGAACATGCGGGGCATGTCCCGTGCGGCCTGGTGATGCGCGAGGACGCCTATGGCTATACGCAGACGCAGGCCGAGCGGGAGGCGGCGGTGGAAAGGGCCGCGCCCGATTTCCTCGCCTATCATATCGCGGCACTCCCCAATCCCTGGGTCGCAGGTCTTCGCAAAGGGGGCCTGCCGATCCTGACCTGGACGGTCGATACCCCCGAACTGCGCGAGCGCGCGCAAGCCTGCGCCGATGCGCTGGTCTGTGAAGCGGACGGGTTTGCATGAGCGAGGACGATGGCAGCCCCGGCGAACTGACCGTCAGGATCGCGCCCGGCGTCGGAGAGTTCGACGCGGACGAATGGAACGCGCTGGGCGGAACGCACAATCCCTTCGTTGCCCACGAATTCCTTACCGCGCTGGAGGATTCCGGCAGCGTCGGACACGGTAGCGGCTGGGACCCCGCACCCGTCGTCGTCACCGACGCCGCGGGCCATCTGCATGCCGCCATGCCGAGCTATGCCAAGGGGCACAGCCAGGGCGAATATGTCTTCGATCACGCCTGGGCCGATGCGCTCCATCGCGCGGGCCGCGACTATTATCCCAAGTTGCAGATCGCAGCGCCGTTCACACCTGCGACTGGTCCCCGCCTGTTGCTTTCTGACCCCGCTCTGTCCCCATACCTGCTCAAGGGCGCGGAGCTGGTTTGCGAGCAGAACGGCCTGTCATCCGCCCATGCGACCTTCATCGAACCCGGGCAGGTCGCGCTGTTCGAAGCGGGCGACTGGCTCATCCGCAAGGACATCCAGTTCCACTGGATCAACCAGGATTACGACAGTTTCGACGGGTTTCTGGAAGCGCTCGCCTCGCGAAAACGCAAGAACCTGCGCAAGGAACGCGCCGCGGCGCAGGAGGGTTTGCGGATCGAGCGGCTATCGGGCGACGACATTCGCGAAGAGCACTGGGACGCGTTCTGGGTGTTCTACCAGGATACCGGCGCGCGCAAATGGGGAACGCCCTATCTCACCCGTGAGGCGTTCACCCTGCTGGGAGAGCGCATGGCGGATCGCATGGTCCTGATCCTCGCTTTCGAGGATGGCGAACCGATTGCGGGCGCGCTCAATTTCGTCGGTAGCGAAGCGATCTACGGCCGCTACTGGGGCTGTACGAAGGACGTGCGCTTCCTCCATTTCGAGCTGTGCTATTACCAGGCGATCGACATCGCCATCGAACGTGGCCTGAGCCGGGTGGAAGCGGGCGCGCAGGGCGGTCACAAGCTGGCTCGCGGTTACGAACCGGTGCCGACCACCTCCGCCCACTACATCGTCGACGAAGGGTTTCGCGCAGCCGTCGCCGATTTCCTCGAACGCGAACGCGAAGGCGTGGCGGTGGATAGCGTGATCCTGCGTGAACGCACCCCTTTCAGGAAAGGCGACTGAACCGCCCTTGCAAAGGCGATTACGCGGCGCGCCGTTCCTCGGCCAGCCACTGGCGCGCGCGGCGCTGAGCCTCGGCGATGTCGCGGGCCGACATCTCGTCCGACACGTCGGCGCGGCAGATCCCTGCCTCTTCGTGACCGCGCGCGGCGGCGAGGTTGAACCACTTGTGCGCCTCGATGAGATCGCAGGCCACGCCGCTGCCGGTCGAATAGGCGACACCAAGGTCGAACAGCGCGGAAACATCGCCCGACACCGCGTCGGAAAGATACGCCGCAATGGCAAGATCGGCCTCGCCGTGGGTAATCGGAAACGAGGTATGAGTATCGAACGTGGTGAGTTTCATCTTGAGCTGACCCCCTTGGTCCCGTCGTCGGTTTGGTTTTCCCTGGCGCGATTTTCCGAAAGGACCGCCCCCTTGCGACCTCGCTGCGCCGACACCGAAGTTTGCCCAATACGGTCAACAACACGTTAACGATAAAGCGGTTATTTGCACTCGGCATACGCGGCGAGCCAAAGAAGGTTGTCTGCCACAGGCGGCTTGCCTATAGGCGCCGCAGCGCTTCGACCCCGCGAGGGAATGCTGGTCGATAGAGGTGTAAAACACCCGGTCCAGCCTCGCCATCCAGCACGATTCGTTTCGGGATACAGGATATAATGGCACCGGCGTCGTCCGAAGATACGAAGATACTCGAAAGTGCCAAGGCCGCGCTCGAACCGGATTACGTTCCTCACGATGACGAGGAATACATGAGCGAGCGGCAAAAGGCGTATTTCCAGATGTTGCTGATCGAATGGAAACGCTCGATCCACACGGCCGCGGGCCAGACGCTGCAATCTCTGGCCGACGGTCCGATGCGCGAACCCGACCTCGCCGATCGCGCCTCGAGCGAGACCGACTGGGGCATCGAATTGCGTACCCGCGATCGCCAGCGCAAACTGGTATCGAAAATCGATTCCGCCCTGCGTCGCATCAAGGAAGGCGAATACGGATATTGCGAGGTTACCGGCGACCCGATCGGGCTGCGGCGGCTCATCGCACGGCCGGTCGCGACAATGACGGTCGAAGCGCAGGAAGCGCATGAGCGGCGGGAAAAGATCAGTCGGGACGACTGAATGCGGGGGCTGTCCCGAAATAGGACGGCGGTCGCAATAGCGTTCCCACGGACCGATGCTTTACTAGCTATTTACCGCGTTTTTTCTAAAGGTTGCCGGATAAACGCAATCGCAACGACGCTCGAGCCGCGAAAGGCGCCGGCGCCGGATCGAAGGGAGTACTGGAACATGTCAGGAGTCGATACGCGCAGCGAATCGCGCGACAGTTTCTTCCTCCTCGCCAATATCAGCGCCGAAGACGGCGGCGATCCCAATCGCGTGCGCGTGCGCAACCTGTCGGACGGCGGGATGATGGGCGAAGGCGACGTCGCGGTCCGCCGCGGCGAACGCGTCACCGTGCAACTCGGCAGCGTTGGTTCGATGGGTGCGACGATTGCCTGGGTGCAAGGCCGCCGGTTCGGCGTGGCCTTCGACAGCGAAATCGATTCGGAGCGCGCGCGTCGTCCGGTCGTGGCATCCGGCGGATCGGATGACGACCGCCGGGTCGCGTGGTATCACAAGGCGAAAGAGCCTGCCGATCCCGCGCGCCTGCGCAAAGTCTGATCAGGATCACGCGTTTGCGACGCTGACCGCGCGCTTGCAAGGTGCTACGCGCGCCCGGGTGAAACGACTCCTCATTTCCTGCCTGGCGATCGGTCTGTTCGCCTGCGACGATGGCTCGACCGGCGGACCGCTGGACATCGCGGTCATCGGAAACACTGCATCATCGTCGGGCCCTTTCGGTCCGCAGGCGCGCTACCTTCGCGCAGCCGGCGCGGAAGGCCTGGTCGCTCTCGACCCGGAAGGGCAGGTGATCCCGGCGATCGCCCAGCGTTGGATCGTGACCGACGATGCGATGAGCTACATTTTTAGGATGCGCGATTCCACGTGGCCCGACGACGAGCCGATCGGGGCGGAGGACGTGCGCGATGCTCTTGAGGCGCGCATACGAGCGCTCCGGGGAACCGCCCTGGGCCTCGACCTTGCCAAGATAACGGAAGTCCGGGCCATGACCGGGCAGATCGTGGAGATCCGCCTGTCCAGCCCGATGCCCGAGTTCCTGCGACTGCTGGCGCAACCCGAACTGGGCCTGATGCGCAGCGGCAGCGGGGCCGGACCGATGGTGGTTTCCTTCGATGAAGACGCGCCGCTGAGCCGCCTGAGCGTCCTTCCGCCCACCGCGCGCGGACTGCCCGAACCGCCCGAGGGTCGCGAACCTTCGACCCGTCCCCTGACCCTCACGACCATGTCCGCCCCGCGCGCGGTTCGCGCGTTCGACGAGGGTTCGGTCGACCTGGTGCTTGGCGGCACGATCGCGAATTTCCCGCTCGCCCAACCCGGCCCGCTGTCGCGCGGGACCATTCAGGTCGATCCGGCGCTGGGCCTGTTCGGGCTCGTCTTTACGAACGATGTGGGATTGCTCTCCGATCCCGCGCGTCGCGAGGCCCTGTCGATGGCGATCGACCGAGCGGCCCTTATCGAGCCCTTCGGTCTTGGCGGCTGGCAGCCAACGACGTGGGTCGTCCCGCAATCGCTATTTTCGCCGCTGCAATACCCCGCCACCCGCTGGAGCGAGTTCGATCTCGAACAACGCCGTGCCGAGGCGGCCGGACGCATCGGCGCCTGGGAGGAACAGGCGGGGGCGCGGGCGCAGGTCTCGATCGCTTTGCCCGCAGGACCGGGCGGCGATATTCTGTTTCGCGAGATAGAGGGGGCTTGGAGCCGTATCGGTGTCGAAACCCGGCGGGTTCCCTTCGGCGAACAGGCGGACCTGTTCCTGCTGGACGTGACCGCGCGCTATTCGTCACCGCGCTGGTTCCTCAACCGCTTCAATTGTACGCTGGATCAGGGCCTGTGTTCACCCGAAGCGGACGCCCTGGTCGCCGAATCGCTCGTTCAGCGGGTCGCCGACGACAAGCAGTCGCTGCTGGCCGATGCGCATTTCGAACTGATCGCGAACGAGGTCTTCATACCGCTCGGCAGCCCGGTGCGCTGGTCTCTCGTGCGCGGGGCGGTGACCGGGTACGAGCCTAACCCCTGGGCGCTTCACCCCTTGTTCCCGATGGCGGGGCCGACCATCTGAAGGTGCCAAGGAGCTTTTCATGACGCCTTCCCAACCAGAACGCGGCCCCGCAAAGCCGGTCAGGCCCATGGTCGAACCGCACGATGGCGCGCAGCGCGAACGCCCGCAGGTGATGGGCATGACCATGCCCATCGGCAACGATCCCGCAGCGATCCGGGCGCGGGTCGAGGCGATGGAAATCCTGCTCGAACGCAGCTTTCGCATTCCGGGGACCGACATACCGGTGGGCCTCGATGCGATTATCGGGCTGGTGCCGGTGATCGGGGATCTGATCACCACCGCGCTCGGCGCCTATATCGTGTGGGAAGCGCGGAATCTGGGCATGTCGAAATGGCAGCTGACCCGGATGGGCGCGAATGTGGCGGTCGATACGGTGATCGGGCTGGTGCCGCTGATCGGCGATGCGGCCGACCTCGCCTTTCGCTCCAACACGCGCAATCTCAAGATCATTCGCAAGCATCTCGACAAGCACCATCCCGAAACCCGCGTGATCGAGGGGTAGTTTCCTTGCAGCATCAGGACCGCTAGGGCCGCGAGGGACATGACCGCGCCCGTTACCTATTCCGGCTATCTCGACCTGCAGCAGGTCCTTTCCGCGCAGCATCCCGCGTCCGAGGCGCATGACGAGATGCTGTTCATCATCGTCCACCAGGCGAGCGAGTTGTGGCTGAAGCTGTGCCTGCACGAGCTTACCGCCGCGCGTGAGCGCATCGCCGCGGACGATTTGCGCCCGGCGTTCAAGATGCTGGCCCGCGTGGCACGCGCGCAGCAGCAGCTGATCCAGAGCTGGGACGTGCTCAGCACCATGACCCCGCACGATTATTCGCAGATTCGCCCGCATCTCGGCGGATCGAGCGGGTTCCAGTCGGCGCAGTACCGGATGATGGAATTCATGCTCGGCGGCCGCGATCTCAAGCATATCCGCCTGCACCGCGCGGCGGGCGATTGGGCGGCCCGGCTGGAGGCGGAGAGCGAGCGCGCAAGCCTCTACGATACCGCCATCGACCTGCTCGCCAAGCGCGGTTTCGCCATTTCCGATGAGGTGACACAAAGGGACCCTACGGCAACATACGAGCACCATGAGAGCGTCGAGGCGGCCTGGGCGGCGATCTACCGCGACCCGCAATCGCACTGGGACCTTTACGAACTCGCCGAGAAGCTCGTCGACCTCGAATACCACTTCCAGCGCTGGCGGTTCGGGCATCTCAAGACCGTGGAGCGCATCATCGGATTCAAGCGCGGGACCGGCGGGACGCCCGGCGTTCCCTATCTTGCCGGTGTGCTGAAGCAGGCGTTCTTTCCCGAACTGCTGAGCGTCAGGACCGAAATCTGATGGCGGGCCCCCGGCACATTCGCGACATATCGCAGGTCCTTCGCCCGGACCTTCCCGTCTGGCCCGGCGACACCGCGTTTGCGCAGGATCGGACGTGGCAGATGGAGGAAGGCTCCCCGGTCAACGTCTCGGCCATCCGGCTTTCGACCCATTCGGGCGCGCATGCCGATGCGCCGCTCCATTATGATGCCGGTGCGCCGGATATCGCGAGCGTCGACCTGTCCCCCTTTATCGGCGAGTGCCTCGTCGTGGATGCGCGCGGCGTGGGACGGGAGATCGAGGTGGGCGACCTTCCGCATCTGCGCAGTGCCGACCGGGTGCTGTTTCGCACGTTCGATCGCTTCCCGCGCAATAGCTGGCCCGAGGACACGACCGCCATCGCGCCCGAGACGATCGAATGGCTCGCGGTGCAGGGGGTGAAGCTCGTCGGCGTCGACGGACCCTCCATTGATCCGCAGGACAGCAAGGACATGCTCGCGCACAAGGCGGTGCTGCGCCACGATATCCGCGTGCTCGAAGGGCTGGTTCTCGATGACGTGGAAGAGGGCCTTTACGAACTCGTCGCGCTGCCCCTGCCGATCGCGGGCGGGGATGCCTCCCCGGTGCGTGCGATCCTGAGGGATCTTGCATGAGCGGCGACGTCGCGAGCCGCGCCCGCGAACTCGACGCGGCCGATCCGCTGGGGAAATATCGCGACCGCTTCACGCTGCCCGACGGGGTGATCTATCTCGACGGCAATTCGCTTGGCGCCCTGCCCAGGGCGACGCCCGAAGCGATGCGCCGGGTGGTGGAGCGCGAATGGGGCGAGGGGCTGATCCGCTCCTGGAACGACGAGGCGTCGGGCGGGGCGGGCTGGTTCGACATGGCCCGGCGCGTCGGCGCCCGGATCGCGCCGCTGATCGGAGCGCAGCCGGACGAAGTCGTCGCCTGCGACACGGTCAGCGTGAACCTGTTCAAGCTGATTTCCGCCGGGCTGTCGCATCACCGCCGCGCCGGCGATCCGCAGCGCAAGGTCGTGCTGTCCGAACCGGGCAATTTTCCCACCGACCTCTACATGATCGAGGGGCTGGAGCGGCAGGGCCTGGCCCAGCGCCGCCTCGCCGGACGCGAGGATATCGAGGGCGCGCTGGACGAGGATGTCGCCCTGCTCATGCTTACCCACGCGCATTACAAGACCGGCGAGCTGTTCGACATGGAGGCGCTGACGCGGGCCGCGCACGATGCAGGGGCGCTGGTCCTGTGGGACCTATCCCACTCGGTCGGAGCGCTGCCGGTGGATCTGTCCGCCGCCAAGGCCGACTTCGCCACCGGTTGCGGGTACAAGTATTTGTGCGGCGGCCCGGGCGCGCCGGCCTTCGCATACGTAGCCGAGCGCCATCACGCGGAGTTGGAGCAGCCGCTGACCGGCTGGTTCGGCCATGCGCGGCCCTTCGCCTTTTCCGACGATTACGAGGCGGCACCGGGTATCGAGCAGCTGCAATGCGGCACCTCGCCGATCCTCGGCCTCACCGCGCTGGACGTAGGCGTGGGGCTGATCGCGGAAATCGGCATCGAACGGCTGTGCGCAAAGTCGCAGGCGCTTTCCGAATTCTTTCTCGAATGCCTCGCCGCGCATGGGCTCGACCTCGACCTCGTCAGCCCGCCCGACAGCGCGTCTCGCGGAAGCCAGCTCAGCTTTCGCCATAATCAGGCCTATGCCATCAGCCAGGCGCTGATCGCACGCGGCGTCATCGGCGATTTTCGCGATCCCGATATTTTGCGACTGGGCTTCGCGCCCGCTTACCTGGCGTTCCGCGATATCGAGGCCGCCGCCACCCACGTCGCCGAGGTGCTTGCGAGCGGCGAATGGCAGGACGAGAGGTTTGCCAGCCGTGCAGCGGTGACCTGACGCACGGGCATCATTCTATATAGCGCGCTTTCCCTAATGGCGTAGAGCGTCGGGGTGGATCGTTACTCTCTTCGCTATTGCAGCCCCGATGGGGACGGTGAGAGAACCGTTGCGTTCTACGCCCATTCGACCTCGCGCGCGCTCGATCTCGCGAAAGAGGCAGCGGGCGGCGACTGGGCCGAGTTGTACCTGAACGGAAAGTCGGTCTGCCGGATGCGACTGGTCGAGGAAACCGGCGTGTGGCTGGTCGAGCGCAGCGTGAAAGACGCGGCCGTGGGCGAGGCAAGTGCGCCGATGGCGACGGCAGGCGCTGCGACGCAGCCCGATCAGGCGGTCTGCTCGTAGCGCCCGATCTCCTCGTCGAACCAATCGAGATCGAGATCCTGATAGCGATCGTGGAAATGACCGATCTCGCATAGCCGCCCATGATCGATGATTTCGACTATCCCGCCGCTGGCATCGATGACGCCGTCTTCGTGCAGGGCGCGGAACAGCCGGTTCACCTGCACTTCTGTTAGGCCGATGGCATCGCCGATCTGCGCCTGCGTCAGACACAGCGAAACGGTCTTCGCGTTCGCCTCGCCGTAAAGGTGCTGGCGTGAGGCGATTTCCATGAGCAGCGAAGCAAGGCGGGATTTCCCGCGCGTGCGCCCGATCGATACCAGCCGGTCGTTGAGCACCGCGTTTTCCAGCGCGGCGAAGGTGTAGAAGATCGCGGCCACGCGCGGCAGGCGCTGGAAGGCATCGATCAGCTTGCTGCGCGGAAAGGTATAGAGCGTCGAGGGCGACTGGACCGTGATCGACTGCGTGGCGTGTTCGAAGGGGATGTTCGCGGTGCCGACGATATCGCCTTCGAAATACAGCCGCGTGATAGCGCGCTGGCCATTGGGAAGGTCGCTGGAGGCGAACAGCCGTCCTTTCTTCACGATATAGAGATGGTCGGGTTCGTCGTATTCGCCAGCCACAAGGTCGGCCCCTGCGGGATAGTCCCGCGTGACCGCGGCGAGCGATCGCAAGGCCAGTTCCTCTTCCGGTTGTAACGGCGCGAGTGTCCCGTACTTCGCCAGCAAGTCTTCCACGACCGCGCCCCCTTGTCTTGTCGTGTGTCGTGTAGGTTGCTGGCATTCCTGCCGAAACGGACCGGCGCCGTCGAGTGAAAATGTTAGCCTGCGCCCGATTGTTGCGGCGGGCGGACGCCTATTCCTCGAGTTCGATATCCCAGTAGAGCCAGTCTCGCCAGGTTTCGTGCAGGTAGTTGGGCGGAAACAGTTTTCCGTGCTGCTGCAATTGCCAGCTGGTCGGACGGATCGGTTCCATGCGCACGGGCATGCTCGCCTGCTTCGGCGTGCGCCCGCCTTTCTTCATGTTGCACGGCGCGCAGGCGGTGATGATGTTCTCCCACGTCGTCTTCCCGCCCAGCCGGCGGGGAATGACGTGATCGAAGGTGAGATGCTGGCCGGCCCCGCAATACTGGCACTGAAAGCGATCGCGCAGGAACACGTTGAAGCGCGTGAAGGCCGGAAATTCGCTCTGCTTCACATATTGCCTGAGCGCGATGACGCTCGGGATCTTCATGTCGAGGCTGGGCGAATGGACCTCGCGATCGTAGCTTTCGACGATATCCACCCGATCGAGGAACACCGCCTTGATCGCGGTCTGCCACGGCCACAGGCTGAGCGGGTAGTAGGAAAGCGGAGTGTAATCGGCGTTGAGCACCAGCGCCGGACAGGACGACAGGTTGCGCACCGCATCGTCGCCGGTGCTGCGAAACCGGATCGCATTCTCGATCAGTTCGGCTTGGAACACGCTTACGCCCTCCCTGATTGATCGGACCTTGCCGTGGCCGGCAAAAGAGTCAAAGCCATGACAGGCACGCTATCCACAGCGACGGCCTGTTGGCAAGCTGTGGATAGACTGGGGAAAAGCTGGGGATCGCCGGGTCGATGAATGAAACGCCATCTCCGTCGCCGCCCGCGCAGGGTTCACCAGCGGCTCCGGCGCGGGTCACCCGCTTCGCGCCCAGCCCGAACGGGCCATTGCATCTGGGTCATGCGTATTCGGCGATCGTGGCGCACGATCTGACCATGGAGGTCGGCGGCCGGTTCCTGCTCAGGATCGAGGATATCGACGGCCCCCGCTCGCTTCCCGAGCTTGCCGACGAGTTTCGCCGCGATCTCGAATGGCTGGGCCTCGAATGGGAGGAGGTGCCTGCGCACTCCACCCGGCTGGAGACCTATGCGGCGGCCGCCCGGATCCTTCGCGAAGGGGGCTTTGCCTACCCTTGTGCCTGCACCCGTGCGCAAATCCGCACGCTGCCGCCGCGCACGGGTGCGGACGGACGCGAATATCCCGGCGGATGCAGGGGCCGGTGCAACCCCGCGCCGGGCGAAGCGGCGGCGCTACGCCTCGATATCGAACGGGCCATGACGGCCGTGGGCGAGATCGTCTGGACCGACGAGCGCGCCGGCAGCGTGGTCGCCGATCCGCGCGATTTCGGCGACGTCGTGATCGTGCGCAAGGACCTGCCCGCCAGCTATCACCTTGCCGCCACGCTCGACGACGCAGCGGACGCAGTCACGCTGGTGACGCGTGGGCGCGACCTGTTCGAGGCCAGCCATATCCACCGGGTCCTGCAGGAACTGCTCCACCTGCCCGTGCCCGACTGGCACCATCACGAACTGGTGCTCGACGCCGACGGAGAAAAGCTCGCGAAGCGTCGCGGCTCTCCTGCCCTTGCCGATCGCCGCCGGTCCGGGGAGGATGGAAAGATGCTTGCCGAGCAATTGCGGTTGCGCAATTTCGATCTTGGAACCTAGTCGCCGCTTACCCATCTACAGGCCATGAACTGGTTCCTCATCGCCGTGCTCGTCGTCCTGTGCATCCTCGTCGTGGTGTCTCTGATCCGCGGCGTGGTCGCGTTTCTCAAGACGACCAAGATCGACCTGGAAAGCGGCGAAGGCGAAACCGTCACCGAAATGCAGGCGCTGCAGAACAAGGCGATGTTCGCGCGCATCAAGTACCAGGCCATGGCCATCGCCGTGGTCGCGGTGATCGCGCTCATGGCCAGCTGATTGGCTGGACGCGCAGGCGACCAGCGGCCATAGCCTGCGACCCATGGTCAAGCTCAACAAGATCTACACCCGCACCGGCGACGATGGCACCACCGGCCTTGTCGACGGATCGCGCACCCCGAAGAATTCGCCCCGCATTGCCGCAATCGGCGCGGTGGACGAAGCCAACAGCGCGATCGGCGCGGCGCTCGTCCCTCTTCCGCGCACCCTGCCGATGGCAGAGGCGCTGCTGCGCGTGCAGAACGACCTGTTCGATCTCGGTGCCGACCTCGCGACGCCCAAGGGCGCTCTCGATGGCGAGGGGTTCGAACCGGGCGAAATGGTGCTGCGCGTCGTCGCGGCGCAGGTCGAGTGGATCGAACAGCAGATCGATGCCTTCAATGCCGATCTCGAACCGCTCGAAAGCTTCGTCCTGCCCGGCGGCAGCGAGGAAGCGGCACGGATGCACGTCGCCCGTGCCAGCGTGCGCGCGGCCGAGCGCGCCGTTGCGGACCTAGCCGTGCACGAGGAGGTCAATCCGGCGGGCGCTGCCTACATCAACCGGCTGTCCGACCTGCTCTTCGTGCTCGCCCGGTGCTGCAACCAGCAGGGCCGCGCCGACGTGACGTGGGTTCCGGGAAAGAACCGCTGACGCCTCGCCGCTAGCCATGCCCGACCTTCGCCGCTAGTGCGCCGATCGTGCTGCACTTGCGAAGGACACGAACAGAATGAAGACAATCGCCGTTATCGGCGCCGGGCAGATGGGCACCGGCATCGCGCAGACCGTCGCCGCCAACGGCATGGACGTGTTGCTGGCCGACATCGATCTCGACACCGCGAAAAAGGGCAAGGACCGGGTCGACCAGGCTGTCGCCAAGCTGGTCGGACGCGGCAAGATCGAGGCGGAAGGCGCCGAAAGCCTGCTCGGCCGGATCACCCCGGTGGGCGATTACGCGCCGATGGAAAAGGCCGACCTTATCATCGAGGCCGCGACCGAGAAGGAAGGCATCAAGAGCGCCATCTTCGAAAAGGCGGGCAGGGTGCTGGGCGAAACCGCGATCATGGCGTCGAACACCAGTTCGATCCCGATCACCCGCATGGCGAACCACTCGCCCGATCCCGAACGCTTCATCGGCCTGCATTTCTTCAACCCGGTGCCGGTGATGGGCCTGATCGAGGTCATTCCCGGCCTTGCCACCGCGCAGGTCACCACCGATCGCGTCACCCGGTTCGCCAGGGGGCTGGGCAAGGAGGTGGTGCTGAGCCAGGACGAACCCGGCTTCGTGGTCAACCGCATCCTGCTGCCCATGATCAACGAGGCGGTGTTCGTGCTGGGCCAGTCGACTGCCGGCATCGCCGATATCGACAAGGGGTGCCGGCTGGGACTCAACCACCCGATGGGCCCGCTGGAACTGGCCGATTTCGTCGGGCTCGACACCTGCCTCGACATCATCAACGTGCTCCACGACACGACCGGCGACACCAAGTATCGCCCCGCGCCCCTGCTGGTGAAATATGTCGAGGCCGGGTGGCTGGGACGCAAGACGGGTCGCGGTTTCTACGATTATTCGGGCGACGCACCTGTTCCCACGCGCTGATCGCGGGCGGGCCGAATGGTCGGCCTGCACGGTCTGGTTGGAACTTCGCCTTTGCGCGCCGCGTTGGTCGGGCAAAGGAGATTACCGATGAACGACCGCAAGAACCCCGTCAGCCAGGAACAGCGACAATCCGGCCTCGCGCCCGAAAACCACAACGACGAGCAGGACGATCACCGCAGCCAGGCGCAGGAAGTGTCCGAGCAGGCGCAGTCCGAGAGGCACGACGAGGCCGGCGGGACCGAAAGCCGCAAGGCCGCCTCACCGGGTGTCGACAATGTCGCGGGCAACGAAAGCGACCTCGTCGACGAGATGCGCGACATGGAAGACAGCGGGCGCATCGACAATTCGGCCTTTGCTGGCGAACCCAATCACGACGACAACGTGAAGAAGTACGAGGGCAAGGAATCCAAGTAGGAACCGGGGCGTCGCGCCCGCCCGCTTGCAATTGTGAGGGTCAGCGGGTGCGAACGCCGGGCGTCTCGGGCGACACGTCCCCGGACCCTGCCGGCACGACTGGCTTGTTCGCGAGCCGGCTTCTCACCCTGTAGGTCTTCCCCTCACCCTCGCGTCCGCTTCCAGCGGCGAGGCGTGTCTTGTCGCGGGCAGGATCGTAGGCGCCGAAAGCGCGCCTGTTCTCGCGGTCGAGCTCTTTCGCGTTTTTCTCGTCGTAGCCGTCGGCAGCGCCTGCGGTTCCACTCGCCGAAGGGCCCCAATCGTCGGTAAGACCGTCATCGGCCCAGCCCGACGTCTGTGACGATCGTTCTTCGGGCGCGGGATCGCGTGCGGCAAGCTCTTCCTGCGCCGGCTCTTCGTCGGCAACCGATGCGGGCGCGAAGGCGCTGAGAGCGACCGAGGCGACCATCGCCACGATCAACACGACCCCTGCGAAATAAAGGGCGATCCGGCTGTTCGAGAACAAGCTGTTCGACATGCCCGCCACCTTGGCAAGAGAGGCTTAATTTTAAGTGTAGGCCGCGCCGCCCGTCACCCGGCGTCGCGCTTCAGTTCGTACAACAGGTCGAGCGCCTCTCGCGGGGATATCGCGTCGAGATCGATGTCGCGCAGTTTCGCGACGAGGCCATCCTCCGGCGCGTCCTCTGGTTCCGCCGCCGCAGCGGCCGCGAACAGGGGCAGGTCGCCAAGGCCCGCCGCCAGTCCGCCGGTTTCCGCGCGCGTGCGCTCGAGGGTGTCCAGCACCGTGCGCGCGCGTTTTACCACCGCGTCCGGAACACCGGCCAGCTTTGCGACGGCAAGACCGTAGGAGCGGTCCGCCGGTCCTTCGGCGAGTTCGTGGAGGAGAACGAGATCGCCCTTCCATTCGCGCGCGCGGACATGGTGGAGCGACAGCGCTTCGCAACTGTCGGCGAGACGGGCGAGTTCGTGGTAATGGGTCGCGAACAGGCAGCGGCACCCGATCCGCGTGTGCACCGCCTCCACCACCGCCCAGGCCAGCGCGAGGCCATCATAGGTGCTGGTGCCGCGCCCGACCTCGTCGAGGATCACGAAACTGCGCGGCGCCGCCTGGCTCAGGATCGCGGCGGTTTCGACCATCTCGACCATGAAGGTCGAACGCCCGCGCGCAAGGTTGTCCGATGCGCCCACCCGGCTGAACAGGCGATCGACCAGTCCGATCCGCACGGACTTCGCCGGGACGAAGCATCCGGCCTGCGCCATCAGCACGATCAGCGCGTTCTGGCGCAGGAAGGTCGACTTGCCGCCCATGTTCGGCCCGCCGATCAGCCACAGGCGGTCGTCCTCTCCCAGCGTGCAATCGTTGGCGACGAAGCGCTCGCCCGTCTTCGCCAGCGCACTTTCCACCACGGGGTGGCGCCCGCCGGTTATTTCGAGACGGGCGGCATCCTCGATCTGCGGGCGGCACCAATCGCCCTCGCTCGCGCGTTCCGCATTGCTTGCCGCGACGTCGATCCGGGCGAGCGCGGCGGCGGTTGTGGCGACGGCCTCGCGCGATGCGCCGACCTCGTCGACCAGTTCCTCGAAATGCGCGTCTTCCGCCGCCAGCGCGCGGCCCGCGCTTTCGGATATGCGCGAGGCTTCCTCGTGCAGGCCGAGCGAGTTGAACCGCACCGCGCCCTTCATCGTCTGGCGGTG
>JBARZK010000200.1:0-41264 GCA_049649965.1 Erythrobacter sp.
GCACAGGACTGTGCCGGGATCGCACGCTGGATGCGCGATGAGGCGAGCCTCGACGATCGGCTTGCCGGCAGTGTGCCTTTCACCACGATGAGCGCGGTCGCGGTCGCCGGCTGGCAGATGCTCCGCCAGGCCCGCGCCGTCGCCGATGGAGCCGCCCCCTCGCTTGCTCACACGAAGCCGGTGACGACGCGGTTCTTCCTCGACCGGATCGTGCCCGAAGCGAACGGCCTGAAAGCCGGGGCTATCGCCGGTGCGGACCTGCTCTACGAAGTGCCGGTCGAAAAGCTCGCGGTCTGATCCTGTGAACCCTGCGCCTGCTCACTGTGAGCGGCGCAAATACTCCTCTTCGAACGTCGCGCGCGGATCGACGAGTTCGCGTTGCGGCCTTAGGGGATCGCCGGTCACCCGATCGATTCCCGACCCAGCTTCGCTATCGGGTGCATAGGTGCGCCAGATGATGCCTGCCGTATCGTCGGACATAAGCAACGAACCGTCGGCGGCCCATTCGACCCATGTCGGCCGTCCCCTGGTGGTGCCGTCCTCGTTCAGGAAGCCGCCCAATACAGGTCTTGGCTTGCCCGTCGGGTTACCCAGATCGTCGAATTCGACGTAGACCAGATCGTATCCCGACGGCGGCTTGCGGTTCCAGGAGCCGTGCCGCGCGACGAAGGCTCCGCTGTCGAAGGGATCGCCCATGCGATGTCCTTCCTTGGTGAAGACGAACCCGAGGGCCGCGACGTGCGGGCCGAGCGCGTATTCGGGATAGCGCGCATATTCCATCAGGAAGTTGGGCATCGGTGCCTCGACCCTGCGATCTATGTTGTTCTTGTAATAGACCCAGGGCCACCCGTATTGCGACCCGATCGGGACGTTGGTCAGGTAGTCCGGGACGAGGTCCGATCCGAGCATGTCGCGCTCGTTCACGGTCGTCCACAATTCGCCCGACCAGGGACTGAAATCGAGGCCGTTGGGGTTGCGCAGACCGGCTGCGAACTGGCGCTGGCGGTTGGTTTCCAGGTTGTATTCCCAGATCGCTGCGCGCCCCTCCTCGATATCCATGCCCTGCTCGCCGATATTGCTGACCGATCCAACCGCGACGAACAGGCGATCCCCGTCCGGATGAACCGCGATGTTGCGCATCCAGTGCCCGCCCCCGGCAGGCAGGTCCATCAGCTTGGTCGGCGTGCTCGTCACTGCTTCGGCGCCGAGTTCGTAATAAAACGCGAGAAGCGCGTCGTGGTTCGCGACAAACAGCCTGCCGTCATGCCAGCCCATGCCCGAAGGAGAATCCAGCCCTTCGGAAAGGATCGTGCGCTGCACGTCGGCCACACCGTCGCCATCACTGTCGCGCAGCAGGACGATTTCGTTGGCGGACTCTCCCCCGGCCCCGGCCTGCGAGAACAGGTAATCCTCCACCCAGGCGCGAATGCTGGCGAGGATCCCGCCATCGTCACCGCGGCTCCCACCCGGTGAACGCGCGAGCGCAACGAGGATGTCTCCGTTGGGAAGACCGTAGAGAACGCGTGGGTGGTCTAGTCCGCTTGCGAAGCGATTGACCACCAGTCCCTCGGCGGCAACCGGGCTCTCGCCTTCGTCCCAGCCGACCGGCTCGGCGATGGCGACTGTAGGGATGGTTTCGGCCTCGGGGTCCTGCAATGTCGGATCGGTTCCGGCGACCGCTTCGACAGAAAGGTCGGCGGTGTCGCCGCGCGACAGGACGTAGAGTGCGACCCCCGCCACCACGAGAAACACGAGCAGCGCGATTGCGATTTTGCGGAATATGGCCATGTGGGCGAGATAGGTCAGCCGGCCATTGGCGACAACAGGATTAAGCGATGTTCGATTTTCAGCCCGATCCCGATCTCGACCCGGCGGAGCGCTACCGCCAGCTGAGCGATGCGGCGAGCGCCTTGACCGACGGTGAGAGCGACAGCGTCGCCAACATGGCCAATATCGCCGCGCTTATCCGGGAGTTCGTCCCCGACCTCAACTGGGCCGGCTTCTACCGCGTCGTCGAGGGCGCGTCCGGGAAGGACGAACTCGTGCTCGGCCCGTTCATCGGGCGGCCGGCATGTCTTCGCATACCCTTCGGCCAAGGGGTTTGCGGCGCGGCAGCACGCACCGGTGAGACCCAACTGGTCGAGGACGTCCACGCATTCCCCGGTCACATCGCCTGCGATGCGCAGAGCCGCGCGGAACTGGTCATCCCGGTGAAACGCGCAGGGCACGTGATCGCGGTCATAGACCTCGACAGTCCGACAACGGCCCGGTTCACGCAGGCCGATGCGGCGGGGATGGAACGGCTAGCCAGCGTCCTGTCGGACCGTCTCTGACACCTCAGGACCCCGGCGATCCGCGCGGCGCAAGGGCGACGGGTTCGCCCGCGCGGTCACTTTCCCCGGCGTCGGACGGCTCGAGTGCAATGGCGCCGAGCCTCACCACGTCGTTGTCCCGGTCCACCGCCACGTCGGTTCCCTCGCGCAAGGACAGGTTTGTTCGTACCTTCAGGGCACGCGCGGAATCTTCGCCGACCTGCAAGGTGTAGCGGCCGTAGGGCACGCGCTGGAACAGGAAGAACCCGTCGAATTCACTGATCGCGGTGGCCGCCACCACGCCGTTGCGATCCACGAGTTCCAGCCGTACGCCCGGTTTCTGCACGCCCGATGGACTGAGGATCGATCCTTCGACCTCGCCCGTTGCGGAAATCGGCAGCTCGATCTGCGCGATGATGCCGGGCCGCGGCGTTACGACGATGCCCTTGCCCGCAGGAGCCAGGAACGGATCGTCGAGTGAACTTTCGTCGATGCCGACCAGCACCGGGCGGAACGGACGCAGGTCGTCGACGATCGTCCGACCATCGGGGCCCGTCACCGCATCGGTGCTGCGAAGCCCGGCTTCGACCATGACGTTTTCCAGCAGGACCTCGTCGGGCCCGCGCTTGCCATCGCCGTCGTCGTCGCGGAACACGGTGACGGCCGCCTGGCCGCTACGGGCGAGCTTGGTGTTGGACAGGCGCACCCCGCCGCTCACCGGGTCGGGACCCAGGCTGAAAGCCAACTGCACGGCCGCACCGAACGCGCCCGTCGTGGTGGCAAAGCCATCGGCGCGAAGCGAAAACGTGTCGAACATGTGGGCGTAGCCCGCGGCCAACCGGAATTCGTCCGATCGCGCGGTATAATCTATCTGGCCGCGGATTTCCGCATCCTCGTTGATGTCCCTGTCGATCCGGACATTCGCGGTCTCCAGCCCCTTGTCGCGGCCCGAAGCGAGGAAGGACGCGTTGCCGCGCACCCGAAATCCCTGGAAACGCGCATTGGCGAGAAGACGAAGCCGCGTGTCGATCGCTCCCGGCCCGGTCGCGCCCTGGCTGCGGCGCAGATGGCTGACCTGAGCCGACATGGCGACCCGGCCCGCCGTCGCCGAGGTGGTGAGCAGGTATTCGTCGACGCTCGACCCATCCCCCAATTCCGCGTGGGAAAAGTCGCCCTGCACGGGCAATTCGAACCGGCCAAGGCGGAGCGAGGTGTCGAAATTGAACCCGGCGCGCCAATCGGTCTCCTCGAACGCGAACTCGCTGGCGAAATCGCCGAACGACACGAGTCCATTGAGACCGAAGTTCACCGTCCCGATGCGGCCAAGCGCGGACGCCTCCGCGACTGCCCCTGCGCCAAGCTGGTGAGCGCTGGCAAGCTCGACCTGCATACCGGCGAGCGAGCGCATGACGGCGCCCTCGATATAGGTTCGGCGTTCCCCGGCGAACATGAGGTTCTGCACCCCAAGCGAAGCGCTGGTGCGGCGATCGAGCCCGCGTTCGACCCCCACTCCCCAGCGCCATTCCTGCGAGCCAAGCTCTATCCCGGTGCCAAGATCGATAAGGTCGCGGTTGTCCTGCAACACGCCGGCCCAGTAATAGGTCTGACCCGGCTCGATCTGATTAAAGCCGACCGGAACAGAATTCTTTTCGCGCCGGATCTGGCCCTGCGGCCCGTACAGCACGACTTCGAGCTCATTGCGGCCGAAGAACAGTTCGACTTCGAGGAACTCGTAGCGACCATCGCCACGGTCGTCCTGAAAGGCGATCAGTTGGCCGTTGCGATAAAGCTCGGCATCCCAACCGGCAGGCAATGTCCCGCGCAAGGTGGTGGTGGAGAACCGCGAGGCCTGGCCGAGTGGTCGGTTGCTCACGAACGCCCCGCGCCCCACCGCGGTTTGCGCGGCGAGCCTTCCGGGCAGCGTCTCGACATCGCCAATCGCGACCTGCGTCGCCTGGAGTGGCCCCAGCAACTCGCCGTCGGGATCATTGCGATAGGCGCGCGCCCGGACGGCACGCGGCGAAAGCGAATCATCCGTGGCGACCCGCGCGAAATAGCTAGCGCCAAGCGCTTCGCCGGCCGCGTAAAGCTCTACCCGGCCTTGGAAGCCATCGCGGCTCGATTCGCCGGACCGGGCACCGAATTGCGCGACGACATCCACCGATGGCGTCCGCCAGGCCCGGTATCCCATCTCCGCGTTCGGGAACTTCGACAGGTCGAAATCCGGCCTGCGGCCTTGCAGTCGCGCCGCGCGACTTCGCCGCTCAATGGCTTGCATGAACGGCAGTTCCCGCTCCGAGGTCAGCCGAACCAGCGCATTATAGAGGTCGGGTTCGAAGTCGATCCCGAACCAATTGGACAGAGCACCGGTCTCGACGCACCAACCTTCCGGCGTGTCGTAGACGGCAGTATTAGCCAGCTTGGAGCTGATGTTCATGGTTTGTACCATGCTGGTCGCGCGGTCGAGCGTGAAGGACTGGTCCTCCGCGAAGAGCCAGCCGGTCGCGCGGCGCGACTTCTTGTCGAGCCTGATAGGCAAGTCGAGTGACTGGATGACGTCGGCAAAATCGAGGCATACGCCGTCATTCGTGCGATAGCCGCGCACGTCATAATTCAGCTTGTAGTTCTTGATGACGAGCTGGAGGAACAGGAAATCGTCGTCATTCGCTTCCCAGTCGGGCGAAGATGTCGTCGCTGCAGACCTTCCGGGGGGCGACGAGATATCCTGCGCCAACGCAGGTCCGGCGAACACACCGAAACCGGCGGCGAGGCCCACCGCCAGGGTTCGAATAGGTCTGGGAAGCGAGAACATGTCTGGGCTCCGCAAATGTCTTGCGGAAGGGCCGTAGATCAGTTGAAAACGCTGTCCACGGCGGCGATCAGTCCGCCGCCCTGTTCGGGCATATCGCGGTATTCGATCCGGATCGGACCCTTGAGCGCGGCGGCTTGCTCCGGCGTCAACCGGGCGCGCACAACGCGCGAATCCAGTTCGGGATAGACTGCCAATCCGCGCAGCAGGACGATCGGGTCTTCGAGCCCGGGCTTCACCACCCGCAATTCGCCATAGGCCGAGCTGTCGCCCGCGCGGCTGATGGTCAGGGTAAGTTCGGGACCATTCTCGCCTTGGACGATACTAGGCTGGTTGATTGCGACCTGCGCTTCGATCCGGCCGTGGCGGACGATAATCGGGATGGTCACGCCGTAGATCGGGATGAGCTGGATCGACACCCCCTCGCCCGCTTGTACATCGCCCGCCACTTCGCGCGGCTTCGGTATCGCCTTGAACGACATGTGCACGCGGTACTCACCATCGGGCAGATCGGCGTTCGGACGCGCCGCGAGCCGCACCGCCTGCGGTTGACCCGGGGGCAGCGTGATCCGGCGCGGCGCGTAGCGGATCATGCCAAGCGCAGCTTCTTCCTTCTCGTTCGCTGCGTCCCGCTCAACCGGCACCAAGCGGCCGTTGTCGAGCATGCGCCGCAGTTCGAGACCGATGCGGTAGGTGGCCTCCTCGGCTCCGACATTGCTCAGGATCACCTCGGTGCCGCGCGAACCATCGAGGATTACTCGCGTCGGTGCTACCAGCAGGTCACCCTGCGCCGCGGCAGGCACTGCGAGCGCTACGCTCGACAATGCGGCCAGAATCGTGGCCAATCGCGCGATCTTCGCCTTGAGTGCAAATGTCATACGTGAGGCCCCATTCCGTTCGTGATCGAAAGGCAAATGCTGCCCTTCGTAATGCTACGCGGTTGCGGTAAGCGAACAGGGTTAAGGAGGTTTAAAACCACCGCTTCCCGGCATGCGCAAAATGAAAAGGGCCGCATCCTCGCGCGTTGAGAATGCAGCCCTTTTTACTTCAGACTCCGCCGCAAGGGCGGTGCCGTCTGGGTGTTTACGAGTACTCGACCGAAACGTCGAAGGTGCCCGAGAACACGCCGGCTTCTTCGGTACCGCCGAGGTTGATCGTGCCGCCGACCTCGAAGGTCGCGACGCCGTTCACGTCGAGCGTCACTTCGGGGCCACCTACGCCATTGTCGCTGGCGGTAAAGTTGTCGAGTTCGATCGAATGCTGCGCATCGGTAGCCGCCGTCCAGGACGGATGACGCAGTTCGATGGTGTTGCTCGGAAGGTTGATCGTAACCGCCTTGCTCTGGGTGCCTTCGACGGTGAAGCCCGCGACAGAGGTGGTGCCCGAGCACACGATGTCGGGATCGCTGCAGGTCAGGTCGCCCGCGGCCGAACCGTCGGGGGAAAGCGTCACGGCGCCGGCGCCTTCGACAACCATCGTGCCGAAGTCGAGGGCGGTGTCGTTATCGAGCGTGAGTGCATCGAGCACCTCGGCCGACGCGTCGGCGGTGGCGGTGTCGGCGTGAGCGACCGAGCTCATGCCGAGCGCGGCGAACATCACGATGCCGGCGGCGCCGAAGCGAAAAGTCTTGTTCATGTCTGGTCCTTCCAAGCGTGGTCAAAATCCCGTTGCAGGTCTTGCCGACGGGGCGCTGGTTCAGGACGCCCAAACGATGTCGATCTCCTGCCGATCGGACCAAACGGCCCTCTCGCCACGCCTAGGTAGGATTACCGAGTTCAAGGTTCGTTATCCGGTATGGTTACGATTAGCTGAAGGGCTGACGCACGCCTAACGGAAGTGCCGCAACACGGCGGTTTTTCGTGAAACACATAAAAGCGTTGGGTTAAATATCGCCGCCGGTCAGGCGCTGACACACGAGGTCGAGCTGATCCAGCGTGTTGTAGCGAATCGTGATCGAACCCGATCGGGGGTCGCTGTCGGTGCGGATCTGGACCTTCAACCCCAGGAACTCTTCGAGGTGGCGCTGGACTGCCGCGATATCCGAATCCTCTTCGCTCGTGCCGGTCCGAACGGGTTTGCGCGGTGCGGACGTGGACGACTTGCCCCCTTCATCACGGTCCAGCCCGCGTACGAGGCCCTCCACGTCGCGAACCGAAAGTCCCTCGGCCATCGCCACCTTCGCCAGATGCGCCGCGTCGTCGCGCCCGATCAGCGCGCGCGCGTGGCCCATCGACAATTCGCCCGATTCGACAAGGTCGAGCACGTCATCGGGCAGCGCCAGCAAACGCTGCACGTTCGCGACATGGCTTCGCGACTTTTCGACCATGCGAGCGATTTCGGCCTGGGTCATGCCGTCGCGGTCGGACAGCCTTTGATAGGCCCGTGCCTCTTCCACCGGGTTGAGATCTTCGCGTTGGAGATTCTCGATCAAAGCGAGCGCGACGACCTCGCTTTCCTCGAGTTCGCGAACCAGCGCCGGGATTTCGTGAAGCCGCGCCTTCTGCGCCGCGCGCCAGCGCCGTTCGCCGGCCACCAGTTGATAGCGCCCGTTTCCACGTGGACGCACGATAATCGGCTGGATAACTCCGCGCTTGGCGATCGAGGCCGCGAGTTCCTCCAGCGCGGTTTCGTCGAAATGCTTGCGCGGGTTGTCGTCGAGCGGATCGATCGCCGAAAGGGATATCATTCGCAGCGGCGACGAGCCCTCGGGCGAACCCGAGGTTTCCTCCTCGTCGCTCCGCCCCTGTTCGGAGTCCGCCGACCCCGAACGAACCAGCGGTTCTTCGCGATTTGCCTCC
Organism: Erythrobacter sp.; assembly: GCA_049649965.1. Lineage (GTDB taxonomy): Bacteria > Pseudomonadota > Alphaproteobacteria > Sphingomonadales > Sphingomonadaceae > Erythrobacter. The sequence continues at coordinate 7,920 of JBARZK010000200.1, forward strand.
CCGAGAAGAGCGCCGAGACCACGGCCCAGCTTGCGCTTGCGGTCCGTCGTAGCGCGGTTCGGTGCGGAATAGGTGATCGGGTCGGAGGTATCGTCGCTCATGCGGCCTGCCTTTCAGATGGGAACCGGGCGATCAATTCGCGTGCCAGCGACATGTAGGCGCGACTGCCCACACAGCCTTGATCGTAGACGAGCGCCGGAAGTCCGTGGCTCGGCGCTTCGGACAGCCGGACATTGCGGGGGATGACGGTCTTGAACACGAGATCGCCCAAACAATCGCGCACGTCGTCGGAAACCTGTTCGGTCAAACGGTTGCGGCGATCGAACATCGTCAGAGCGATGCCAATAATGTCTAGGTTCGGGTTGAACCGTTGCTGCACGCGTTCGACCGTCTGGAGCAACTGGCTCAAACCCTCGAGCGCGAAGAATTCGCACTGCAACGGCACGAGCAATGTGTCCGCCGCGCTCAGTGCATTGAGCGTCAGAAGCCCCAATGAAGGTGGGCAATCGATGAAGCAGATATCATGACCATCATGGGCGCGAAGTGCGCGCGACAATCGCGCGGTTCGCTCTTCGACACCGACCAGCTCAATCTCAGCCCCGCTAAGATCGACGGTCGAGGCGACGACATCCAATCCGGGGATACTGGTCGGCAGCACGGTGTCGCGCAGCGGAAGTTCGTCGACAAGCAGGTCGTAGCTTGAAACGGATCGGGCATTCGCTTCGACACCCAGGCCCGTCGACGCGTTCCCTTGCGGATCGAGATCGATAAGCAGCGTGCGCCAACCCGTCGCAGCCATGGCGGTCGCCATATTGATGGCGGTGGTCGTCTTGCCCACCCCACCCTTCTGATTTGCAATTGCGATCGTCAGCACCGCTCGAACCTCACGATTATCCGGCCAGTTGCCCTACAATGATTCCGGCATCCCGATCGGTCAAGGATTGTTCCACGTGAAACATTTTACGTTGGCGTGTCGGTAGTCTCGCCAGTTCTTGCGCCGCGGAGCGGCCTTTGGGCAAGAGGAAGCTGGTTGAGGCTGTGGAGAAGGGTGCCGCGAGTTCCAGCAGTCGCGGCAATGGGGCGAATGCCCGCGCGGTGATGCATCTGGCTTCGGTCGGCTCAACATCCTGTAGCCGTGTGCCGATCACTCTCGCGGTCTTCAGATCTAACTCTTCGACGCAGTAGGAAAGGAACTCGACCCTACGCTTGCGGGATTCTATCAGCCAAATGGGTGTTTCGGGTCGTAGGATTGCTAAAATAACGCCCGGTAGGCCTGGCCCGGAACCGAGGTCGAGCCACAACTCCTCATCTAGAGATGTTTCACGTGAAACATAGGTCAGAAGTTGTGCGCTATCCGCAATATGCCGCTGCCAGATCGAAGGGATCGTTCGCGCGCTTATCAGGTTCTGTCGCGCATTCTCGGCTATCAACAGCGATATGAAACGTTCAATCCTTTCGAACCCATCCTCGTCGCAAAGAGCCCGTACGAACGCTCGAGCACCCTCTTCATTCTCGATCGCAGGAACGTCTGTCACGCCGCATTGCGCCAGCGTTTCGCATGAACAAGCAAGGCGGATAGGGCTGCTGGCGTAATGCCCCGAACCCTGGCGGCGGCGGAAAGGTTTCGTGGCGCTGCGGCAGTGAGGCGCTCGATCATCTCGTTCGACAAGCCTGGCACCTCAACAAACAGAAAACCGGGACCAATTGCGAGTTGTTCGCTGGCACGTAGTTCGCGCAACTCGGCCTCCTGCCGCGCCAGATAAGGCGCATACGCCGCGTCCTCAGCCATTTCTTCAGCGAGATCTTTGGCACCGTCGAGGTTCAGATCGCAAACATCCGACAACTCTTGCATGCCGATCCTGTCATGGCGCAACCACTCGCGAACGGTCTTTTCTCCGCCATCCGAACGCACGGGTAAACCGGCCGCTGCGAGCGTGCGGGCGTTCGCAGCCCGGTCGAATTGCCGCTCGAGCTGGGGACGGTCCGCCTCGCGCCGCTCGAACCATACCTGCCGCTCTTTGCCTATGCATCCCGCCTCGATCCCCAAAGGAGTAAGGCGCGTTGCAGCATTGTTCGCCCTGAGCCGAAGACGATATTCGGCCCGCGAGGTAAGCATACGATATGGCTCGCTTACGCCCTGTAGAGTGAGATCGTCGATCATCACTGCGATGTAGGAATTGGCGCGATCAAGGGCCGGCGGTTCCTTGCCGAGTTGCGCGGCGGCGGCACTGATGCCGGCAATCAGCCCTTGCGCCCCCGCTTCCTCGTATCCGGTGGTCCCGTTGATCTGACCGGCACAATACAGGCCGGGAATGGCGCGAACCTGCAAGTCGGGCGTAAGCGCGCGCGGATCAATATGGTCGTATTCGACGGCGTAGCCCGGGACCTCCATCGCGACCTTCTCCAGCCCCGGCATGGCGCGCAGCATGGTCAATTGTACGTCCACGGGCAGCGAGGTGCTGATACCGTTGGGATATACGAAATGCGTTCCCAACCCTTCGGGCTCCAGGAAGACCTGATGACCGTCGCGATCGCCGAAGCGGTGGATCTTGTCTTCGATCGACGGGCAATAGCGTGGCCCAGCGGCTTCGATCGCACCGGAAAACAATGGCGAACGATCGAGATTGGTGCGGATCGCTTCATGTGCAGCCGGCGTTGTACGTGTGATCGCACAGAAGATCTGAGGGTTTCGGCGCGCGTGCGTCAAAGGGGACATCGTCCACCCGTCGGCGTCGGAGGGCTGCTCTTCCAAACTGGCCCAATCGATGGTGCGTCCATCGAGTCTCGGCGGCGTGCCGGTTTTCAGGCGAGCCATCGGAAGATCGGCGTCGCGTAACTGGTGAGCCAGGACGGCGGCGGAATCTTCTCCGATCCGGCCGCCCTTGAACCGCTCTTCCCCACGGTAGAGAATTCCTCCGAGGAACGTGCCAGTGCATAGAACGACGCGGTCCGTGGCAAGGCGGGTGCCATCTGCGAGGAGCAGGCCGTTCACGCGACCTCCTTTCAGATCGAGAGCGGCGGCCTCACCCTCGATGACCGTCAAATTCTCCTCGTTGCGCACCATCTTCTGAACCGCGGCCTTGAACAGCACGCGATCGGCCTGGACACGCGGACCCCATACCGCGCTTCCTTTGGAGCGATTTAGCATTCGGTAGTGGATCGCGGCATGATCCGCCGCACGCGCCATAAGTCCGTCGAGCGCGTCGATCTCCCGCACCAAATGTCCCTTGCCGAGACCACCTATCGCGGGGTTGCAGCTCATAGCCCCGACCATGCTTTGGTCGAACGTCACGAGGGCTGTGCGCGCACCCATGCGTGCCGAAGCGCACGCCGCTTCGACCCCGGCGTGCCCGCCGCCGATGATGATGACGTCAAAGGATTGCATGGTTGATGGAATAGGTACGGCAACCCCACCCGCCAAGATGTTTCACGTGAAACATCTCGCTATTTTCCTATGCAGAACCGTCCGAACAATGCGTCGAGCATGTCTTCGGTCGTGGAGCGTCCCACCAGGCGATCGAAGGCCATTCGGGCCTCACGCAGGCCTTCCCCCTTTAACAAGGGGTCCCCGCGCTGTGCCGTATGCTTTAGGCTGTCGCGCGCATCGTTCAAAGCGCGGTATTGACGCGCATTGATCACCACGGCTCCCGGCTTCGGCAGAACCGTTCGCGCAAAATCGACGACATCGCGTTTCAAAGCTTCGATATTCTCGCCAGTGACCGCCGAAACGAAGTGTCGAGCTGTCGGCTTCGGTGATGTACCCGGATCGTCAGAACGCGACGCGATCTCCCAAGCCCCCGCCGGTCCCTCGCCATCTGGCCCCAACCAGAGAACCAAGTCGGCGCGCTCGAACTCTGTCCGGGCCCGCTCGATCCCGATAGCCTCGATCTCCTCGCCCGCTTCGTCGCGCACACCCGCGGTGTCGACGAAAACGAATTTCATGCCCGCTATCGCGACCGGTCTCTCGATCACGTCGCGCGTGGTTCCGGCAATAGGCGATACGATCGCTGCTTCGCTTTCGATGAGCGCGTTGAACAAGGTCGACTTGCCCGCATTCGGAGGTCCGGCGAGAGCGACGCGGAAACCATTGTTCAGTGCCTCGGACCGGGGGCGGGCCAGTTGCTCTTCGATTTCCCCGACGAGTTCGCTCAAGCGGGTATCGAAACCATCGGCGAGGTCGGCGCTGTCGTCCTCGTCGGAGAAATCGAGCACCGCCTCCACCTCGGCCGAAAGCCCGAGGACGGCCATGCGCCAATCCTCGACCTTGCGGGAGAGCGCGCCGCCGGCGTTGGCGATAGCGGCGCTGCGTTGAAGCTCGGTTTCCGCTGCAAGAAGATCCGCCAGGCCTTCCGCTTCGGCGAGGTCGATGCGGCCGGTGGCGAATGCACGCCGGGTGAACTCGCCCTCCATCGCCGGGCGGAGACCCTCAAATTGGGAAAGCGTGTCGCACACTGCGGCAAGGACGGCGCGCCCACCATGGCAATGCAGTTCCGCGCAATCCTCGCCGGTCGCGGAGCGTGGCCCCGGAAACCAGAGGATCAACGCTTCATCCAGAACGGCACCGTCTTCCCGCCGCAGTCGCGCGAGCGTCGCATGGCGTGGGGGTGGCACTTCGCCTGCGATCCGACGCAGCGCAGGTCCGGCCGCCGGGCCGCTGATGCGGACGATGCCGATCGCTGCCGGTGGGGCGCCGCTCGAAACCGCGAAGATCGTATCGGTGGCGATCATGGTCGGACGCGCGGTCGGCGCCCAGCGCCAGGAATGCGATACGGAAAGGTCGGCAAGGGCCGTTCAACGCCCGCTATCGGAACCGTCATCGTCATTCCGCACCGTACGCCCCCCGGAGGACCGCATCCCGCCCTCCATGAAGGACTGGAACAGCTTCAGGCCGGCCTGCCCCATCGGGGCGAGCGTGTTGGCGTATTCGCGCATCTGGTCGGGGTTGCTGGCCCTTTTCATCATCGCCGTGATGTTCTCGACATACGCGTTGTTCGCCGCGCTCACGTCAGGCAGGCCCATGAAAGCGCGCGCTTCCTCCGGCGTACACTCGATTTCGATGTTCACCTTCACGATTCTGCCTTCCGTTGCGGTTGTGACGGCCAGTGCGCGCGTTGCCGCGCCGGTCCCGTCACGTATTTGGCCGCCGCGTGGGCACGACGCAACGTTTAGTGCGTTATCGGGGCAACGGAATCACCCCAAACGAAAGGAAGAGCCGCTTATGTCGGAAAACATCGCAATCACTGTCCGGGACGGAGAAGACGAATTCAAGGCATATGTGGCCCGACCGTCGGGAACGCCAAAGGCTGCGATCGTCGTCATTCAGGAAATCTTCGGTGTGAATGCGGGCATCCGGCAAAAATGCGACAAGCTTGCGCAGGACGGTTATCTCGCGCTCGCGCCCGACCTATTCTGGCGGCTGGAGCGCGGCATTCAGCTCGATCCCGATATCGAGGTGGAATTCAATCGCGCGCTCGAGCTTATGCAGAAGTTCGACCAGGATGCGGGCATCCGCGATATCCAGGCAACGATCGACTACGCCCGAAAAACCGAAGGCGTGAAGAAGGTCGGAGCGGTTGGATACTGCCTGGGTGGCCGGCTCGCCTACATGACGGCGGCACGCACGGACAGCGATGCGACGGTGGGCTATTACGGTGTAGGCATCGACGAGTTGCTGCGCGAGAAGGAAGCGATCGCCGAACCGCTGATGCTGCATATCCCGACCGAAGACGGCTTCGTCGACAAGGAAACGCAGGCGAAGATGCACGAAGGCCTGGACGATCACCCGCGCGTCACGCTCTACGATTACGGAGGGCTGGATCACGGATTCGCCACCGAAATGGGCGAACGGCGGGTCGAAGACGCGGCGAACTTGGCAGACAAGCGCACCGCGGAGTTTTTCGCGAAGCACCTGCTCTGACGTAGCTGGCGGGGAGGTGGGCCCCCCCGCCCAGGACCCGATCCGCCTAGGAGACCCCTGCCCGGTCGCGACTAGTGGTGTCATGATCGAGGAAGGCGACCACCTTCGCCAGTATCGCGCGCGGGAGGGGGTAATCCTGCGCATGCATCAGGGTATCGACCGCCGCGCCGCTATCTTTCGTCGCCACGCGCTGCATCCGCCAGTTCGGAAAGGATGGGCGCGCGACCTTACCCTCGAACAGCACCTCGACATCATGATGCCGGGTATCCGCCTTCATCGTGTCGAAAAGGTCGTCGAGCCGATTGGCAGGTCCTTCGAGCAACTGGAGGAAACGCCCCTCGTGAAACAGCAGGAAGCCCGTCAGCCCCCTCGCGCCGTTCGCACGGCTCGAATGCTCGATGATCTCGAACACCGCTTCGGGTTTCAGATCGCTCCGAGCGATACTGCGGTACAGCAAGCTTTTCATGATTTCAGGCGCTATCGACCCCTTTTCGGTACGGGTCGCCTAGCGTGACGGCCCTTGAGGAGCAGTTAACGGGTCGGTCAGGATATCGAATAACCGCGCATTCCACGTTTCGACACGCCACCAGCGCTTGCGCCGGCGTCAGTTGAGGGCAGCGAAATTCACGATCATGTCGCGCACTTCGGGCGGCAGACCTTCGGGCAGTTCACCGGTAATGGCCTCGCGACGCTGTTCCAGTTCGCGGTCGATCGGCACGCGCTTCATCGCCCAGCCCGAGCACGTCCGGTCTGTGATCTCCCCGCTGGCGAGCATCACGATCCCGGTATGGCGGATATCCTGGTTTATGCGGCGCATGATCGCGTTGAGACGCGGCTTTTCGCCTTCGAGCAATTGCAGGAAATTCCGCCCGTTATACAGCAGCAGGCCGCACACATCGGCCTTTTCGTTGTTGGCCACGCTGCTCGAAAGGATCGAGCCCACCTCTTCGTCCGACAGATTTGGCGCAGTGCTGACATATACGTATCGGTAAGGCACGCCGGGGTCCTCTCGTCCCTTGAGCGAGGCTCTACTGGTTCATCGTGTCGAAGAAATCCTCGTTGGTCTTGGAATCCTTCATCTTGTCGAGCAGGAATTCCATGGCATCGATCGTGCCCATCTGCATGAGTATCCGGCGCAGCACCCACATCTTGGACAACTTGTCCTTCTCGACCAGCAGCTCCTCCTTGCGCGTGCCGGACTTGCCGACGTCGAGCGCGGGGAAGATGCGCTTGTCCGAGACCTTCCGGTCGAGCACGATTTCGCTGTTGCCGGTGCCCTTGAACTCTTCGAAGATCACCTCGTCCATACGGCTGCCGGTGTCGATCAGCGCAGTGGCGATGATGGAAAGCGAACCGCCCTCCTCGATATTGCGCGCTGCGCCGAAGAAGCGCTTGGGCCGTTGCAGCGCGTTGGCATCGACACCGCCGGTCAGCACCTTGCCCGAGCTCGGCACCACGGTGTTGTAGGCGCGGCCCAGACGCGTGATCGAATCGAGCAGGATCACGACGTCATGCTTGTGCTCGACCAGGCGCTTTGCCTTTTCGATCACCATTTCAGCGACTTGCACGTGGCGGTTGGCCGGTTCGTCGAAGGTCGAGGAAATCACCTCGCCTTTCACCGAACGCTGCATGTCGGTCACTTCCTCGGGCCGTTCGTCGACCAGCAGGACGAGGAGGAAGACCTCGGGATGGTTCTCGGTAATCGCGCGCGCGATGTTCTGTAGCAGCACGGTCTTACCCGTGCGCGGCGGGGCGACGATCAGGGCGCGCTGGCCCTTGCCCTGCGGAGAGACGATGTCGATCACCCTGGCGGACCGGTCCTTGATCGTGGGATCGGCCGAATCGAGGCTCAGCTTCTGATCGGGATAGAGCGGGGTGAGGTTGTCGAAATTGGTGCGCATGCGCACCTTTTCAGGGTCCTCGTAGTTCACCTGGCTGAGGCTGGTGAGCGCGAAATAGCGCTCCCCGTCCCTGGGCGCGCGGATCTCGCCCTCCACCGTATCACCGGTGCGCAGGCCCCACTTGCGGATCTGGTTGGGGGAGACGTAGATGTCGTCCGGACCGGCAAGGTAATTGGCCTCGGGCGAGCGCAGGAAGCCGAAGCCGTCCTGCATCACCTCGATCGTGCCGATCCCCATGATCTTTTCTTCGTATTCCTCGTCCTCGGCAAGTTCGCGCAGGATGGAGAAGAACAGGTCCTGCCGCCGCATGGTCGATGCGCCTTCGACGCCGAGCTCTTCGGCCATGGCGACGAGTTCGGCGGGTGTGCGTTCCTTGAGGTCTTTAAGATGCATGGGATTGGAGTTTCCGAAGGAAGGGAAAGGAAATGCCGGTCCTTGAAAGGCCGGTCGGGATCGTGCGCATCCCCAAATGATCGATGGACGCGAATGGAGAAGAAACTGGGGCGCGAGCGGCGGATCGACCTGGGGAAGGTGACCTGGTCCCCTGCATCGCGATTGAGGTCGCACTGCAAAAGAGCCGTCGCCGTCGGCTTAGCTATCGGCAATTATTCGTGCGCGCGCCGCGCGTCAATCGCCTAATCGCCTAATCGCCTCAGAACGGCTTGATGTAGACGAGCGTCACGATCAGCACCAGCAACAACCCGGGCACCTCGCCGATCATGCGCAGCGTCTTTTCGCTGAGCGGCCTGGCCCCGCGCGCCATCTTCTTCGTCTGCGCAACCAGCCACCCGTGATAGCCCGAGAGCGCGACCACCAGCAGCAGCTTGGCATGCAGCCAGCCATTGTCGAACCAGCCGCCGGAAAAGGCGAGCAGCAGGCCGAACACCCAGACGAGGACAAGGCTGGGCGTCAGGATGATCTTGCGCAACTTGCCCATGCGCACAGCCCACTTCGCCTCGCCATCGGAGCCGGGCGCATGGTCGAGCATGTAGATGCACTGGCGCGGCAGCATGAACAGCCCGGCGAGCCAGAACACCATGAAGATGACGTGGCCGATCTTCAGCCACTGATAGATCGCCAGAAGCGCGTCCTGCATGGTTCCTCGTATCCGTCCTTTGGCCGCAATCTAGGCGCCGATGGTCCGGCGCGCAATCAAGCGCCTAGCCCCGCAGCGCGCGCAGCAATTGCTCGACATGTTCGATCGGGGTGAACTGGCCGATCCCGTGGCCCAGATTGAAAACGTGCGGCCGCCCCTCGACCGCGCGCACGATCGTGGCGACCCGCTCGGGCAGGGCCGCCCCGCCCGCCTCGACCAGCAGGGGGTCGAGATTGCCCTGCACCGGCAGACCCTCGGGGAGCGCTTCGTTCGCCCAATGCGGATCGACCGTCTCGTCCAGCCCCACCGCATCCACGCCGGTCTCGCGTACATAGGCCGGCAAGTGCGCGGCCGCACCCTTGGGAAAACCGATCACCGGCACGTCGGGATGCGACGACTTGATCGCCGCTGCGATCTTCGCATTGGGCGCGATCACCCAGCGCTCGAACTGGTCGGGCGCGAGGCTTCCTGCCCAGCTGTCGAACAATTGCACCGCTTCGGCCCCGGCATCGATCTGGCCGCGCAGGTACCCGATGGTGACATCGACAATGGCAGAGATGATCGCCTCCAGCCGCTTGGGATCGCGATAGGCCATCAGGCGCGCGGGTCCCTGGTCCTTCGATCCTTGGCCGGCGATCATGTAGGTCGCGACGGTCCATGGCGAGCCTGCAAAGCCAAGCATCGTCACCCGGTCCCCGATCTGCTGGCGCGTAAGTTGGACCGTGCGGTAGACCGGATCGAAGCGAGTGTGATCGGCGGCGAAATCCTCCAGCTTCGCCTCGAGCAGGGTGGGCGAGAGCTTGGGACCCTCACCGGCCAGAAATTCGAGCCCCTGCCCCATCGCATGCGGGACGATCAGGATATCGGAAAACAGGATCGCGCCGTCGAAGCCGAACCGGCGGATCGGCTGCACGGTGACCTCTGCTGCGGCCTCGCTGTCATAGACCAGTTCGAGAAAGCCGCCTTTTTCCGCCCGCAACTCCCTGTATTCGGGCAGGTATCGCCCGGCCTGGCGCATCAGCCAGACGGGTGGGACATCGGGGATGGACCCCTTGAGCGTATCGAGAAGCGGACCGGGCATGCGCGTTCCTTAAAACAATAAATAGTATTTTATGAAAGGATTGATGGAGTCTGTTGGCCCTGTGGAAACCGGGGATTGCGCGGCCCTGCCCGATTTCTCCCGTGCTGCAAAGCCGTTTGCCCGGAGCCGACTCCCGACCCTTGCGCGGTCAAGCGCGAACTGTCCCCACTGTCCCCAGCCTGTCGACATCCCCGCGCCTGTGTAGAGAAAGCGCAGTGCGAAAGACCGGTTTGCGGGGAGCGATCGGGCGCATTCACTTGTCGACCGATCTGTCCCGTGGTTTATGCCCCCTGCTGTCCACAGGCACACGTGGTAGCGAAGGGACCGGAAACACCGTTGGCATGAATCGGCTTAACCTTCACCTCGTATCGGATTCGACGGGCGAAACGCTCGAGATGATCGCCAAGGCGGCGCTCGCGCAGTTCGACGATCCGAGCGTCAGCCGCCATTTCTGGCCGATGGTTCGCTCGCGCCAGCATCTCGACCGGATCGTGCCCGACCTCGCCGACAATCCCGGGCTGGTGCTGTTCACGCTCGTAAACCCGGAAACCCGCGCCCGGCTAGAGGAGCATTGCCGACATCTCGGCCTGCCCGCCGTGCCGGTCCTCGACCAGGTCACCGCCTCGCTCGAATCGCAGCTGGGGCAGGAAGCGCACGGGCGTCCGGGCCGCCAGCACCTGATGGACGACGATTATTTCCGGCGGGTCGACGCGATCCATTACACCATCGCTCACGATGACGGGATCGCGCACGACGACTGGGAAGAGGCCGACATCGTGCTCGCCGGCGTATCGCGCACTTCGAAGACTCCCACGGCGATCTATCTCGCCAACAGGGGGTACAAGGTCGCGAACATCCCTCTGGTGGTCGAAAGCCCGCCGCCCCCGGCGCTTTTCGGGCTACGCCACCCGCTGGTGGTCGGGCTGACGACCGCGCCCGAACGGCTGGTCCAGATCCGCCGCAACCGTCTGCTTTCGCTCAACGAAGCGCCCGAGACATCCTATGTCGATTCCGACACGGTGAAGGCGGAGCTGCAATTCGCGCGGCGGATGTTCGCCGATCGCGGCTGGCCGGTGATTGATGTGACCCGCCGCTCGATCGAGGAAACGGCCGCCGCGGTCATCCGGCTGGTGCAGGAGCGCGATCGCCGGGCGCCGGACGCCAAGCAGGGTGGCAAGGCGATATGAGGCGGGCGCCGCTCGTACTCGCGTCGAAATCCGCTTCGCGCCGCGCCATGCTCGATGCAGCGGGAATCGCCTACCGGGCGGTTCCGGCGAATATCGATGAACGTGCGGTCGAGCGCGAATGGTCCGGCGGTGAAGGGGACCACGTGGTTGCCGGTCTCTCGGCGGCGAAGGCGCTGGCCGTCGAGCCACCTAAAAGCGAAGCGTTCGTGCTGGGTTCAGATTCGCTGGTCGTGGTGGAGGGTAGCCGGTTCGACAAGCCGGGATCGCGCGAGGAAGCTGCGGAGCACCTGCGGTTCTTCTCCGGAAAGACGCTCGAACTGCATGCCGGGGCCGCGCTTGTGCAAGGTGGCGCCGTGTGTTGGGACCACCACGATATGGCGCTGCTCACCGTACGTGACCTGTCCGACGACTTCATCGCCCGCTATCTCGAGGCGGAATGGCCCGAAGTCGCAAATTGCGTCGGCGTGTTCCGCATCGAAGCAATGGGCGTCCACCTGTTCGAACGGATCGAAGGCAGCCATTTCACCATCCTCGGCATGCCGCTCCTGCCGGTGCTTGCGGCCCTGCGCCGTTTTGGCGTCATCGAAGCATGAGCGCTCGTCCTATCGCGCATGTCATCGGCGATCCGGTGAGCGGATCGAAATCGCCGGCGATCCATCGCTTCTGGCTCGAAAAGCTGGGACTGGATGGCGATTACGAAGCGCGGCACGTCGAAGCCGGCGGACTGGCCGATTATCTGTCGCACGCCCGCGAAGACCCAGACTGGGCGGGCTGCAACGTTACCATGCCGCACAAGCAGGCGGTGATCCGTCACCTGGACCGTCTCGATCCGGTTGCGGAAACACTCGGCGCGGTGAACACCATTGTTCCCGAAGACGGAGAGTTGGTCGGCTACAACACCGATGCGCCGGGCTTCATCGAACCGCTCGAGCCGCTGCTTGGCGACAATCACCTGTTCCGCATGGCCCGGATCGTTGGCACCGGCGGCGCCGCGCGGGCGATCGTCGCGGCGCTCGCGCAGCGCGGCTTTACCCTCGTCCTCGCCGGACGTGACCCCGGCAAGGCGCGCGCATTGCTCGACGAACTTGCGCCCGATGGCGAGCATCACGCCGTGCACCTCTCGCACTTCGCCGAACCGACCGATTTTCCCTTCGACGATCGCGAGGGTTGTCTCGACCTCGTCGTCAACGCGTCACCCCTGGGCATGCGGGGCCAGCCGCCCCTGCCCTTCGACTGGAGCCACGCCCCGCCCGGCAGCCTCGCCTATGATATCGTCACCGATCCGGGGGAAACGCCTTTCCTCACCAATGCGCGCGAAGCCGGACATCGCACCATCGGCGGCCTTGCGATGCTGGTGGGACAGGCGGCACTTGCATTCGCAAAGTTGTACAGCACCGCCCCGCCCCGCCAGCACGATAGCGAACTGTTCGGGATGCTCGGAACATGAGTGAGGTTAGAGACAGGCCGCTGATCGTCGGCCTCACCGGTTCGATCGGCATGGGCAAGTCTACGGTCGCGGCGATGTTTTCGCGCGAAGGCGTTCCAGTGTTCGATGCCGACGCCGAAGTGCGCGCAATGCAGGGTCCCGGGGGCGCGCTGGTTCCCGCGATCGAGGCGGCGTTTCCCGGCTCCACCGGCCCCGAAGGCGTACTGCGCGAAGAACTCGGCGCACTGGTGTTTGAAGATCCCACGAAACTCGCCGCTCTCGAAGCGATCGTTCATCCCGCCGTCGCCGAGCGGCGGACCCGCTTCCTCGCCGACAACGCCGATGCGCCCATCGTGGTGTTCGACATACCGCTGCTGTTCGAACGCGGCGGCGACGCGGCGGTCGATGCCGTCGTAGTGGTGTCCGCCTCCGCCCGGCAGCAGCGCGAACGCGTGCTCGCAAGGCCGGGCATGACGCGCCAGAAATTCGAACACATCCTGTCGCTGCAGACGCCCGATGCGGAAAAGCGCGAGCGCGCCGATCACGTCATCGACACCGGCACCACCCTTGGCGAGACGCAGGCGCTGGTCCGCGCGCTGATATCGCGCTGGGAGTCCGATCCACCGGGGGAATAGGCCGAACGGGGCGCTTGCGCCGGACCCCGCGAGTTTGCGATAGGATGGCGATGCGCGAGATCATCTTCGATACCGAGACCACCGGCCTCGATCCCAAGACCGGCGATCGGATGGTCGAGATCGGCTGTGTCGAGATGATCGACCGGATCGAGACGGGCCGCGTCTACCACGCCTATTACAACCCCGAACGCGACATGCCGGCCGGTGCGGAGGCGGTGCACGGGCTTTCCGCCGCTTTCCTGTCGGGTAAGCCGCTATTCGCCGATACGGCCGGGGAGCTGCTCGAATTTATCGAGGATTCCCCGCTGGTGGCGCACAATGCCGGGTTCGACTTCGGATTCCTCAATGCCGAGCTTCAGCGGTGCGGTCGTCCGATCGTGGCGATGGACCGGATGATCGACACCGTCGCCCTCGCGCGGAAGCGTCACCCCGGGGCGAAACTGTCGCTCGATGCCCTGTGCACGCGCTATGGGATCGACCGGAGCCACCGGGTGAAGCACGGCGCGTTGCTGGATGCGGAACTGCTCGCCCAGGTCTATATCGAACTCAAGGGCGGGCGCCAGATCGGGCTGGAACTGGTCGGCGATCCCGCAGCGACCGCCGCGACGGGATCTGCCGCACCGCTGGCCCATAGCGCACCGGGCCGGATCCGCCGGGAGCCAAGGCCGCATCAACCCACCGCCGCCGAACTGGCGCGCCATGCCGAATTCGTCGCCGGAATCGAGAACGCGATCTGGTCGCGCTGATCCGGTTCCTCCGACAGCGAAAGGGCTGGAACGCGCGCCCATAATATGGTTTAGCGCCGCGCATTGCCGCAGCAGCGTGGGTTCCAGGTCGCTGCGGAACGGGACTGCCCCTTGTGCGGCGTTCCGGCTACACATGCGATCCGGGGGCAAGGATCGGCGCGCTTTGGCCGGACTGTCGCCTCGCCGACGCATGGCGTCGCAAACAGGGCCGCAAACGAATTTCGAACGTTGGACGAATATGGACATAGTGCTCTTGCCGGAAGCAGTCGCGTGCGCCTGTGCCGACACCCAGCCGCAAGTGCTGGAGCGGCTGGCGGGCCTGTTCGCGCGCGCCTACGACCTCGACGAGACGGAGGTCGCGCAGCGGCTGGCGGATCGTGAAGCGCTGGGCAGCACCGGCTTCGGTCGCGGCATCGCCATTCCGCATTGCCGCATCGCCAGTGTCCGCCACCCCACCATGGCCCTACTGAAACTCGGCCGCCCAGTCGATTTCCGCGCTGCCGACGCGATGCCGATTACGCTCGCCATCGGGCTCGTTTCGCCCGAGGAGGGCGGTATGGCGCATTTGCACGCGCTCGCCGCGATATCGCGCTTCACCCGCGACGAGGCAATGCTGTCTCTGCTGTGCGAGGCGCCCGATGCGGACGCCCTGTTTGCCATTTTCGACAACCATCTGTTGCGCGATGCGGCCTGACATGGCGGATGGCGGACCCGATCGCCAGAATGCGCGCTCCTCGGCAGCGCAGGGTCACTATCGTGCGCTCGAATCGCTCTACGTATCGGCGGCGGTGAACGACAAGTTCCGTTCCAAGCTGGAAATCGTCGGCGAAGGGCGGTCGCGCGTCATCTTTCAGGTCACCCCCGAAGATTATCACGCGGCGGGCGCTGCCCACGGTACGATCTACTTCAAGATGCTCGACGATGCGGCATTCTACGCCGCCAACACGCTCGCGACCGACCGTTTCCTGCTGACCACGGGCTTCAACCTGCATTTCACCAAGCCGGTGCGCGAAGGCGAAGTCGTTGCCGAAGGGCGGTGGATCAGCGGCAGACGACGGGTGTTCGTCGCCGAATCGCGGCTGGTCGATGCCGAAGGCGAGGAGATCGGACGCGGCACCGGCACCTTCATGCGCTCGCGCATCGCGTTGTCGAGCCTTCCGGGCTATTCGGGCTGATGGCCTTGGCAAGCGGCCAATGAGCACGCGTCTGCCGGCCCACCTCGAAGTCGCCAGTCTCATCCGGCTGGTCCAGAACGAAGGCGGAATCGCTACCGTCCTTGCCAAGGGCGAACGCGATGCCGGCACCATCTTGATTGTGGCGATGCACCGAGGCGGCGAAGCGCGCCTGCTGGAGCGCATGCCGCAGCTCGATGGTTCGCGGGCCTTCGTAGTCACGCGTACGCAAGATATTGAAAAACCTAAAGAGTTCGACGAGTATCTCGATCGCAGAGGGCGTCAGGATCCCGATACCTGGATCATCGAGGCAGATATCGACAGGGTGGAACGCTTCGTCGCAATGCTGCCACAATAAGTTGACCTAGTTTCATTTGAGACTATCTCCCTCCCAGCTTCCAAAATCGCAACGCTACCGGGCACGGCAATTCCGCCGCGTCTGTCGGCTTGCAGACGGGGGTCAGCCGGCAGGCTGAGACGGGACCAAAACAGACGAATGCGAGCATTCGCGGTCCGGTGTCACCTGTGACGGGTCTGTCCACCGCCCAGATTGAAAGTCGAAATGGGTCGAAAGACGTATTCCTTCAGCGCGCTCGCCGTCTCGGCAGCCGCCACTCTTAGTTTCACCGGTATCGACGGGGCCCGTGCCTTCGCGCATGAAACCTTCGCCGCCGAAGCCAACGCCGCCGCTCCCGTGGCGAATTCTCCGACCGCCGACGCTGAAATCATCGCCGAAGAGCTGGTCGAGATCGTACCCGAACCCACCGTTTTCACCTCGCAGGAGGTCGTTCAGGACATTCCGGAAGAGCCGGAAGTCGACGTGACGAGCGCCGGTTCGCTGCGCGAACTTATCAACCTCGTCGACGCCGACGGCGAAATGACCGAGCAGATGCGCTGCCTTGCCGGCGCGGTCTATTTCGAATCGCGCGGCGAACCGCTCGACGGGCAGCTTGCCGTCGCGCATGTCGTCATCAATCGCTCCGAAGACCGCCGCTGGCCTTCGAGCTATTGCGATGTCGTCTACCAGCGCGCGCAGTTCTCCTTCGTGAAGAACCGCCGGATGCCGCGGATCGCTACCAATTCACGTGCTTGGGAAAA
Organism: Erythrobacter sp.; assembly: GCA_049649965.1. GTDB lineage: Bacteria > Pseudomonadota > Alphaproteobacteria > Sphingomonadales > Sphingomonadaceae > Erythrobacter. Next base: position 24,179 of record JBARZK010000200.1, read on the forward strand.
GGCCAAGGCGGTTGCCAAGATCGCGCATGAAGGGCTGTGGAATTCCCCCGCCGAGGACGCGGTCTATTTCCACGCCAATTACGTTTCGCCGCGCTGGAGCCGTGCGAAGACGCGCCTTGCGCAGATCGACACGCATATTTTCTACCGTTGATCCTCGCTCGTGCGACCTAGTGGTCGCAACGCCGTGAGCGGGCGGTCGGCCTTGCGGGCTCCCTTTTCCGGGAGCCCGTTTTCGTTTGATCACGGGTTATGCCCGCCAGGGCGTTCAGCTGCGCAAGATTGCCCAGACGGGCGCGTGGTCGCTCGCCTTCTCGCGACCCCTATGTTCGCGGTCCACCCCAACCGCCTGAAGCCGGTCGGCGAGCTGCGGTGACAGCAGGATGTGATCGATGCGAAAGCCGTGATCTCGCGGCCAAGCGCCTGATTGGTAGTCCCAGAACGTCCACACCCCGCCGCGCGGATTGAGCGTGCGGACCGCGTCGGTCCACCCGTCGCCCAGCAGCCGGGCATAGGCGGCGCGCGATTCAGGTTGCATCAGCGCATCGGAGGCCATTGCCTTCGGCGACCAGACGTCGTCGTCCTCGGGAATGACGTTGTAATCGCCCAACACGGCCGCAGGCACTTCCTCTTGCCAGATCGCCTGCATCCGTTCGCGCAGGCGGGCCATCCAGGCGATCTTGTAGTCGAATTTCGGCCCCGGCTGCGGGTTGCCGTTGGGCAAGTAGATGTCGACGATGCGTGTGCTCGCACCATCGGGGTCGGTCACGTCGGCTTCGAGATACCGCGCCTGCTCACCTTCGTCTTCCTTTGGCCCGTCGATACCGAGGCCGCGCTGCACCTCGTTGAGGGAATAGCCGGCCTTTTCATCGACGAGGATGGCGACGCCGTTGAAGCCCTTCTGCCCGCAGACCAGCGCACGGTAGCCGAGCGCTTCGAACTCCTTCGCGGGAAAGGCGTCTTCCTGGCTTTTGATTTCCTGGAGGCAGGCGATTGCTGGCCGCGTTTCCTCGAGCCATTCTTTAAGGCGCGGAAGACGCGCCTTTACGCCGTTGATGTTGAAAGTCGCTATTTTCATGGCCGCAGGTCATGGCCGATGCGACCGTCCTCGTCCATCGCCGCCCGGCAAATTCCGCGCGCATGCTGCGCTGTCAGATGCCGAAGCTCGAGCCACAGCCGCATCCCGCTGCGGCGTTGGGATTTTCGACGCGGAACGCCGCACCGCCCAGCGATTCGACGAAATCGACGGTGCTGCCATCGACGAGATCGAGGCTGACCGGATCGACCACCAGCTTGACCCCATCGGTCTCGCTCACGCGGTCGTCGCCGTCGGCCGTTTCGGCGAGGTCGAACTTGTACTGGAAGCCCGAGCAGCCGCCGCCTTCAACCGAAAGCCGAAGGATCGCAGGCCGCGACTGCTTGTCGGCGATCCATCGCACACGCTTGGCGGCGGAAGGGGTTAGGGTGAGCGTGTCGGTCATTTCATGTTCGATCTAGGAAGTGCGTGGGCAATGCTCAAGGTGCGAGGGACGAAGCGGCTATCCGGTCTGGATATAGGTCCGCATCGCCGCAGCCTCGTGCTCGACCTCGTCGATGCGGTGCTTGACGATGTCGCCGATCGAGATGAACCCGACCAGCGCTTCGTTTTCAACCACCGGAAAATGGCGGAACCGGCGACGGCTCATTAGCGACAGCGCCTCGTCAATCAACGTCGTCGGGGCGACCGTGATCGCAGGCGACGTCATGATCGCCTCCACCGGCAAATCGAGGCATTCGCGTCCCTTGTTGGCAAGGCAGTAGATCACGTCGCGTTCCGACACGATCCCCGCGACACTGTCTCCGCGCATGACCGGCATCGCGCCGATCCGGCGGGTCGCGAGGGTCTCAATCGCGTCGCTGAGCCGGGTCGTGACATCGCAGCTCACGATATCCGAAACCGCGCGCGAGGCGATGATCTTGGCAATCGTCATCAGTGCCTCCTCTCCTTGGCGAGGATACAATGCCACCAGCCGCTACAAAAGGCGAGTCAGGCCGCGGACGCAGGTGAGCGATGCATCCCGATCGCAGCCCGCCATGTAGCTTAAGCCGTTGCAAAGACTCCTTCACGACCCCAAGGACACGCCCGATGGCCAACAAGTCCCCCCTCGACGACCCGGAAAACGCCGCGCACGCCTGGGCCCGCTATCGCCGGATCATGCGCATCCTGCTGGCGGTGACGGCGGGCGTGGTGGTGCTCGCGTTGGGAATATTGTTCGCCTTCAACGGCATGGTGTCGGTGCATTTCTACATCGCAGTGGCGCTGGGAATAAGCTTCACCATGCTGCTGGGCGGAGGGTTGATGGGGCTGGTGTTCCTTTCCTCGGGAACGGGGCACGACGATTCGGTCGACAACCGCCTACCCGGCAGCAGCGAGGAACTGCGAGGGCGTGGAGCCGGACGCGGGCGGGACGACGCGGACTAGTCGACGGGCGAAGAATCGCCGGCCGGGGTGAGCCGGAAGTCCTCGACCGGAACGCCGCCGACAAGGTGCTCCTCGATGATCCGGTCGAGGACGGCCGGGCTGCACGAATGGTAGAAAACGCCATCGGGCCATACCAGCGCGATCGGACCCTTGTCGCAGATCTGCAAACAGTCCGCTTTCGAACGCTGGATGCCGCCGCCCGCGCCCCTGGGGTGGCTGTCGGTTCGCTTCGGTCCCGCGAGCCCGCGTTCCTTCAGCCGGTCCTTGAGGAATTGCCAGGACGCCTCGCCCTGTTCGGGCTGGCAGCATTTCGGCTTCGTCGGCAGCGCGCACAGAAAAATGTGCCGCTCGATGCCGCCTGCTCCCTCCCCGTATTTCTTCGCCAGCGCGGTCCGAGCGGACAGCAGTTCGCGATCGCTCATTCGGCAATCTCGCGCGTATCGTCGGGGCTTGCTTCGGGACCGATCCAGCGGCTGAGCCAGCTGAACACGGTGTCGTGCCATTGCAAAGAATTCTCCGGGCCGAGCACCCAGTGGTTCTCATCCGGGAAGACCAGCAATTGCGAGGGGATCTCGCGCTCCTGCAGCGCGGTGAAACTTTGCAATCCCTGGGTGTAGGGGACGCGGAAATCCCTCTCTCCCGTCACCACCAGCATCGGCGTTTGCCAGTTATCGACGTAATTGACCGGGTTCCAGCGTTCGTAGGTATCGCGCGCCTCGGCATAGGAGCCGCCGAAATCCCAGCGCGGAAACCACAGTTCCTCGGTCGAATAATAGAAGCTGCGAAGGTCGAAGAGGCCATCGTGCTGGACCAGGCAATCGAACCGGTCGGACCAGTTGCCCGCGATCCAGTTGACCATGTAGCCGCCGTAGCTCGCGCCCATCGCGCAGGCGCGGCTGCCGTCGATCTGGGGATCGAGTTCCAGCGCCGCTTCGAGCCCGCGCTGCAGGTCTACCAGCGGTTTGCCGCCCCAGTCGCGGTTGATCGCGTCGGTGAAGTCCTGCCCGTATCCAACGCTCCCGTGGAAATCGATGGAGATCACCGCATAGCCCTGGCTCGCCAGCACGCGCGGGTTCCAGCGCGAGGACCACGAATCGTTGAACGTTCCCTGCGGCCCGCCATGGATGTAGAGGATTGCCGGGATCGGTCCTTCCTGCTCCTCGAGCCGGGTGACCTGCCCCCAGACCGTGTCGCCCTCTGCCCCGGCGAAGCTGAAGCGGGTGGTCACGGTCGTCGCGAGAGCGCCCATGCGCGAGGTAACGACGTTGGTGATCGGCGTCGCCGGTTCGTCCCCTTGCGATAGGTAAAGCTCGCTCGGCAGGCCGATTGAATCGCGCGTGAAGAGCAGCCGTCCGCCCGACAGGGGCATCAGGTTGGCGATGTGCGCCTCAGTTCCTGCCATCAGGTTGAGTTCGTCTACCGCGCCCGTCTGCGGATCGATGCGGAACGCAGGGATATCGAGGACGCGCGGAGCGGTCGCGTAGAGGTGCGCGCCATCCTCGCTCCAGGTCAGGCCACCGAAGGACAGGTCGGTATCGGCGGTCAACGCCCTCGTTTCGCCGGTCGAGAGGTCGCGCAGGTGAATGACGGTACGATCCGATTCGTACCCCGGGCGCGCCATTGCGACATAGGCCAATGTGCGACCATCGGGTGAGGGCGCGGGTCCTGAATCGTGTGCCGCGTTCGCCCCGGTGAGAACGCGGGGAGCGCCGCCGGAAAGATCGGAGAAATAAATGTCGAGGTCGGTCGACATAGGCTCTTGCGCGTTCGCCTCGCGCGCGACGAAATAAACGCCCGATCCGTCCGGCGCCCAGGCAATATCCTCGCCCCCGCCGAACGGCATGGTCGGGGTGTTGCCTGTTATCGCGCCTTGCGCATCGCCGCCGTCGAGCGCGATGCCTTTCCCCGACAGCCCACCTCCGGTGAGTTCGAACACGAACACCCGGTTGAAGACGCCGGGCGCGATCCATCGGTCCCAGTGGCGAACGAAACCGGCATCACCTTCATAGAGGCGGCCGTTTCCAGTCCGCTCTTCCCGGATTGCGCAGTCGAATGTTTCGCATTCGCGCGCGAGTTCGGCCCAAAGCGCGATGCTGTCGCCGGCCGGTGAAAGCTTGAAGCCTGAAATGTCGGTGTGTTCGAACCCGGCGACCAGTCTCGGCGTGCCGGATGTCGGCGAAGGAACGGTCCACAAGCGCGAGCGTGCGGGCGTGTCAGGCTCGCTGTTGCCGGAACTGAGAAAATACAGCGAACCGTCGGGGGCGAAGGCGAGCGCATGCGCATCCATGCCGAGATCGAGACGCGTCGGCTGCGAACCGGGCTGCGACAGGTCGAGCCGGTAATGTTCGCGGCTGCGCTCGAACGTTTCCGGATCGGTGCGGGTGACCGAATAGACCGCTTCGGTGCCGGAGGGCGAAACGATCGGACTGCCAAGGCGCGGCATGGTGACGAGATCGGCGGCAGACATGGCCGGTTTGGCAAGGCCCGGCGGGGGCGAACCTGCCATCGCGGCGCCGGGTTCAGGCCGATCCTGTGCGACGAGGGGCGTGGCGGCAATCAGCGATCCAGCGGTGATCAGCGATGTTGCTGCGAGCGAGGCGGGAGCGGAGAGGCTCCGGCGTTTCCAGTTGTGCAAACCCATGGGCGGACGGTTAGCGCTGCCCTGCGACGGGGGCCAGTATTATTGCGTATGGCACGTCACGCGGCGAAGCGCACTTCAGCGGCGCTTGCCCGCGATCCGGGCGATTTCCGCCTGCACCATCTTTTCCACCATCGCTGGAAGGTTCTCATCGAGCCATTTCGCCAGCATCGGCCGCAGCAATTCACGCGTAAGCCCTTCGAGCGAGGTCTCTCCCGACTTGACGATCTGCGGACGCGCGCCCGGTTCGCTCAGCATGGCGAGCGCGGCGAGGTTTTCCTGCATCGCACCGCGCACCGCCTCGGCAATGAGCGGCGCATCGTCTGCGGCGGTCTTGCGGGCGGTGTCGTCTTCGACTTCCATGTCGGCGAGATCGAGGACCTCGTCCGCTTCTTCCTCATTGGCCGGTTCGGGAGCCTGTTCCGACGATTCCGAATGCGGTGGTCCGAATTCCTCGCCGTCTCGCCGGATTCGTTCCGCTACCCGTTCGTCCAGTTCGAAGGCGCTCGGCTCGCTGCGGGCGGGGCGGTTCGCAGGCGCGGGACGACGCACCGTCTCGCGATTGTCGCGGTCTATCACCCGCTTGATCGATTCGAGAATTTCCTCGACCGACGCTTCGCCATCCTGTGCCACGGTATTGCGCCTCGCTGCCAACGCCTCGCGAAGAGGCCTGCATTAACCATGTGCCGGACGGCCGGTCGCTTATTCGCCCGGTTCCAGCACAGGCCCGATTGTCGCGTCGGAGGGCGGAATGTCAACGGTCCGGGTCGATTGTACCACGGGTTCCGGATCGCGATCCCAGTCCCAGATCCGATCGCGCACGCGCTCGTAATTAACCGTGGGATCGTAGAGCGGTCCGCCGGTGTCGAGGTTGAGGTCGCGCGCTTCGGCCTTGCCCATCGCCGCCAGCACGGTGAAGCCCGCGACATAGGCGTTGCGCCGCGCGGTCACCAGCTGCGCTCTTGCAGACAGCAATTCCTGTTCGGCATTGAGCACGTCGAGCACGGTGCGGTTGCCGATCGAGTTTCCCGCCCGCACGCCTTCCAGGCTGAGTTCGGCGGCCTCGACGGCGACCTGCGAGCTTTCGATCACCGCGAGCGCGGCCTGCCAGCTGGTATAGGCCGATCGCACCTGTGCGATCACGTCACGCTCCGTTGCGATCACCTGTTCTAGCGCAGCGCTCTCGCGTGCGCCCGCTTGTCGCTGGCGCGCAGCGGGAAGGCCGCCCTGGAACAGCGGAATGCGGATGTTGACGCCCGCCTGGATGCCAGTCGCGCTCTGCGGGCTTTCGATCAGCGGGCTGGAGGGATCGTCAGGGTCGACCAAGCGGTCGGGAATGGTGCCGAGTGTGTTCTGGTAATCGTATGTGCCAAACAGCGAGACCGTCGGCAGGCGTCCGGACCCGGCGACTTCGGTGTCGAACCCGGCGGCATCGGCGCGTTCCTTCGCCGCGATCAGATCGGGATTGTTCTCCAGCGCCGTCACCACGGCGATGCCGACCGTGTCGGGCAAATTGGGCAGCGGCGGGGGCGGCTGAAGATTGGTCGGTGCCTCGCCGATGATCTGCACATAGGTCTCTCGCGCCTGGACGAGATTGGCGAACGCCGTGCGCAGGTCGCTCTGCGCCAGCGCCAGGCGCGATCGCGCCTGCGCGACGTCGGTGATGGTGAGGTCGCCGATTTCGAACCGGTCGCTCGACGATTCGAACGTCACGCGCAGGACATCGACCTGGTTGCGCGACAGTTCGACCAGCGCCTGCGTGCGCAAGACGTCCATGTAGGCCGCGACCGCCTGCGAGAACAGCGAGCTTTCGGTGGCGCGCAGATCTGCCCGGCCGGCCTGCACCCGCTCCTCGGCCGCGCGGATGCCGTTCTTGATCGCGCCGCCGTTGTAGATCGGTACGCCGAGATTGCCGGTCACCGTCACCACGCGCTGCGGCTGGAAGAAGTTGTTGGTGTTCTGGCGGATGAATTCGACGAAGCGGGTATCGGCGCTGGCGGAGGGCAGGCCAGGCGCGCGCTGGATCGGCACTTCCTCGTCGGTGGCACGCTGCTGGGCGCGCGCGGCCGCCAGGGTCGGATTTTCGTTGTAGACCTGCACCAGCGCCTCGCGCAGCGTGTCGGCCTGCGCCGCGGTTCCGCACCCGGCGAAAAGGAGCGCGCCCGAACAGGCCGCGGCTCGCGCCGCGCGGGAAAGACCGCGAGGTCGGATCACGAGAAGGTCCAGCCCTTCGGTTGGTCGAAGGCGTGGAGAACCGGGATGCCGAGATCCTCGAGCGGTTCGAGGGCGAGATAGCCGGCGACCTTTCGCCCCGATGCCAGCCGGGTCACGCCGCGAAGGACGAGTCCCGACACCACGCGGCCATCTTCCACCACGGTTTCCGCGAGCGCATCGGGCAACCGCTCGACCGCGCCGTCGATCAGGACCAGTGTGAAGGCTCCTTCCGGAAGGTTTCCGCGCGCCGCGTCCTGGGCCGAGACCTCGGCGATGTTGCCGGCAAGAGGGCGCACCAGTTCGGCGAGATAGCCGGTACCGCCTTCCACGATCAGCACGTCGTCGGAGGGTTGCGGCGCACCTTCGATCAGCAACTTGCCGTAGAACAGTGGTGGCGCCAGTGCGGCATCGGTGCCGAGCGGCACCGATCGGTCGATATAGGCGAGCCCGGCCTTGTCCGCAGGCAGGAAATCCTCGCGCGGGACGGCCATCATTCGCGACAGCGCGAACTCCTCGTTCACGCCGCTCGTGCGCAGCTGGCTGTCGATCATCGCCCGGCGGGCCTTCATCGTGGAAGCCATGGCGCCGCCCCGGGCCTGTTCCGCCGGGGCATCTTCCGAGGCCGTGTCACGCGTCATCGTAATATCGCTCATTATCCCTCCGCCAGCTGTATTATCGAAGCAACACAGCGCGTCAACCCTTCCTACCTGTGGTCCTTGCGTGTGCCAAGCGCGAGTTCCTGTGCCCGTTCGATCGCGACCCGGCAGAGCTATCCTTTGACCTCCCGCGCCGCGCCGTCATATGGGGCGGGCATCGTGCCGCGCGCCGCCTATCGACGTGGCAGGGACAAGAGACAAAGGGAACTTCGATGAGCGACGCCAGCAATCATACGAACAACGACGGCGCGATCTTCGGCGCGCGCGGCGAAGTGCGGATCGAGAGTGATTCGCTTGGTCAGGTCGCGGTGCCGCGCGATGCGCACTGGGGCGCGCAGAGCCAGCGCAGCCTCGCCAATTTCGACATCGGGACAGAGACCATGCCGACCCCGCTGGTCAAGGCACTGGGCATTCAGAAGCAGTCGGCGGCGAGGGCCAACATGACCTTGGGCGTGCTCGACGAGAAGCTGGGCAATGCCATCGTCAAGGCCGCGGGCGAGGTGATCGACGGCACGCTTTCCGACCAGTTTCCCCTCAGCGTCTGGCAGACCGGTTCGGGCACGCAGTCGAACATGAACGCCAACGAGGTGATTGCCAGCCGCGCCAACGAGATCCTCACCGGCACGCGCGGGGGCAAGGAACCGGTCCATCCCAACGACCATTGCAACATGGGGCAAAGCTCGAACGACACCTTCCCCACGGCGATGCACATCGCCGCGGCTAGTGAGACGATCGAGCGGTTGGTCCCTGCTCTCGAGCACCTGCACGGCGCGCTGGACGAAAAGGCGCAGAGTTTTGCCGACATCGTGAAGATCGGTCGCACGCACCTGCAGGATGCGACCCCGCTGACGCTCGGCCAGGAGTTTTCGGGCTATGCCAAACAGGTCGAGTACGGGATCGCGCGGGTGAAGGGCACGTTGCCGCGCGTCCTCGAACTCGCGCAGGGTGGCACAGCGGTCGGCACCGGCATCAACTCCAAGGCCGGGTTCGCCGAGAAGTTCGCCGAGGAAGTTGCCAGCCATACCGGGCACGATTTCGTCACCGCCGCCAACAAGTTCGAGGCTCTCGCCGCCCACGATGCGCTGGTCGAACTGTCGGGTGCGCTCAATTCCGTCGCCGTCAGCGCAATGAAGATCGCCAACGACATCCGCCTGCTCGGTTCGGGTCCGCGTTGCGGCCTTGGCGAAATCGCGCTTCCGGCGAACGAACCAGGCTCCTCGATCATGCCGGGCAAGGTCAATCCGACCCAATGCGAAGCGATCACGATGGTCTGCGCTCAGGTGATGGGTAATAATGTTGCGGTCTCCGTAGCCGGATCGAACGGCCACATGGAGCTCAACGTCTTCAAGCCGGTAATCATCTACAACGTTCTGCAATCGCTGCGCCTGCTGGCCGATGCCGCGCGCAGCTTCACGGATAATTGCGTGACCGGGATCGAGGCGAACGAGGACCGGATCGCGAAACTGCTCAATGAAAGCCTGATGCTCGTGACCGCCCTGAATCCGCATATCGGCTACGACAATGCGGCGAAGATCGCCAAAAAGGCGCATGCCGAGGGGACGACGCTGAAGGAGGCAGCTGTCGAACTCGATCTTTTGACCGAGGAGCAGTTCGAGCAATGGGTGGTGCCATCGGACATGATCCGCCCCCGCGATTAGGATTGGCGCGATCGGGCATGAAGGCGCATGGTCGGCGCCCCGCACCGATCCGTCATTCGACCAAGCGCACACCGGGTCCGACGACCGATTGGCATGCGCGTCCATGCTCCGCTATCTGCTGCGCCAGATATGACCGCGCGCCGATCCACCAGAAATTCCGCTCGCCCGCGAACCGCGACGGTGCCGTTCCAGACGGTGCTGGCGTCGATGGTCGTGCTGTGGGCGACGTATTTCCTGCTCACGACGTTTCGCAGCTACATCCTCGATCTCGATCTGCAGGGTGCGATGGCGGTCCGGCGGTTCCTGGTCACGCTGGCGGCCATCGGACTGACCGTCGTCCTGTGGGCGTTGCTCAAGATGGTCGACCGGCGGCCCCTTTGGGTCAAGATCGGCGCGGCGATCGTGTTCGCCATGCCGGTCGCCATTGCCATTGGCCAGATCAACCACTTCGCGTTCGAGGACCTGCAAAAGCAGCTTGAGCGTAATTTCGCCGAGGAGCGCGGGCTCCGGTTCGACGACGAGGGCAACCTGCTTTACGACTTGCCGCCCGACGTGGCGGATCGCGCGGGTAGCGAGGCGGGCGCGGGTGCGGCAGCATCCGAATCGCTCATCATCGCCCCCGCCCCCACGACCGACGCGACCTGGCGTTCGGTGCTGGAAATCGCGCTCGGGCGCTATTTCCTGCTGCTCGCCTGGGCTTCGACCTATTTCGCGCTGCTCGCAGGCGTTCAGGCAAGTGCCGCGGAACGACGCGAACAGGAATTCCGCTCCGCCGCCAAGGCTGCCGAGCTGCGGTCCCTGCGCTATCAGGTGAACTCGCATTTCCTGTTCAACACGCTCAATTCCCTCTCTGCGCTGGTAATGACCGGAAAGGCCGACCGGGCCGAACGGATGATCCAGACGATCAGTCGTTTCTATCGCCACAGTCTCGCCGACGAACCGACCAGCGATGTGCCACTGCAAGACGAATTCGACCTGCAGAAACTCTATCTCGATATCGAGGCGGTGCGGTTTCCCGAGCGGCTCAAGTGCGAATTCGACCTGCCCGGCGACCTTCGAAACGCGCGCGTACCGGGGATGATCCTGCAACCGCTGGTCGAAAATTCGGTCAAGTACGCCGTCTCTCGCGTCACCCGCCCGGTTACCGTCGCGGTTAGCGCGCGTGAAGAATTCGACCGGCTGGTGGTCTCGGTTAGCGATGACGGGCCCGGCGTTCCCGACGGGGCTTTGCACGGTTTCGGCATCGGTCTCGTAAATGTGCGCGACCGGCTCGAAGCGCGGTTCGGCCCCGATATCGGCTTTTCGTCGGGGCCGGTGCCCGGCGGGTACCGCACCGAACTGCGCATTCCGCTTTCACGACCGAACGAAGGATAGGTCGGGACTGCGAGAACTACGAGCGGGACAATATCGAGGGAGTTGGGGAAACTATGGCTGAAACGACAGACGCCCAATCGCTGACTACGCTGATCGTCGACGACGAACCGCTTGCGGTCGAACGCATCCAGGTGATTTGTGCCGAGATCGACGCCACCCGCGTCGTCGGTACGGCAAGCGATGGCGCCGCAGCCCTGCGCCTGGCCGAGAAGCTTTCCCCCGATCTCGTCCTGCTCGACATGACCATGCCCGAACTCGACGGACTGGCGGTCGCTCGCCGCCTTGCAGAGCACGAGAACCCCCCGGCAGTCATCTTCGTCACGGCCCACGATCATTTCGCGGTCGAGGCGTTCGATCTCGAAGCGATCGACTATGTGCTCAAGCCGGTTTCCGCCGAACGGCTCGAACGCGCTATCGAGCGCGCGCTCCGCCATTCCGGGTCTCGCAACGGCAGTGATGACAAAGATCGCGGCGACAGACATTGGCTCGACGAGCTATGGGTGCCGCACCGGTCCGAATTGCTGCGCATCGCGATCGACGAAGTGCACCAGATCGATGCCGAGCGCGATTATGTGCGGCTGCATGTCGGCGATCCTTCGGAGCCGCCCGAGGCCTCCCGCACCTATCTTCTGCTGCAGACGATCGCGGGCCTTGAGGCGCGTCTGGACCCTGATCGCTTTATCCGCATCCATCGCTCGACCATCCTGCGCCGCGATACGATCCGCGGCCTGCGGCATGACGGTCTGGGCGTGTGGTCGGCGGAATTGCAGAACGGCGAGGCGCTGCGGATCGGCCGGACCTATCTTTCCAAGGTCAAGGCGATGGCGGGGCGCTGATCCCCCACACGCACAAACGGAACGACCCGGACCGATCGTGTGACCGGTCCGGGCGTCCCTCCCGTCGGCGCGCCGGTGGGGCCGGGGCGCGCCGCGGAACTTGTTTGAAAGCGAAGTTCAGCCGCCGCGATTCTCCTGCTTGATTTTCGCGGCGACCTGCTTGCGAGCGCTGGCGCGGGCCATCTTCAGGCATTCGCGAGCCTCGTGCGAGGTAACGCGGGATCCCGTGTGCATCCGATGCGGCTGGCACACGGCGCGCGCGGCAATTTCGATACGCTGATCGAGCAGCCTTTGACCCTCAGGCGTGGAAAGATCGAGACCCGCTGTGCTTACGCTGCGCGAGGGCGGCGGGGTATCGGCGAGTGCGGGGCTGCCCGCCAGCGAAGCGGCGGCGAGGCTCGTGGCGAATGCTGCAGTCAGGCGATTGAGTTTCATGGTCGGTCTCCTCTCGTCTTAAGGTGCAGGAGGCACGGGATCGAAAACCGTTCGTGATCCAGGGGTGCATCGCGCTTTCCTGCTGTGTTAGAGGAATAAGGCACCTGGCCGCACCGGTCATTCGCCCCTCGACCAACCCGCCCCGAACGCTCGACCGGCGGGGAGCTTGCGGACAAAAGACGCTATCGCGCCGACGAACCGCGTGTTTTGCCCGACCTGCGTTTTGCGCATATGGGCAGGGGGTGGTCGGTATGCTTCTTGTCCTGTTCGTCCTGGGTGTCGTGAACTTCGCGCTGCACCGCGCCGTGCTCGAAAGCGGGCATCGCCTGCTCGACGAACTGCCGAGCGGTGTGCGTAAGGCGGGCAGGCGGCTGACGCTTTCGCTGGAGTTCGCCGTCCTGCTGGCCGCGATGCTGTTCGCGGCGAACGGCAGCACTTTCGCGGTGCTCGTCTATGGAGGTTATGTCGGACTGAACGCCTTCAGCGCATGGCTGATGTTGAGCGGCAGGGTATGAGGGCGGGAACGTGCGGGCCGGCCGGGCTTTGCCATAGATATGACCGATAGATCAGCGTGTTGGCTAATCGTGAACCCCAGCAGCGGAAGCAACGCTGGCGGGGAGGCGGTGGACGGCGAACCCATCGATGTCGCCACGATGCTGAATGAGCGCGCTTGGATCGTGACGCGAAAGGTCACCTTTCCCTGCGACCCGTTGCCGCCGATGCAAACGCTCGACGAGGAAAGCATTCGGCTGGCAGTCGTACATGCAGGTGACGGAACGGTCAGCGCGGTGCTCAACCACCTGCAGGACTGGGACGGACAGGTGCTCGTCCTGCCCGGCGGTACGATGAACCTGCTTTCGCGTCGTCTGCATGGTAATGCCACGACGCGCGAGATTCTCGATATCGTCGCTGCCGGAAGATCCCGCGCGCACAGGATCAGCGCTCTTGCCCACGAACACGGTATCGCCTTTGCGGAATTGCTGGCCGGACCCGGCACATGTTGGCACGAAGTGCGCGAATCGATGCGTGACGGGGCCGTAACCGATATCGCTACCAATGCGGTCGAAGCCCTGCGTCAGACCACCGAAAGGCCTCACGTCTGGCCGCGCGGAATGTCTCTGGCGCGCGAGGCGGGCTACAAGCTGGTGGCAATCGTCCCGGGGGAATGGGGGCTGAGGGTGGATGGCTATTTCGCCGAGGATGCGATCGATTTTGCCGCACAGGCGTGGCAGACCGTGCGCCGCCAGTTCCGCGAAGGCCCTCATGACAGGCTGGGCCTGTCCGACCGGATTACGCTGACGACCATGGACAATTCCCCGCTCCCCTGCCTGGCTGATGGCGAGCCGGTGGAATGTGCCGACGGGTACGAATTTACCGCCATCGAGCCTCAGGTCGAACTGGTGGCAACCGGCCATGATTGAACGGAACACAGCAAAAAGGCCGAACATGCCAGCGAGACACCGCATCCTGCACCTTTCCGACATTCATTTCGGGCTGGAGGATACGCGCGCACTCGACTGGGTGGAGCAGCTGATCGCCGATAATCCGCCCGATGCCGTGGTCATCACCGGTGACCTCACCATGCGCGCGCGCCACCGCGAATTCGACGCGGCCACGCAATGGATCACCGCGCTCGACGTGCCGATTAGCGTGAGCATCGGCAATCACGACATGCCCTATTTCGATTTGATCGAGCGGTTCGCCAACCCCTACAAGCGGTTCGAGGGGATGAAGGCGCTGGTCGAACGCGAAATCGATCTGCCAAACCTTGCGCTGATTCCGTTAAAGACCGTGCGCCGCTGGCAACCGCGCCTTGACTGGTCGAAAGGCTGGGTGACCGAGGACGCGCTCGAAAATACGCTTCGCGCGCTCGATCGTGTGCCCGAGGGCATGAAGGCGATCGTGATGGTTCACCATCCGCTGCGAGAAGTGGGTACGCAGGGCACGGCCCTGACCAAGCGCGGCAGCCACGCGCTGGAGGAACTGGCGAAGCGCGGGGTGCTGGCGGTGCTTTCGGGCCATGTCCACGACGCCTTCGATATCGAGGAGGCGACGCAGCACGGATCGGTGCGGATGATCGGCGCAGGTACGCTGTCGCAACGCACCCGGTCGACCCCGCCGAGTTTCAACGAACTGACGTGGGACGGCGAGCGGCTCACAGTCGAGGTGCGCAACCTGCAGGACGTCGACACGCCCGACATGATGATCGACGATGTTCCCGAAGACGCAATGCCGCCGCGTTCCGAAGGCGAGCCGGTCGCGCCGGTCCGCCAGATCCCGCGCGTCGACCCGCCGGTGCACTGACCAAGGCGCTCGACCGCGGTGCGGGTCACGGGCGCGTTTAACCTTTCTTGGTGATTTGGCCTTAAGCATTCCTGCGCAACACATGACGCGGGTCGCGCGCTGAATGGCGCGCGCTCGTGCGTGTCCTGTTCAATCGAGCCTGCGGGAGGAACGAGGAATGGACCTGCTCAAATCATGCGTACTCGGCTCGCTGCTGTCGTTCACGATCGCGCTGGTCATAGGCTCTCAAGGGTCCGATGGCGGTTTCCTGGACATTCACCTGATGACCGTGGTCGCCGGCAAGATGTACTGGTCATGGCCGCTGTTCCTGGTCGGTACCGGGCTGTCCTGGGCGGTGATGCTTCTGCAACGCTGACAGGTTGCGGCCCGATCGCGCTGCAACGTAAGTTTTCACGAAAAAGGGGTGGCGGTCTCGATCGACCGCCACCCCTTTGACGTTTGGAAGTTCGAAGTGCTTAGCGCTTCGAGAACTGGAAGCTGCGGCGCGCCTTGGCCCGGCCGTACTTCTTGCGCTCCACGACACGGCTGTCGCGGGTCAGGAAACCAGCGGCCTTCACCGTGCTGCGCAGTTCGGGTTCGTACTTGGTCAGAGCCTGGCTGATGCCGTGCTTGACCGCACCCGCCTGACCCGAAAGCCCGCCGCCGCGGACCGTGGCGACGACATCGTACTGATCGTTGCGATCGGTAATGCCGAACGGCTGGTTGATGATCAGCCGCAGGGTCGGACGCGCGAAATAGATTTCCTGGTCCTTGCCGTTGACGATAATCTTGCCGCTGCCCGGCTTCAGCCAGACGCGCGCGACCGCGTCCTTGCGGCGACCGGTGGCATAGGCGCGGCCCTGACCATCCAGTTCCTGCTCGCGCAGCGGGGCGGAGGATTGGGCCGAGACGTTCTGCGCGACTTCGGCGGCATCGGCGTCGGGCGTGTCGCCCGCGATGTCCTTGAGTTCGGAGAGATCCGAAACGGTCTTTTCGTCAGCCATTACGCGGTGACCTTGTTCTTGCGGTTCATGGAAGCAACGTCGAGCACCTGCGGGTCCTGCCCGTCATGCGGATGCTCGGTGCCGTTGTAGAGATGCAGCGCCTTCATCTGCTGGCGCCCCAGCGGGCCGCGCGGGATCATCCGCTCGACCGCCTTTTCGAGCACCCGCTCGGGGAAACGGCCTTCCAGCACCTTGGCCGGTGTCGTTTCCTTGATGCCGCCGGGATGGCCGGTGTGCTTGTAATAGATCTTCTTGGTCGCCTTGTTGCCGGTGAAGCGCACCTTGTCGGCATTGATGATGACGACGTGATCGCCGCAATCGACATGCGGCGTGTAGCTCGGCTTGTGCTTGCCGCGCAGCAGGCTGGCGACGATCGAGGCGAGACGCCCGACGACCAGTCCCTCGGCATCGATCAGATGCCATTTCTTCTCGACCTCGGCCGGCTTGATCGACCGGGTCTGCTTGCTGATAGCCTTCATGGCTTGATCCTTGGTTCGAAACGACGCGTAAAAATCGAAAGTGTTTCGCACATGGAGCGGGCGAGGCATCGTATGCCGATTGCCGCCTTCCCGTGCGAATCGCGACACCGGGCTTAGCGGCCCGGCCATCGGATGGCGGCCATGTGTCGCGATATGGCGCTGTAGTCAAGCGAAACCGGGGCCTGTAGGGGAGGTATAATAATACCTTACGCGGATCGGGTGGTCTCCATCAGCCAGTCGAGCGTGGCGGGATGGGCACCATCGCAGTGCCATGCGACGACGGCCGGTGTGTCGTAGGGATGGAGCGTACCGAGCTTCTCTACCAGCGCGTCGCATCGTGCGGCGGTGGTCTTGAACAGGACGCCGACCTCGAGTTCGCTCGAACAGCGCCCCTCCCATTCGAACACCGCTTCGACGCCCGGAATGATGTTGGCGCAGGCGATCAATCGGGCTTCGAGAAGGCGTTCGGCGATCTCGCGCGCGCTGTCGCGATCGGGGAACGGGCAATAGACCAAGGCTGCCTGCACCCCCGTCACTTCGCGTCTGCCAAGCCCATGCGGCGCACACCATCGCTGTGCATGGCGCGCGCAACGCTTGCGACCAGCAGCGCGCCGGTCAGCTGGTGCGCGGCCGCGATCCACAAGGATACCTGCGACATGACGGTCGCGATGCCGAGCAGGACCATGAAGCCCAGCGTCGCATTGACGGCTATCGTCGCAAACCGGTCGGTGCCACGCGCGCGGCGCGCGAACACGACGAGCGCGGCGAGCGCGACGAACGCCCACCAGCGGTGCAGCCATTGCAGCAGGAACGGATCGTGGGTGACCGTCCACAGCACCCCGCCGGACCAGTCGACTTGCGGCACGAGACTGCCGTTCATCAGTGGCCAGTCATACGCGGCATGCCCCGCGTTGAGGCCGGCAACCCATGCGCCCAGCAGCAGCTGTACGAACAGCACCAGCGCCGCCAGCGCCGCAGCGAGTGTCAACGGCGCTGCCCGCGCACCGGACGCGCGCGCCAGCAGTCGCATATCGCGCGCGGTCCATACGAG
>JBARZK010000201.1:0-4824 GCA_049649965.1 Erythrobacter sp.
CGATCAGCACGAGGTTCTCGATCCGGATGCCGAATTCGCCCGGCTTGTAGTAGCCCGGCTCGTTCGAGCAGATCATTCCGGCGTGCAGTTCCTGTGCGGTACCGGCCTGTCCGCCGCCCGGCTTGGCGATCCGTTGGGGACCTTCGTGGACGCCCAGAAAACTGCCCACGCCGTGCCCGGTGCCGTGCGCATAGTCGACACCCGCTTCCCACAGATACTGCCGCGCAAGCGCATCGATCTGGCCGCCGCTTGTGCCTTGCGGAAAGACCGCGCGATCGATCTGGATATGACCCTTCAGCACACGGGTGAAGCGGTCTTTCATCTCCGCCGTCGGATCCGAGCCGCCTGGCGTGTCGATCCAGACGGTACGGGTAATATCGGTGGTTCCGGCGGGATACTGGCCGCCGGAATCCACGAGATAGATCGATCCTGCGGGGATGGGGATGTTGCTGTCCTCATCGACCTTGTAATGCGGCAGGGCCGCGTGACCGGCTGCCGCGCTGATCGTGTCGAACGACGTATCGCGAAGGTCGCCATGCTCGCGGCGGAAACCTTCGAGCTTCGCGGCGGCAGCAAGCTCGTCGATCTCGCCGGACGGGGCATTTTCCTCGATCCAGCGCAGGAAGCGGCCGACTGCGGCCCCATCGCGCGCCTGGGCATCGCGATGACCCTGGATTTCCGCCTCGTTCTTGATCGCCTTGGCAAGGATGGTGGGATCCTGCCGAAAGCGGAACGTCGCGCCGCCCGCGCGAAGGCCCTGCGCGATCGCGGCTACGCCGAAATCCGGATCGACGCTCACGGTCTTGCCCGCCAGCTCGCCGAGAGCCGCCTCGAACTCGTCGCGCGGCCGCACGGTCACCGCGTTGCCGAGGTGCTGAGCGACCTCGGGTGTGACCTTTCCGGGCGCAATGAACAGCTCGGCGCTGCCATCGCCATGCGCGATGACGTAGGAGTGGGCGACCGGCGTATGCGAAACGTCGCTGCCACGAATGTTGAGCAGCCACGCGACCGAATCGAGTGCAGGGACGACCACCGCGTCCAGTCCTTCGTCGGCGAGCCAGTCTGCGACATCGGCGCGTTTCTTCGCAGAGGAAAGGCCGGCTTGATCGTCGGGCTGGACGATCGCCTCTGCGGGAGAAGGCGAGGGTCGGTCCGACCACACCGCATCGATCGGGTTGCCATCCGTCGGCACCATGGCGATGCCCGAAGCCTCGACCGCGTTCTCAAGCGTTTCGACCCAGTTCCAGGTGTGCAGCCAGGGATCGTAGCCGATCCGCGCGCCATCCTGGCAAACCTCCTTCAGCCAATTGCCCAGACTGTCGCCCGGCACGCTGCGGTAATCGAACAGGTCCGCATCGACCTGGTCGCGCACCTGAACGGTGTAGCGTCCATCGACGAAGATCGCCGCGTGATCGAGGGTGACCGCGGCGAAACCGGCCGAGCCGCCAAAGCCCGTAAGCCATGCGAGTCGCTGGGCGTAGTCGCCGACATATTCGCTCATGTGCTCGTCGCTTATCGGGACGACGAAGCCGGTGAGATCGCGGCGCTTGAGTTCCTCGCGGAGGGCGGCAAGACGGGCTTCGTGGGTTTGCATCAGCATTCGATCGATCCTCGTTTCCGTCGGACTGGACGTCGCGCATTGCGTGGGCGCCGACGTTGCGATTAATGACTGCTCACATAGGCTCGCCCGCTCGCGCTTTCCAGCGAAGCCGCCCATCGAAGGATTGAAAGCCCATGCACCGCATCTCGCAATTCCGGCTCGCCACGCTTACCTGCGCCGCCAGCCTGGCCTTCGCCCCGCTCTGCGGTGCCGAGGCCGCGAACCAGACCCAGTCCGAAAGGAACACAAGCGACGTGAGCGCCGAAACAGCCGCCCCGACTTCCCCGCCAATCGCCGAAAAGCGCGATCACAGCTACACGTTCCACGGCATCACAATCAGCGATCCGTACGACTGGCTTTACGACAAGTCCTATCCCGAGATCGACGACGAGGATGTGCTTGAATACCTGCGTGCCGAAAATGCGTGGTTCGAGGCGGCGATGGAGCCGCACGCACAACTCACGGAAACGCTGTTCGAAGAGATGCGCGCGCGGATCAAGGAGGACGACAGCACCGTTCCCCAGCGTCGCGGCGACTACCTCTACTGGTCCGAATTCGAGGAAGGTGCCCAGTATCGCAAGCATTACCGCAAGCCGGTTGGCGCGCCCGACAACGCCGAAGGGCAGCTGATCCTCGATGAAACCGCGCTCGCCGAGGGCCATGAGTATTTCCGCCTTGGCGCAGTCGCCGTCAGCAAGAACGGCCGTTATCTCGCCTATTCGACCGATACCAACGGTTCGGAACGCTATACCGCGCGGGTCAAGGATCTCGAAACCGGCGAACTGTTCGGCGACGAAATCCCGGAAGTGCGCACCGGCCTCACCTGGGTCGCGAACGATACGGCGCTGGTCTACGGCAAGGCGAACGAGAACTGGCGCGTGCTCGACGCTCGGCTGCACCGGATCGGTACGCCGGTGTCGGAGGACGTGTTCCTCTATCGCGAGGAGGACGAGAGTTTCTCGGTCAATTCCGGGCTTTCCGCGCAGGAAGACTACCTCATCATTGCAACCGGCGACAACGAGACGAGCGAAGTGCGCTTCGTCTCCGCCGCCGATCCGACCGGCGAACTCACGCTCGTGAAGCCGCGGCGGAAGGGCGTCGAATACGAAATCGACATGCGCGACGGCGAACTGTTCGTCCTCACCAATGACGAACACATCAACTTCCGGCTGGCCAAGTCGCCGGTCGACAGCCCCGAGAACTGGCAGACGGTGCTGGAGGGATCGAACGAATTCTACCTCACGGATTTCGATCTTTTCGAGACCTTCATGGTGACAGAAGGGCGGCTGAACGGGCTCGACCAGGTCCAGATCCGCCGATACGACGCACCGACACAGGCCGAGCCGATCGCATTTCCCGAAGCGAGCTACACCGCCGGTCTGTCCAGTAATCCCGAATACGATCAGACCGTCCTGCGACTGGCCTACGAGAGCATGGTTACGCCCGATTCGGTCTACGACTATCATGTCGAGAATGGGCAACTGGAGCTGCTCAAGCAGCAGGAAATCCCGAGCGGATACGACGGCGATCTCTACGTAACGCAACGCACCGAGGTCGAAGCGCGCGACGGTACGATGATCCCGGTCAGCGTGGTGATGCGCAAGGACCGCGAAGCCCTGCTGCGAGAGCGCGGGATCGAGGGACCGGGGCCGCTCCACCTCTACGCCTACGGTGCGTACGGGTACGCCATCCCGCCGGGCTTTTCGACCACGCGGCTCAGCCTGCTCGATCGCGGGTTCGCCTATGCCATCGCGCATATTCGCGGCGGCGACGACCTCGGGCGGCGCTGGTACCTGCAGGGCAAGCTGTTCGAGCGCGCCAACACCTTCAACGATTTCGTCGATGCCGGGCGCGGGCTGATCGCGCAGGGCTTCACCGCCGAGGGCATGGTGACGGCCAGCGGCGGTTCGGCGGGCGGCGAGCTGATGGGTGCGATCGTCAACCAGGATCCGCAGCAATACGGCGCGGTCGTCGCGCATGTGCCGTTCGTGGACGTGCTGGGCACCATGCTGAACGAGGAACTGCCGCTGACGCCGGGCGAATGGCAGGAATGGGGCAATCCGATCACCGACAAGTCGGCCTTCGCCTACATCCTGTCTTATTCACCCTACGACCAGGTGAGCGCGCAGGACTATCCGCCGATGCTGGTTACCGCCGGGCTCAACGATCCTCGCGTCACCTATTGGGAGCCGGCAAAGTGGGTCGCGAAACTGCGCGACACCAAGACCGACGACAACACGCTGCTGCTCAAGACCAACATGGGGGCGGGCCATGGCGGGCAGTCGGGCCGCTGGAACTCGCTGCGCGAAACGGCCGAGGAATATGCCTTCATCCTGTGGCAGATGGAGATGACGGACGCGCAGGCGGGCGGATGACCGGCGGCGACGTTTCCGCCGACCCACCGCGCTTTTCCCGCACCTTCACCGCCGGGTCCGAGCATATCGACGAACTGGGGCACGTGAACAACGCGGTGTGGGTGCAGTGGATACAGGATCTGGCAACCGCCCACTGGAACACCGCCGCGAGGGCCGAGGATCGCGCGGCGTTCTACTGGGTCGTGGTGCGTCACGAGATCGATTATCGCGGCAATATCGCCATTGGCGAACAAGCCGAGGGAACGACCTGGATCGAGGGCGAGGCGCGCGGCGCGACCTCGATCCGTATGGTCGAGTTTCGCGATGCGAGCGGCAAGCCGCTGGTGAGCGCCAAGACGAGCTGGGCCATGCTGGATCGCAAGAGCGGAAGCCCGGCCCGGGTGCGGCCCGCCATTCTCGCGCCGTTCCGATCCGCGTCCTAGCTTACGCGGCTTCGGCACCCGTCAGATTGGGCCGTGCGGCGGGTGGCGTGCGAAACACCTTCAGGCGTTCGTAGGTCGTGCGATTGCGCCCTGTCGCCTTGGCCTCGTAGAGCAGCTTGTCGGCGCGGGCATACAGGTCGTCGAAATCCATCATGGCGTTGGAGTCGCGCGGAATCTCGACCACTCCCATGCTCGCGGTCACGACCCGGTCCAACCCTTCGACATCGCGGGCGATGCGGATCGCGATACCCTGCCGCAGCGCCTCGGCGCGAGTGAGCGTCTCCGATCCACGCAACAGGACGACGAATTCCTCTCCGCCCAGACGCACGGCAACCTCGTCACGTCCCTCGCCGCCGCGGATCGCATCGGCGCAGGCGACGAGTGCCTGATCGCCGACCTGGTGGCCGAATCGGTCGTTCACAGCCTT
>JBARZK010000202.1:0-1851 GCA_049649965.1 Erythrobacter sp.
ACCTGGGGCATTCGCGACTTCCGCCCCGATGCCGCTTGAAGCGACTGCGCGCCGGGCCTAACCGGTTCGCATGATCGCAAAACTCCTCATCGCCAATCGCGGCGAGATCGCCTGTCGCATCATTCGAACCGCGCGCGACATGGGGATCACCACGGTCGCTGTCTATTCCGATGCCGATGCCAAAGCACTGCACGTTCGGCAGGCGGACGAGGCGGTGCATATTGGCCCCTCGCCCGCCGCCGAGAGCTATCTGGTCGGCGAGAAGATCATCGCGGCGGCCAGGGAAACGGGTGCAGAGGCAGTCCATCCGGGCTACGGCTTCCTGTCCGAGAATGCCGACTTCGCCCAGTCGGTGAAGGATGCCGGGCTGATCTGGGTCGGCGCGCCGCCATCCTCGATCCGCGCGATGGGCCTGAAGGACGCCGCCAAGAAGCTGATGCGTGAGGCGGGGGTGCCGGTCACCCCCGGCTATGACGGCGACGACCAGAGCGCCGAACGCCTGAAGCAGGAGGCCGACGCGATCGGCTATCCGGTGCTGATCAAGGCGGTCGCGGGCGGCGGCGGCAAGGGGATGCGCAAGGTCGATGCTGCGGAGGACTTCCTGTCCTCGCTCGAATCCTGCCGCCGCGAAGCCACGGCCAGCTTCGGCAATGACGACGTGATCCTCGAAAAGTGGATCACCTCGCCCCGCCATATCGAGGTGCAGGTTTTCGGCGACAGCCACGGCAACGTCGTCCACTTGTTCGAGCGCGATTGCTCGCTCCAGCGCCGCCACCAGAAGGTCATTGAGGAAGCCCCCGCGCCGGGAATGGACGAGGCCACGCGCGAGGAAATCTGCGCCGCCGCCGTGCGCGCGGCCAAGGCCGTCGATTACGAAGGCGCGGGCACGATCGAATTCATCGCCGACGCCAGCGAAGGCCTGCGCGCCGACCGCATCTTCTTCATGGAGATGAACACCCGCCTTCAGGTCGAGCATCCGGTGACCGAGGAAATCACCGGGGTAGATCTGGTGGAATGGCAACTGCGGGTGGCGGCTGGTGAGGCGATCCCGCTGAAACAGGACGAACTGTCGATCAACGGCCATGCAATTGAAGCGCGGCTCTATGCGGAGGATCCGGCGACCGGCTTTCTGCCAAGCACGGGACCGCTGCGCATTTTCGTTCTTCCTGACGAACTGCGCTGCGAAACCGGGGTGGAGGACGGTGACAAGGTCCAGCCTTTCTACGACCCGATGATCGCCAAGCTGATCGCGTCGGCCGAGGATCGGCATGCGGCGATCGACGAACTGACCCATGCGCTCGAGGGTACGCGCGTATGGCCGGTCAGGACCAATGCCGCGTTCCTGCGCGAATGCCTGCTGGCGCAAGATTTCCGAACGGGCGATGTCACCACCGCCTTTATCGGCGACAATCTCGACGAACTGGTGCGCGGCCCCCAAGTCTCTCAATCTTCAATACAAACCGCGGCGCGGGTCCGCGAGGAGATTGATGGGAGCTATGACAACCCACCATGGTTCGAATTCGAAGGCTTCCGCCTGAATGCGGCCCCCCGCTCGCCTGTCGCCATTGCCCACGAGGGCCAGGTTCATGTTGTCGATACATTCCAGGATCACCCCGCTCGCTTTCTCGATTGGGCAGTCGACGAAGGGGGGATCATCGTATTCGAGAATGGCCATGGACTGCGCTTCGACCTCCCCCGCCCGCTGGCTGGAGCGGTAGCCGCCGCCGATGGCGCGATCCTCGCGCCGATGCCGGGCAAGGTCATCGCGGTGGATGTCGCCGAAGGTGACGCGGTCACCGCTGGGCAGCGGTTGATGGTGCTCGAGGCGATGAAGATGGAGCACGCCCTCAC